>CACMRG010000005.1 GCA_902616005.1 uncultured SAR116 cluster alpha proteobacterium
TTTAAGTAAAAAAATAAATTTAATTTGTAAATTTATTACTTTATTATGAATTGATTAATAAGCAGGAATGTTATGAGTGAAACTGTTAAAGTATATTGGCAACCTGGTTGTTCAAGTTGTTTAAAAACTAAAGAATTTCTTGAAACAAATAATATTAAATTTGAGTCAATAAATATATTAGAAGATCCAAGAGGATTTAAAGATTTAGAAAAGTTTGGATTAAGGATGGTTCCTATTGTTATTAAAGGAGAAAACTGGGCGAATGGAGCTATTTTTAGAGATGTGGCAAAAGTTGCGGAATTCTCTTATAATGAGCATAAAATGCTTGATCCTAACATCCTTTTTTCAAAAATAATTCAAATTAATGAAATTACATTCTCTTTTTTAAAACAAATACCAGCTTCAAAATTAGATGTTATATTACCAGGAAGACCAAGATCATATAGACAATTAATTTATCATATTTTTAATATTCCTGAGGTCTTTTTAAATTACTTTCAAAATGACACCCCTTACACTTATGAAGCTTTACTATCAATACTTCCTGATGAAATAAAAGATGAAAATGATCTCTACAATTATGCTCAAGATATTAAGTTAAGATTTGAACGTTGGTGGTCTAATGAAGGAAAGAATTTTGATTTTTCAAAACCAGCTAATGTCTATTATGGAGAAGTTTCATTTCATGAAGTACTTGAAAGAACAGCCTGGCATTCAGGTCAACATTGTAGACAAGTTGAATTGCTCCTTAAGGAGAAACTAAATATAATTCCAAAAATTGCATTAAATGAATCTTTGTTTTCAGGACTTCCTATGCCATATAATATTTGGGATAACGAAAGATCATTTTCTGAAAGTTCTTATGATGGGCAAGTTAAAGAAGATTTAAGCATTAAAGAATAAATCATTATTCTTATAAAATTAAAGTGTAAGACCTGAAAAGTATTCTGATTTGTTGTAAATATCAATACAAAAATTTGATAAATATCTATCTTTGAACGGATGACCACATAAAAGTATACCAACTGGCATTTTATTATCATCTAATCCAGTTGAACAACTTACAATAGGTCCTGATAAAGCTGTCCATGGGGCAATATATTTTGGCTCTCCTGTACTTTCTAGACCTAAAGGCGCTGAATTGGGAATAGCAGGAAAAATGAAAATTGTATTTTTATTAAAAGAAGAAAAGAATTTATTTATGGATCTATTAAGTTTTGATTTTGTTTCTATATATTTTTCAATATTTATATTTAACCCATCTTTTATAATTTGAAGAAGTCTTGGCCCAATTAATTCTTCAGGATGATTGAGTAGAAATTGTAAATTTTTTCCTGTTTCATAAATTAACATTTCCCAATGCAAATCTAATAAATCGTTAAACTTTACTGGAGACGCTTTTTCTTCAACATTAAAACCTAGTTCTTTCAACATAGATTTAGTCTCTTCAATTTGTTTTGATACATTAGGATTAATATCTGACGTTAATTCATCTGTTATGCTAATTATATTCACATTATCCTTATCCAAAGATTTAAAAGATAATTTGTCATTTAACGATACAGAGTTATAGCCATAACATGCATCAGCTATTGACCAACCATAAAACCCTGGCGTATCAAAAGACGGAGCTAATGGAGATATACCATAAGTGGTTATTGTACCGTTTGTGGGCTTAAAGGCTGAGATTCCACAATAAATTGCTGGTCTATTTACAGATGCCATGGTTTGGGTTCCAACTGACATTGGAACAGTTCCACTTGCAACAGATGAGCCTGAGCCACTACTAGATCCACCAGGCGTGTGATTTGGATTATGAGGGTTTCTTGCTGGAGAAGGATCATAAAACGCAAATTCAGTTGTATGCGTTTTACCCAAAATAATTGCACCAGCAGACCTTAAAGCTAAAACAACGCCAGAATCTAATTTTGAAATTTCTGTATCTTTAAAAGCTTTACAATTAAATTCAGTTTTAAATCCTTCAACATGAATGATATCCTTAATACCTACAGGAATGCCGTGAAGAGGGCCTAAAATTTTATTATCTAATACTTGTTGTTCTCTTAATTTTGCTGTTTCAATAGCTTTTTCAAAATTGTAGCTTTTCCATTGCTCAATATCTTTTTGTGTATCATTAATTCTACTTATATAACTGTTGATTAATTCAACAGGAGAGAGTTTTTTATCTTTAATTTCATTAAATAAATTCTGCAGGTTACCAGGATTTTTAACAAAATTTAAAGACATTACCGCTCCTGTAATTAAGTAGACACGCCAAGAAATTTTAGAGTTAGTTTTTTATTTTTAGAAAGTTCTTCTGACTTCCCTTCAAATACAATTTCTCCTTGATCTAGAATATAAACTCTATCAGCTACATCCAAAGCTGTTTGAAGATTTTGTTCAACAAGAATAATACTCATACCCTCTTTTTTTAATTTGATGAGCATTTCTTTTACATCCTCAACAATCATTGGAGCAAGTCCTTGTGAAGGTTCATCTAACATAATTACAGACGGATTAATTACTAAAGATCTTCCAATCGCAAGCATTTGTTGTTCACCACCTGATAGTGAATTTCCATTTCTAAATTTTAATTTTTCAAGTTTTGGAAAAAGTTTAAATACATCATCAATATTCCATTTAGAATGTTTTAAATGAAATATTTTTAAATTCTCATACGCTGTTAATGTTGAAAATATACCTCTACTTGCAGGAACAAAAGAAATTCCTTTTTTAGCAACTTCATGAGGTTCAAAATTTGTAATTTCTTCACCTTTTAATATTACGCTTCCATCGCTTGAAGGAGCAAGACCCATAATACTTTTAATTGTCGTTGTTTTGCCAGCACCGTTTCTTCCTAAAATACTAATAATTTCACCTTCATTTACATTCAGGCTAACGCCTTTTAACATGTGTACGAGACCATAATAAGTATGTAAATTTTTTATTTCTAAGTGCATTATTTTCTTCCTAAGTAAGCATCTTGTACTTTTTTACTGTTTTTAATTTGCTTAGGAGAGCCTTCTTCTATTTTTTCTCCAAAATTTAAAACTGTTATTATTTTAGAAATTTCCATAACGATATGCATTTTATGTTCAATTAATAATATAGTATAGTTTTTTGAGAGCTTTCTGATAAGCTCTGTCATTTCAACAGTAGCTTCTGGAGCCAGTCCCTGAGTTGGCTCATCTAATAGTAATAAATCAGGTTTAGCTCCAAGTGTTATGGCCATCTCTAACATTCGCTGTTGTCCATGTGAGAGTTCTTCGGCTTTGTCATCAATTTTATGTGAAAGACCAACATCGGTAATAATTTTTTTAGTTTCTTTATCAATCGTTTCAAAATCATTCATAGATTTAAAAAGATCGATTTTACTTTTATGACTACATGAAAAGATTGATGCCCATACATTTTCTCTAACAGTTAATTTTGGAAAAACATTTGTTATTTGAAAACACTTGGCAATTCCCATATGTGGTAATTTATAACTTTCAAAACCAGTAATATCTTTGTCTTTATAGTATACACTGCCCTCAGATGGAGGAATTACACCAGAGATCATATTAAAAAATGTTGATTTACCTGCACCATTAGGCCCAATGATTGAATGTATTGTGCCTTCTTCTACTTCAATACTTACATTAGAAACTGCGGAAACATTTCCAAAATTTTTAGTTAAGTTTTGTATTTTTAATATCTTGTTCATGCTCAGTTTTTCTTGAAATTGATTTATATTTTTTGAAAAGGTTTTCTAGTAACTCACTCACACCACCTCTAAAATATAAGACTACAATTGCGAATATTACTCCCATAATTAGTGGCCACCTTGCCCAAATAATTGAGAAAGTATCAGAAAGCCAAATATATCCAACCACACCAATTAAAGGTCCAAGGAAACTACCAACACCACCAAAAAGTGTCATAAAAATTATATCTCCAGATTTAAGCCAATGAATTTGGTCTATAGGTACCATACTATGAATTAAAACATAAAGAGATCCCGCTAAACCTGTAAATGTACTAGCAATTGAGAATGAAATTAATTTGTAAAACCTTACGTTATAACCTATCGCTTCTGCTCTACTTGCATTTTCTCTAATAAGTTTAAAAATCAAACCTAATGGTGATGTAACAATTTTATATAATGCTATTACTGCAAATAGAAACATTACTGCAGTAAATATATAAAACGTTAATTGGGTATCAATATAGGCAGGCCTTTCAACACCAACAAGACCATCCTCACCACCAGTAACTTCTGTCCAAACATAAGCTATAAAATAAAACATTTGGTTGAAAGCAAATGTTAGACAAATAAAATAGAGACCTTCACGCTTAACACAAAAGTAACCAATGAATAAAGATATTACAAAAGAACCTAATGTTGCTATAGGTATAGCTAAAAACAAAGGGAAACCACCTAGTAACATTAAACCTGAAATGTAGGCTGATGTTCCAAAAAATAATGCTTGTCCAAAAGAAAGCATACCAGTGTAACCCAACATAATATTTGTAGATATTGCAACAATACCAAAGATTAACATTTCTGTAATAGTTGCATTAGGAAATAGAAAAGGCCCTACGAATAAAAATATTATTAATGCTATAAAACTATATTTATTTTTCATTATCTAACACCAAAAAGACCTTGTGGTCTAAAAATTATAGTTAATCCCATCATTACATATATCACTACGTTTGTTGCTTCTGGGAACCAAATAGTTGCCGCACCTTGAGATAAACCAATTAGAATTCCTGCAATTATGGCCCCTGGAATACTTCCTAAACCTGCAACCACAACAACTACAAAACATATTGGTAAAATATCCAATCCCATTGATGGCGTTAGTCCCATAATAGGAGCAGATAAAGCTCCCGCCAAACCTGCTAAATAGGCACCAAGGCCAAAAGTGTACAGAAAAACTACATTTACGTTTATACCAAGGACTTTGACCATATCTCTATTTTCAATTCCAGCACGTAAAATAGCACCTAAATTAGTTTTAGTAAGAAACAAATATAGACAAACAATCATAAAAAATGCGAAACAGATTAAAACTAATCTATATTTTGGATATATTAAAAAGCCAAGATCAACAGCACCACTTAAACTTGGGGGAGCTAATAATGAAAAACCAATGGGTCCCCATATAATAATAATTATTTCTTGGATTATTAGTGCACAGGCAAACAGAAATAAAAGTTGGTAGTCATGATGTGCATGATAAAGTCTTCTTACCCCCTGACTCTCTAATATAAATCCAACTAAAACAACTAACAGTGGTGATAAAAACATAGCAAAGTAAAACGAACCGGTAACGTTAGCAATTGTAAATGCTAAATATGCACCTAATGCATAGAGAACACCGTGAGCAAAATTTGGTATGTTCAATACACCTAATATTAAAGTTAGACCAACTCCAACTAGAGCGTAAAGCATGCCCAAACCTAAGCCGTTTAAAATTTGAGATATAATTAAAAAAGTCATAATAATCTATAATGTTATAAGACGGCAGTTAATGCCGTCTTAATTTGTGATTTCAATGTTTAGAATGATCCAATATCTTTACACATATTGATATTCTTTGGCTGTTCAGTAGAACTTACATCAACAACTTCAGCCATATCATATTGATTTTTCATTTCGTTTTTCTTTTTAGTTTGTAGAACAAAAAATGGACGAACAGTTTGATGATTTCTTCCTCTAATTTCAAAATCACCCACAAAATTCTTTCCTTTGTGCTCTTCCAAGGCAGTTATAACCTTTTGAGGTTCAGTGCTACCAGATTTTTGCATGCCTAATAAAGTCATTTTCATAAGACCATATCCTGCTGCACCAGCATATCCAGGAGGAACACCTTTAAATTTCTTCTTATATGCTTCTACAAATTTTTTATTTTCAGGATTATCGATAGTGTAATAATAATTAGAACCTACAATAAGATTTTCTCTTGCCGCTGGATCTAGTTGAATTAATTCTTCAAAACCAGAAGACCATGACATAATAACTGGCTTTTTAGGAGTAAAACCAAAATTATTTAATTGTCTAACTGCTGAAATAGCATCTAATCCAAAATTAATCATATAAACTGCGTCAGGATTTTTTGACATAGCCTTAGTAATAAAAGTTGAATATTCTCTATGACCTAATGGATGTCTGTCTACACCTACAACTTCTAATCCATATTTAGGAGCCAAACTTTCGACGTATTTTTGCAGTGTCCAACCAAAAGCGTAGTCAACTACAAACAAATATATTTTTTTTGCATTAGGATTAGCTTTTTTAAAGATTTTTAAATCTGCGTCCATAGCTGTCCATGCGTTAGCTGCCCACATAAAAGCATATTTATGACATTTTTTACCAGAAATATCCTCGGTACCACCAGAAAAATAATACATAACCTTATTTTTCTTAGCCACTTCAGTTACTGCTAAAGCAACACCAGATGACCATGGGCCAATAATAAATTTCACACCTTCGGTATCTATAGCTTCCTGAGCTCTTCTTGCAGCAGGACCTGCTTTAGTTTCACTATCTCTAGTAACATACTTTATTTTTTTTCCATTAATAGTGTAATTTACTTCTTCAAGAGCTATCCTTGCTCCTTGATCAGTAAGTTTCCCTGAATCAGCGTATGGTCCACTGAACGGAAATAAGCCTAATATATTTACTGTATCTGATAATGAGATACTGGATGATATTGAAAATAAAGTACCAAACACAATACCTGTAATCTTCAATTTCATACTTGAAAAGAATGATTTGTTCATGATTTCTCCTTAATTCAGTTTAAATAATAACAAAGCGTTTTAATTAGATTTGAGTATTAATGAATTGTGAACTAATTAATTTAACATATCAATAAAGAACATTAAAATTTATGCAAAAAACTTTATCTGTTTATAATTTAATCAAATTAATCTCTGATGGTCGGGGCGGAGAGATTCGAACTCCCGACCCTCTGGTCCCAAACCAGATGCGCTACCAGACTGCGCTACGCCCCGTTATGCTTGTTTTAGTTTAAATTTAAATTTTTTAAAACATTTTTTTTATTTTTTTTAAAATATAATTTTATCGCCAATGTCAAAACCTAGCTTTTTAAATATACCAGCATTTAATTCTAGAACGAATTTAGCTCTATTTAAGCTTCTAATTATTTTTTTACTAAATGGTCTTGCATCAAAATAAACCTCAATAACTTCTAATTGCGAATTAATAAAAATTAAATCTAAAGGTATGGCTGTATTCTTCATCCAAAAATTTCTATAATTCTCATCAGACCACATGAACAACATACCTTCATTTTTATTAAGATATTTTTTACACTGTAATCCTTTTTGTTTTTCATAATCATTTTTCGCTAATTCAACTAAAAATAATTCTTTTTTTTTGACAATTGGTTTTCTACAAATAATTTTTCTTTTTTTAGTAGCTGTGCTTCACAAGATATTGATTTTTGAGAGATTAAAGAAAAACTTAGTAATAAAAATAAAAAAAATTTATAGCCTCTTAATTTTCTGAATATAAATAACAATTTCTTTTACCTCATCTCTAATTTGCATTTCTACTTCATCATCAATCCATTTATCTAACCACTTCTTTGGTATTCCATTTCTTACTCTAGAATTTTTCCATTTTAATGATCTAAGTATTACTTTACATTTTTCAGTTAATTCAGATTTAAGAAGTTTCTCTTTTGAATTTAATACTAACCAATTACCAGCCCAAGCTTTTGCGGTTATATAAGGATTATATCCACCACCACCTAAAATAAGAGTTTTTGGGGATATATCTTTTAACTTAGAAATTGTATGCCAGTATGTAGAATTTGATAATATCATTTTTGACTGTGGATCATCTCTTAGACTATCAGTGCCTGCTTGAATAATTGTGATATCTGGATTTAAGGTTTTACAATAAGGAATTATTAATTCATTTAAAACAAAAAGCATTTCATTATCATTAAAACTTTCAGGAACCGGTATATTCATTAAATTGTTAATTTTTGACTCTTCTATTTTCCCAGTTCTTGGCCATTTATTTTTTTCATGTATTGATATTAATTGTACATTGTCATTATCAAAGAAGTAATCCTGAACCGCATCACAATGATGCGCATCCAAATCAATATATAAAATTTTGCTAAACCCAAATTCTTTAGCTTTTAAGATTGCTAGTATGCAATCATTTAAAAAACAAAAGCCTGAAGCATAATTTTTTCTTCCATGATGTGTTCCACCAGAAAAATTTAAAATTTTTTCTGCTTTACCAGATGCTAAAAATTCTATTGCTCTCATAGAAGATTTTGCTGCTGAAGCTGGCCTTGAGTAAACTTCTTTAAATATTGGATTTACACCAACACCTAGATTATATTTTTCCTTCTCTTTAAATTCTAAATCTTGAAACTTTTCAGCTTTTTGCAAAATTCTTAAATAATCAATATCATGAAATATTGTTAATTCATCAATGCTAGCAGGTTCATTAAATACTAATTGATCATTAGAGACCCAATTCATAATTTTTAACAGGTCTAAACTTGGCCAAACTCTATCAATATTTAAAGGATGTCCTTCACCATATCGTGATCCTTTAAAAATTTTGCTAGAAAAAAGAAAATTTTTCATTTTAGTATGCTATTTATATTTATAGGTATGTTTAGAGTATTTGTTACATTTTTAATCATTATTATTTTTTGGTATATTATTTGTTTATTATTTGAATTACCATCTTTCATTTTACCTTCACCTTATTTAGTAGCAATTGCTTTATTTAATAATTTTTCAGAAATTTTAAATCATTCATCAATCACTTTATTAGAGATTTTATTATCTTTATTTTTCGGAATAGTTTTAGGAAGTTTTTTTGCAGTTTTAATATCTTTATCTGAGAAACTAAAAAGATGGGTTATGCCTTTATTAATAGCTAGTCAATCAATACCAGTATTTGCCTTAGCTCCAATTTTGGTTTTATGGTTTGGTTATGGAATATCAAGTAAAGTTATTATAGGAACTATAATTGTTTTCTTTCCTATCGCGTCAAACTTTTCGGATGCACTAAATAAAATCCCTAAAGAATATATCAATGCTGGGCAAACACTAGGTTTTTCAAGGTTGCAAATCTTTAACTTAATTAAACTCCCAAATGCATTACCTGGACTTTTTTCTGGTATAAGAGTTGGAGCTTGTTTTGCACCTATCGGAGCAGTTGTTGGTGAATGGATTGGAGGAAGTCAAGGATTAGGATCTTATATGATCTATAGTAATGCAAGATTGCAAATTGATAATATGTTTGCTGCGTTAATAATTTTAATTATTATTACTATCTCGCTTTACCATCTAATTGACTTAATACTTAAAAAGTTGATTTGGTGGGAATAATTCAGTTTACATCAAATTAGAGTTAATGCAATATTATAACCTAACAGGGGTGCTTTTTATGCTGAGATATACCCTATAAACCTGATCTAGATAATGCTAGCGGAGGGAGTTCATTATGCGATTATTATCTTTAGTTTTATTTTTTAATTTTATTTTTTACTCATCATTTGCTACATCAAATGAAAATAACATAAAAATAGGATTAGACTGGTTTATTAATCCAGATCATGCACCAATTATTATAGCCGAACAATATGGTTATTTTAAAGAAGACGGATTACAAGTTGAAATCATTGAGCCTGCTGACCCTAATGATCCACCTAAACAAGTTGCAGCTGGAAAAATTGATATTGCTATATCTTATCAACCACAATTTCATTTACAAATTGATCAATCGCTACCAATTGTAAGACTTGGATCTTTAGTTAGCACACCATTAAATAGTCTTGTGGTTTTAAAAGATGGACCAATAAAATCTATAAAAGATCTTAAAAATAAAAAAATAGGTTTTTCTGTTGGTGGGTTTGAAGATGCACTTTTGTCAGGAATGTTTGATAAATACGGATTAAGATTATCAGATGTTCAACTAATTAATATTAATTTTTCACTATCACCTTCATTAATTTCAAAAAAAGTAGACGCAGTAATTGGAGCATTTAGAAACTTTGAACTTAATCAAATGGATATTGTAAACCGACCTGGAAAAGCCTTCTACCCAGAGGAACACGGAGTTCCTCATTATGAAGAATTGATTTACATCATTAATAAAAATGATAGAAAAAAACAAAAGTTTAATAGTTTTCTAAAAGCAATTCAAAAAGCTACAATTAAAATTGTTAATAGCCCTGAAGAAACATGGAAAGATTTTTCAAGTTATAAAAAAGGGTTAAACGATGAACTAAATAAAAGAGCTTATCGAGATACTGTTAGAAGATTTACCTTACGTCCTAGTGCTTACGATTTAGAGGCTTATAAAGTTTTTCAAAATTTTCTATACAATAAAAAAATAATCAAAAAGATACATAATATTGAATTATTCATTAAACCATGATTATATTCAAATCATGATTAATAGTAAAAGTATTGCATTATTCTTATTTTTATTTGGTTTTTGGCTATTAATGTCCGGCCATTATACGGTTTTAATTACTTCGCTTGGTGTTGTTTCTTGTTTGTTATGTGTTTACTTAACAATCAAAGGAAATTTTTTAGATAACGAAACCATACCGATCTATTTTTTTCCTCGATTAATTCAATATACAATTTGGTTAATCAAAGAAATCTTTATATCAAATATAACAACAGCTAAAGTTATTTTATCTAAATCAGAAGAACCAGAATTATTCTCTGTTAAAGCTTCACAAAAAACAAATGAAGGAAAAGTAACCTATGCAAATTCTATTACGCTTACACCTGGGACTGTAACCACACAAATAAAAGATAACGTATTTGAAGTTCATGCATTGACTAAAGAGTTTGGTGATGATGTTAGAGGTTCTGAGATGGACAGAATGGTAACTTGGTTAGAAAAAGGTAAATAATGTTTTTAGCTGTTTTGATTGCTCTTGCAGTTTCTTTTTTGTTAATTTTAGTTCGTTTGATTATTGGGAAAACTACATATGACAGAATTTTAGCTGCAAATAGTATTGGTACTATAATAGTTTTAGGAATTTCTGTTCATGGTTTTTATATGGGCAGACCTGAATTTGTAGATATTTCTATAGTCTATGCACTAATAAATTTTATTGGAACAGTAGCTGTTTTAAAACTTTTTGATAAAGGAACTCTGGGGGATAAATAAATGTTAGATCTCTTAATTCAAATAATATCCATAATATCTTTTGTAGGTGGAGTTTTTTTTATATTAACTGGATCACTAGGTCTAATAAGATTACCAGATGTTTTTTCCCGAATTCATGCAGCTGGAATGATTGATACAGCAGGAGTTTCATTTATAATATTAGGAATGATTTTACAAAGCGGCTTTTCATTAATCACTGCAAAATTAATGTTTATTGGAATTTTTATATTTTTCACAAGTCCTATTACAAGTCATATAACTGCAAACCTAGCTAGAAAAAAAGGTGTTGATCCTGTAGGAAAGACAAAAGGTAAAACTCTATGATAGGCGAAATTATAATAAATGCATTTCTCGTAACCCTAATGTTAACAATAGCAATATTTATTATTAACACTCGAAAAGTGATATCAACTATATTATTAACTGGTACATATTCTCTAGTAGCAGCTCTTATGTTTGTAAGTCTAGATGCAGTAGATGTTGCATTTACAGAAGCATCTGTTGGCGCAGGAATTTCAACAATATTATTCTTAGCAGCTTTAAGCTATCTTCCAAGAGAGGAAAAAGAAGAAAAATTTAATGTAAAACATATTTATGCTATCTGCACATGTACAATAATTGCAGGATTATTAATTTGGGCCAGCTATGATTTGCCGCTAGTTGGTCAATTAGAAAACCCTGTTCATCAAAACCTTGCACAAGACTTCATTGAAGGATCACGAAACCATATAGGGATACCAAATGTAGTTACTTCAATTCTTGCAAGCTATAGGGGATATGACACTTTTGGCGAAACAGTTGTTATATACACAGCTGGAATCGCTGTATTAGTTTTATTGTATGATGGAGTTTCAAAAACATCAAAAATTTATAAGGGGAAAAATAAATAGATGGATAATTTAATTTTAAAAGTATGTACAAAAGTTTTATTTACTCCAATAATTTTGTTTGGTTTATACGTTCAATTTCATGGTGATTTTGGTCCAGGAGGAGGATTTCAAGCTGGCGTTATAGTTGCCGCGGCTTTTATATTGTATGCAATGGTATTTAGTGTTGAAGATTGTAAAGTGATTATGCCACCAAAATTAAATTTCTTTTTGCTTGCATTGGGGGCCTTTATTTATGGGTTTGTTGGAATAATTGGGTTAATTTTAGGCGACCCCTATCTGAGTTATGATGTTTTAGGTTCAACAAAAGAAGCTGGTCAACATATAGGTATATTGCTTGTTGAGTTTGGAGTTGGTCTAACTGTATGTAATGTAATGATTTCTTTATTTTACTCATTCGCAAATTTTAACTTTGGAAAGAGAAATAATGATTGATCAGATATTTGGTGTATGGAATTACTGGATAGTATTCATTTTAATGATGATAGGACTTTACATTGTCATATCCAAAAAAAGCCTTTTAAAAAAAATAGTTGGCCTAGCTATCTTCCAAACATCTGTTTTTCTTTTGTATATAACATTCGGGAAAATTGCTGGAGGCACAGCTCCAATTTTAACTAAAAATATAGATGAAATATATTCGAACCCTCTTCCACATGTCCTCATACTTACAGCAATTGTTGTTGGTGTTGCGACAACCGCTCTGGGTCTTGCATTAACGGTCAGAATTAACAAGGCATATGGAACAATTAATGAAGATGAAATTTCTGCATCAGATTTAGTTGAATATCATAAAAAATATCTCGAAGATAATAAATAAAAACGATGTCATTTATAATTAAAAATTTACCTATCCTTATCGTTATAACACCTTTGATGTTCTCACTGATAGTTGCAGTTCTAACTAACAATAGAATAGCATGGTCCCTTTCTACTTTTGCATCTTTTTTAACAATGATATTCACAATTCTTCTTAGCTTTGAAGTTTCTGATAGAAGTAACATTTCATATTATTTAGGTAATTGGCCACCACCACTCGGCATAGAATATGTTATTGATACAATAAGTATAATTCCAATTATGATAGTTTCAGTTATTGGCTTAATAGCTACATTATTTGCCCATAATTTTATTACTTTAGAAATTGATAAAAAACTTGTTTCTAAAACTTATAGTTTATGGTTGCTAACAATCGCGGGTTTGATTGGCTTAATCACAACAGCTGATGCTTTTAACCTTTTTGTTTTTCTAGAAATTTCATCACTATCTGCAGTAGCACTTGTTGCATTAGGATCAAAAGTAGATAGGAAAGCTTTAGTTGCAGGCTATAATTACTTAATTTTGGGTGCAGTTGGCGCAACTTTTTATGTGATTGGAGTTGGACTACTATATGGTGTGACTGGTACATTAAATATGGGTGATTTGGCTCAAAAAATTCCAACTCTAGGACTAAATAAATCAGTTATAGTTGCATTCACATTTATGATGTTAGGTATAATGGTCAAAGCAGCAGTTTTTCCTTTACATATATGGTTGCCAAATGCATATGCTTATGCTCCGTCACCAGTTTCTGTTTTGTTAGCTGCTACAGCAACAAAAGTTTCTATATATATTTTAGTTAGAATTTCATACACCATTTTTGGATCTTCATATGAAATTTATTCATTTGAAAGTCTTAGATATATATTATTATACCTTGCAATTTTAGCGATGTTTGCAGGAACCATTATGGCAATATTCGAAAAAGATGTAAAAAAACTATTGGCGCATTCTTCAGTTGCACAAATTGGATATATCGTTCTTGGCATTTCTTTGGCAACAAGTCCAGGAATTGCTTCAAGTTTTATTCATCTAATAAATCACGCTCTTATTAAAGCTGGCTTATTTATGTCAATAGTAGCCATGGGATACTATACTTTAAAAAGAATAGATGTGAAAACGATAGCTGGGCTGGGAAGGCAATTACCAATTACTTTTTTTTCTTTTGTGATTTGTGCTCTTAGTTTAGCAGGACTACCATTAACGGTAGGATTTATATCAAAACTTTATCTAATTAAAGCAGCTTATATGAGCGAAGGAATATGGCTTCCTTTTTTAATTTTAGTAAGTTCAGCTTTGTCATTAATCTATATCTGGAAGTTAATCGAAGGTCTCTGGTATAATGAAAAGAGTTTAAAAATTGAAAAAATTAAAGAATTGCCTGAAATTTATTTACCACTTTTAGTCATTACTTTTTTAAATATTTATTTTGGTATAGACGCAGGTTTAATAATTGATAATAGCTTTATTGCCTCTGATGCATTAATGAGTGGAATCAAATAATGACCAATGAATTTTATATATATTTATCAATTTTAACCCCCCTTATTGCCTTTTTTACGACTCCTTTATTATCTTCAAATCCGAACTTAAGAGATAGCTTAGGGCCAATAGGTGGTATTATTACTTTTTACAGTTCTCTCAATATTGCATCACTTTACTTAGATGGAGAGGTTCTTAGTTTCACATTTTTTCAAATAAGCGAAACATTATCTATTTCATTTAAGATAACTGGTTTAGGTGTAATTTTTGGATTAGTAGCATCAGGCTTATGGATATTAGCTTCAATTTACACAATTGGTTATATGAGAGGTAATAAAGAAAAAAATCAAACAAGATTTTTTACATTTTATTCAATAGCTATATTTGCAGCAATTTGTATTGCCTATTCAGGTAATCTTTTAACATTATTTATCTTTTATGAAGTCTTAACATTTTCCACTTATCCTCTAGTAGCTCATAAACAAAATGAAGAGGCTAAAAAAGCTGGAAGACTTTACATGGGTATATTAGTGGGAACTTCAATTGTTTTTTTACTTCCAGCAATAATTATTGTTTGGGTACTGACAGGTAGTTTGGATTTTTCAGCAAATGGTATTTTAAAAGGTAATATCTCAAATGAATATGTTCCATTTTTATTGGCATTATTTGCGTTTGGAATTGGTAAAGCCGCATTGATGCCATTTCATAAATGGCTTCCAGCTGCGATGGTAGCACCAACTCCTGTATCAGCACTATTGCACGCTGTTGCTGTTGTTAAAGCTGGTGTGTTTTCAATGTTAATTGTCATTACATATGTCTTTGGAATAAATTTTTTAACTGAAACCAATGGTGCAGTTTGGTTAATATGGATATCAAGTATTACCTTATTGCTGTCAAGTTGTATTGCAATTACTAAAGATGATTTAAAAGCTCGATTAGCTTATTCTACTATAAGTCAGCTATCATATATAGTGCTTGGAGGTGCCATTGCAACAAATATAGCAGTACAAGGTGCAGCGATTCATATTGTTATGCATGCTGTGGGTAAAATTACATTATTTTTTGCAGCAGGTGCAATATATGTTGCAACACATTTGTCAAAAATCTCAGATTTAAATGGAATGGGTAAATCAATGCCTTTAACATTTGTAGCTTTCTTCATCGGTTCTTTGTCAATTATTGGCGTACCACCAATGGGTGGATCTTGGAGCAAATTTTACTTAATGTTAGGTTCTGTTGAGAAAGACTATTTATTAGTTATTTACATTCTCGCAATTTCAACTCTTCTTAATGTTTATTATTTATTAGAAATACCTGCTAAGGCCTTCTTTCAACAAAAGAGAACCAATATACAAGTAACTAAGCATCCTTTAACAGTTTATCCAACTTTTTTTGCTGCTATACTTACGATTATTTTGTTTATTTACATAGAACCGCTAAAAGATATTACTAACTTAATATTTGGGAATTCATAATGATATTATTAAAATTAATAAAAAAGTTTGGGAAAATAAATTCTATAGTTTTATTCATTTGCATATTATTATTACTTCTTGAATTTGTAGGCCATAGACATGGTGAATTTAAAATCGAGGAGTTTTTGTTTTTTCCTGCACTTTTTGGATACATTTCATGTATTATAATTTTTAAAGTAGGTGTGGCTTTAAGATCAATATTTATGAGAGATGAGGATTATTATGATTAATTCCTTACCTCCTGGATTTATCATGTTTATCGGGGCATTTTTAATCCCCTTCCTTCCTAAGCTTGGTAGACAAGTTTACATGATTTTTTTAGTCCTTTTATCTTCATTTTCATTATTTAATGGGTTTGGAACTCATTTAACAATTAATGTTCTAGACTATAATTTTATAATAAACCACTCTGACAATCTTTCACTTCCTTTTGCAATTGTTTTCCATATAGCTGCATTTATCACAATAATCTATGGAAGTCACAAAGATGATTGGAAAGAAAATATAGCTGTTATAAGTTATGCAGGAGCAGCTATTGCTGCATTGCATGCTGGAGATTTGTTTACATTATTCTTTTGGTGGGAAGCTACTGCATTTACCTCAGTATTTTTAATTTTGAGTGGTAATAGTACGAGGGCATATAGAGCTGCTTTTAGGTATATAGTAATTCAAGTCGGTTCAGGAATGTTTTTACTAGCTGGAGCTGTTTTATTTTTATACACAAATGGAAATGCTCTATTAGGTCAAATGTCAATAGATGATACATCAGGTCTTTTAATTTTCCTAGCATTTGGTATCAAAGCTGCGTTTCCATTTCTTAACGGTTGGCTTCAAGATACATACCCTGAAGCAAGTGAAGTTGGAACTGTAGCATTGTCATCATTTACTACGAAACTAGCAATTTATGCTTTAGCAAGGTCATTTGCAGGAACAGACATACTTATTTATATTGGCGCTTTAATGACATTCTTTCCTATATTTTTTGCTGTCATAGAAAATGATCTGAGAAGAGTGTTAGCTTATAGCTTAAACAACCAACTTGGTTTTATGGTTGTTGCAGTTGGTATTGGCACAGAGTTAGCTATTAATGGGGCTGTAGCACATGCATTTGCACATATAATTTATAAAGGCCTTCTATTTATGAGTATGGGTGCTGTTTTATATAGAGTTGGAACTTGTAAGGGCTCTGAATTAGGAGGCTTATTTAAGTATATGCCTATAACTGCTGTTTGTTCAATAATTGGAGCAATTTCAATTTCTGCATTCCCACTTTTTAGCGGTTTTGTGGCAAAATCACTAATTATGTCATCATTAGGATACGAAGGCTTATCATTCATTTATTTTATGCTCTTATTTGCATCAGCAGGTGTATTACATCATTCTGGAATAAAAATACCATTCTTTGCTTTCTTTGCACATAAATCTGGTCATAAACCCAAAGAAGCACCTTTAAATATGATCATTGCAATGGTAATTGGATCAGTATTATGTATATTAATCGGCATATTCCCATCTATTTTTTATCAAATACTTCCTTATTCAGTTGAATACCAACCTTATGATTTCAGTCATGTGTTATCTCAATTACAACTTTTAACATTCGCGGCATTTGCTTTTATATGTTTATGGCATTTTAAGATCTATCCACCTGAACTCAATTCTACAGTATTAAATAGTGATTGGTTTTATAGAAGAATGTTCCCAGCAGTAATATCAAATATTGTCGATGGGTTAAAAATACTTAATGAAAAATTTTCATTAAATTGTTTTAGGAGTTTTAGTACTATTAAAAACTTTTTTCATGATATTATGTTTGAAAACAAAGTGATTGATAGAGAAGCTGGTTTTGATACACAGATTGTATTACAAATATTTGGAATAATTGTTTTTATACTGATTTTTATACACCTAAAATAATTTTAAATGGGGATAGAAAATGAAGATGGATGGTGAATATTCATTACCAACAAATGTTGAGAATGTGTGGAATAATTTAAATGACCCTTTAGTTCTTAAAAACTCCATTCCAGGTTGTACAGAATTAATAAAAGAAAATGATAATGAATTTAAAGCTATAGTTACACTTAAAATTGGTCCTGTTTCTGCAAAATTTAATGGAGAGGTGAAACTATCAAATATAAAAATTCATGAAGGTTATACAATTTCAGGAAATGGAAAAGGTGGTGCCGCAGGTTTTGCTAGAGGAAGTGCAAATATTCAATTAGAAGAAAAAGATAATTCAACTATTTTAAAATATTCAGTTGAAGCTCAGATTGGCGGAAAGTTAGCACAATTAGGTTCAAGATTAATTGATTCAACCTCAAAAAAATTAGCTGGAAAATTTTTTGATAATTTTGTAAAGATTGTAGATGGAACAACTAAAATTGAAGAGGAGGTTAAATGAATAAGAAAAAACTACCAAAAGGTGTTCCTGAGGAAAATATTTATAATAAAGCACACTTACTAATATATCTTTTTTATGCTATTTCTATAGGATCAGTAGTATGGCTACTGCTTAATCAAAATTGAACGATTTAACTATTTATCATAAAAAAATTCTAGAATTAGCCTCTGCTAATAGAAAAAGTCTAGAAATAAATAATTTTAATTTTTCTAAAGAAGTTAAAAATCCACTTTGTGGTGATCTAGTTGAAGTTAGAGTTAATATTTTAAATAATAGTGTAAAAAATCTATCTGCTAAAGTAAAAGGTTGTGCTTTGTGTGAAGCTTCAGCTGGGGTTGTTGTAAACTATTTTTTAAATAAAAATTTACCAATAAATGATTTTATGGAATATTTTGATAAATGGCTTGCTAAAAACTATCACGAATATCCTAGTGAACTTCCTAAAGAATTAAAAATATTCTCACCAATCCAAGATATTAAAAACAGACATACTTGCATCAAAATGCCATTTGAAGCATTTTTTAAATCAATAAAAAACTAATATCCTATTCTGGATCTTTTGAATATTTACCAAATAAGATTAAAGCACCTACCAAAACAATAGGATATATTGCTAGTATTATTACACCTGTTAATGGATCCATAAAACTCTCTATAATTTTTAATAACTATCATTGAATTTTAGATAATATATATTATTAATAATTAATAGTATATAAATTTCAACAACTTTAGGAAAACTGATGAGTAATCGAGAAAAAATGGAGTATGATGTTGTAATAGTTGGCGGAGGACCATCAGGATTAGCAACTGCTATAAAGTTAAAACAACTAAGTAAAGAAAAAAAAAAAGATATTTCTGTTTGTATTCTTGAAAAAGGCTCTGAGATAGGATCGCATATTTTATCAGGCGCAGTAATAGAGACTAAAAGTTTGACTGAATTAATACCTAATTGGGAAGAGACAGATATTCCCCTCAAAACAAAAGCAAAAAAGGATAGCTTTCTATATTTGACCAAAGAAAAATCTTATAAATTACCTACCCCACCTCAAATGAATAATCATGGAAACTATATTATAAGTCTCGGCAAGCTATGTTCGTGGTTAGGTCAGTATGCAGAAAATTTAGGAGTCGAAATTTATCCAGGTTTTGCTGCAAGTGAAATACTTTTTAATTCTGATGGAAGTGTTTCAGGTGTTGCTACAAATGATATGGGTATATTGAAAGATGGAAATAAAGGACCAAACTATGAACCAGGCATAGAGTTGTTAGCAAAACAAACAATTTTTTCAGAAGGTTGTAGAGGTCACTTAGGAAAAATTTTAATGAATAAATTTGATTTAAACAAAAACAACCAAAATCAAACATATGCAATTGGAATTAAAGAACTTTGGGAAATAGACCCTAAAAATCATAATGCTGGTGAAATTGTTCATACAACTGGCTGGCCTCTAAGCAGTGATACATATGGCGGTTCATTTTTGTATCATTTTGATAAAAACTTAGTTTCAATAGGTTTCGTTATAGGATTAGATTATAAAAACCCTTACTTATCGCCCTACGAGGAATTTCAACAATTTAAACATCATCCTGAAATCATTAAACATTTAAAAGGCGGTAGAAGAATTAGTTATGGTGCAAGAGCTTTAAATGAGGGAGGAACACAATCATTACCGAAATTAACTCTTCCAGGAGGATTACTTGTTGGTTGTGAAGCAGGCTTTTTAAATGTGCCCAAAATTAAAGGTACTCACTTAGCAATTAAGTCTGGAATAATTGCTGCTGAAACGATTTTTGAAGATATTGATAAAGAAAATGAACTTATAAAGTTTTCTAAAAATATTAAAAATAGCTGGCTTTATAAAGAACTATATTCTGTAAGAAATATTAGACCATCTTTTAAGTGGGGTTTTTGGAAAGCATTAGCTTATAGTGCTGTTGATACTTACTTTTTTAGAGGTCGGGCTCCATGGACTTTGAAACATGAACATAGTGATCATGAGGCATTAGAAAATAAAGAGAAATATGACCCCATAAAATATCCTAAACCAGATGGAATTATTAGTTTTGATAGATTAACTAACGTCTCATTTTCAGGAACAAATCACGAAGAAAATCAACCTTGTCATCTTCAACTTAAAGATGTTTCTGTTCCTATTAAAATAAATCTTAATAGATATGATAATCCTGAAACAAGATATTGTCCTGCAGGAGTTTATGAGATTGTTGAGAAAGATAATGAAAAGCAATTACAAATTAATGCGCAGAACTGTGTACATTGTAAAACATGTGATATTAAAGATCCTACTCAAAATATAAATTGGGTTTCACCTCAAGGTGGCGGAGGTCCAAATTATCAAGGTATGTAGATAAAGATATAGTAATTAATATTAAGTTCATTTAACATGTTAATAATGTTAAATAGGCTTAGAGAAAAATCCTCTCTAATTGGTATTTTTTGGATGATTGTTACAACATTTTTTTTTGTTGGTGTAACAATATTTGTAAAAATTCTTGGAGAAAAAATCCCATCACCTCAGACTGCATTTTTAAGATATCTATTTGGAACAATTTTTTTATTACCAATAATATTAAATAGCTTTAAAGATATTCAAATTAAACTAATGAAAAAATTTGTTCTAAGAAGTTTTTTTCATGCTATTGGAGTAAGTCTTTGGTTTTATTCGATGACAGTTATAACTATAGCTGAAGTAACTGCAATAGGATATTTAACTCCCATATTTGTATGTATTGGTGCAATTATATTCTTTAAAGAAAGTATAAAAGGCTTTCGTGCTTTTGCCATCACGTTATCTTTTATTGGAACAATAATAATTTTAAGGCCTGGTTTTCATGAAATTAAATTAGGACAATATTCAATGCTCCTGGCGGCACTTGTTTTTTCTTTTTCTTATTTAATGGTAAAGTATTTAGCGAAAACAAAAAGTTCTTTAGAGATAGTAGGGTTTTTGTCATTATTTACAACAATCTTCCTTACACCTCTAGCTTTAATTCATTGGGTTGAATTGAATACAGATCAAATTTCGATTATTATCTTGATTTCTATAATCGCTACACTTGGTCATTTAACTATGACGATGGCCATTAAGGCCACAGCTATGACTATAATTCAACCGTTTACTTTCCTTCAACTAGTCTGGTCTGTAATAGCTGGCATAATGTTATTTGACGAAAAATTAGATATCTTTGTAATTATTGGAGGAGTAATTATCTTAATTTCAACAACCTATTTATCAATAAAAGATGCTAAAGAATAGGATCTTTAATTTTTATTGATAAGCCTACATTTTCTGGAAACTGGATGTCTTTATGATCATTCTTTAATTGTTTTAATCTTTTTAAAACCCATTTCGAATAATTTTCTGTTTTCCTTTTTTTTAAATTAACATTTAACAATAGTTGTTCAGAATACGCCATAATTTGGTTATCATTTGTTGAAATTAATTCTAAAAATAAATGCATTTTTTTTTTATCAAAATTAATAAGTGAGCATTGAACAAAGAATTTTTGTTTATGTACCATTTCACTTAAATAACTAAAATTTGCTTGAACAACAAATGGTCCTTGGTCATTGGTTTTAGCATGTGTTTCACCAATTCCCAATATTTCTTCTAAGAAATAATCAATTGAATTATCAATTGCCATTGTGTAGTAAGCAACGTTCATATGACCATTATAATCAATCCAAGATTTTAAAACTTTTCTAGAAGGAAGCTTCAAAGGAGCTTCGTATGGACCATCAAAACCTTTAACATTATTTAAAACCATATATTAAAATTTTCTAGATAATATTTTTGTTCCTTCGATAAGGCCTTCTATTGTTAGTGGAACCATTTTATTATCAAAAATCTGCTTTATAATTTGTGTTGTATGAGAATAATCCCAATATTTTTTGGGTGTTGGGTTAATCCACAAATGAGAGCTCCATTTATTTGTAACTCTTTCTAGCCAAACATGACCAGCTTCTTCATTAAAATGTTCATTTCCACCTCCAGGTATCATAATTTCATAAGGGCTCATAGATGCGTCACCAACAAATATACACTTATAATCCTCACCATATGTCCTTAAAATTTCAAAAGTTTCAAATTTTTCAGACCATCTTCTGGCGTTATTTTTCCAAACACACTCATATATACAATTGTGAAAATAAAAATGTTTTAAATGCTTAAATGAACTTTTTGCAGCTGAAAATAAACTTTCAACATTGTAAACATGCTCATCCATAGAGCCACCAACATCTAAAAACAAAAGGATTTTTATTGAGTTTTCTTTTTCAGGTCTAGTTTTTACATCTAAAAATCCATTCTTTGCAGTGTATGATATTGTATCATTTATGTCTAATTCTTCACTCAAACCAGACCTAGACCATTGTCTAAGTTTTTTTAAAGCTACTTGCATTCCTCTTGTATCAATTTCTTTTTTGTCATCAAAGTCTCTAAACTCTCTTTTATCCCAAACTTTTACAGCTTTGCCTTGACCTCTTTCATTTTGACCAATTCTAAAGCCTTCTGGATTATATCCATATGCACCGAATGGAGATGTTCCAGAAGTTCCTATCCATTTACTTCCACCTTGGTGTCTTTTCTTTTGCTCTTCAATTCTTTTTTTAAGTTCTTCCATTAACTTATCTAAACCACCTAATGATTTAATTTTATTGATTTCATTCTTAGTAAAATTTCTTTCAATTAATTTATCAATCCATTGTTTAGGTACTTTTAAATGTTTTAAAATATCATCAAGTTGAATATCATCCAGACCGTTAAAATACTTTGAAAAAACTAAGTCAAAACGATCAATTAATTTTTCATCTTTTATAAGACTAGAACGAGCTAAATAGTAAAAAGAATTTATATCAAAAAGAGATAAGCCTTTTTTTAATGCTTCCAAAAAATTAAAATATTCATTTAAAGAAACTGGTATTTTGACCTTTTTTAAATCTAAAAAAAAATCTAAAAACATTCTAATTCTGTCCTCGTGACATAAAAACTAGTTTTTCAAAAAGATGAATATCTTGTTCATTTTTTATGAGTGCACCATGTAATTTTGGTAATAAGTCTTTAGAATCTTTCTTTAATTCTAATGGATTTATATCTTCAATTAATAATAATTTTATCCAATCAAGTGCTTCTGAAGTTGAAGGTTTTTTTTTCAATTCTTTTACTTCTCTTATTTCAAAAAATATTTTTAAAGCATTATCTAACAGAATTTTTTTAATATCAGGGTAATGAACATGAACTATTTTTTTTAACGTTTGAATATTGGGAAAGTTTATGTAGTGAAAAAAACATCTTCTTAAAAAAGCCTCTGGTAAATCTTTTTCATTATTAGAAGTGATTATAACTATTGGTCTTTTAGTTGCTTTTATAGTTTCTCCTGTTTCATATACATGAAATTCCATTTTATCTAATTCTTGTAAAAGATCATTTGGAAATTCAATATCTGCCTTATCTATTTCATCAATTAACAGAACAGCTCGTTCTTTACTTTCAAATGACTGCCAAATTTTCCCTTTTTTGATGTATCTCGAAATATCATCAATTTTATCTTTATACAATTGACTGTCTCTTAACCTTGTTACAGCATCATATTCATATAATCCTTGTTGAGCTTTAGTAGTTGATTTAATATTCCACTCAATTATTTCTAAATTTAAACTTTTAGATATTTGTCTTGCCAACTCAGTTTTTCCAGTCCCTGGTTCTCCTTTGACCAATAATGGTTTTTCAAGATTTATTGCTGCATTAACTGCTATAGATAAATCATCAGTTGAGACATACTCTTTTGATCCTTTAAATTCCATGTAATTCCCTAATTAAAAAAATTTACTTTATTATATTTATTTTTCATTAAAAATTGATTTAGTCCATTTATGTAGCCTGGTGTAATTTCACAACATCCACCTAAAATTGTACATCCTTTTTTTAACCAGATATTTGAGTAATTTACAAAGTCTTCAATTAAAATATCATTTCTTTTTTTTATATTGTCAACAGACATTCCAAGTTTAAGAGGTTTTACTGATTGAAAATTATTTGGTAAAGCTCCATAAGGTAAATGATATCTTTTTAAAATATCTAAACCTTTTGAAATGTCTTCAAATTGAGAGCAATTCAGACAAAGTCCGCTTATTTTATCAATTTGAATTAGATCGCAAGCTTTACTTAAGTCTTCACCAGAAAATAATTTTGTACCATCACCTTCTAATAAACAGAAACATAATAAAATTTTCTTATTAAAATTAGATAGTGCTTCTACTGCATTTACAGCTTCATCAATTGAAGACATTGTTTCAATGATAAAAAAATCAACATCATCTTTTTGAAGTTCTCCTATTGATAAATATGTTTCAATCATTTCTTTTTTACTAATTGATTTATCTTTAAAATAACTTCCTGGAAGCGGAGAAAAACATCCAGCTATACTAACATTATTATTTAATTCAGTTTCTATTATAGCTTCTTTTGCAGCTTTTAGGGCTAATTTTTGTAAATTCTTAAATTCATTTTCAAGATTAAACCTTTTTAATCTTTGAGGTGTACAGGAATATGAATTAGTTGTGATTATTGTACTGCCTGAATTAAGAAATTCGATATGTAAATTTTTAACTAATTCAAAATTATCTAGGAGAACTCTAGCCGACCATAAAGGATCTTTGGTTGATAAATTTCGTTTGACTAGTTCTTGACCAATTCCACCATCAAAAAGCATTATGTTTTTCATTATTTTTTCTCCTTAATTAAAAATAAAAAAGGTATAGTTAAAAAGCTTACAATTGCAAATAACATAAATGAATTGATATACCCAATCATTAAACTTTGTCTATTAACTTCTGCAGTCAAATTCTTAATTGTAACTTTGTCGAAGTTTTCTATAAATTGATCTGTAAAATTTAAAGCTAAACCCGTATTCCAATCTGTAACTAAAGAACTTAAATTACCAAAACTTATTTGACCCGTATGTAAAACAACTGCAACTGTAATCGAAATAAAAAAACTAGAAGCTACATTTCTAATCAAATGATACATTGCCGTACCTTCACCAAAATAACGTTTATCTAGAGTAGAGAACGTAAATACACTTATTGGAACCCACGCCATGCCTACCCCTATTCCCTGAATTATTCCTGCCCATGCAACTTGTGAAAAAGTCATGTCTATATTAAACGAGGCCATATACAAACCTGAAAGTCCTTGCAAAGAAAATGCTATTGTTAGAGAAACTCTAGGATCAAGTCTTGATGCAATCGCCATTAGACCAAAGCCAAAAAAAGCCCCTATTCCTCTAACACCAATCAAAAGTCCTATGATTGATTGTGGATAACCTCTTAATTCTTGTAAGAGTGGTGGAAAAATTATCATTGGAACAAAATTTAACATTCCAAAGAAAAAAATTAAAATTAATCCTAGAGAATAATTCCAATCTTTGAAAATTTTTAAATTTATGAAAGGACCTTTAGAAGTAATACTATGAACAATAAATATATAAAATGTAATAAGAGCTAAAGCTAATTGAAATAAAGTTTCATTACTTTCAAACCATCCATTTCTCTCACCCCTATCAAACATTATTTGAAGAGATCCCACACATATTGAAATAGATAAAAAACCTAACCAATCAAGAGAAGTTGAAGATTTGTTTTGATGAAAAGGGACTATAAAATATACCAATGTAAATGCAATAATTCCAAAAGGAATTAGAGAGTAAAAAATCCATCTCCATTCGAGAATTTCTCCTAAAAAACCACCTATCATTGGAGCAATCACTAATCCCAATATATTTGCCATTCCCCAAACTGCCATAGCTAAACTTCTTTGATTAATTGGAAATACACCTAATATTAATGCTTGTGATAAAGGCGGAAGTGGAGCAGCAAAGGCACCTTGTAAAAATCTAGCAATAACAATTTCTTCAAGGGAAGATGAATATCCACAATAAACTGATGAAAGGGTAAAGCCAATTACACTTATAAATAATATATACCTAATCTCAAATCTATTTGATAACCAACCAGCAAATGGTGTAAATATTGCTGTTGCAACTATATTTCCTGTCACTGACCATGTTATTTGATCTTGGGTAGCAGATAAAGCACCCATCATATCGGGAAGTGCTATAGTTGCTATAAAAACAGCCATACCATAGAGCATTGTAACAAATGAACCTGTCAGAAGAATCAACCATTTAAAATAATTTTCAGATACGGAAAAATACATTTATTACAGTGTATGAAATTTATAAAATAAATTTGCAATGGGACTTATAATAAATGGAATATCTTTTTTAAATTCAGTATTTACTACAACAGACACTGTCATGCCAACTTTTAACATTGAATTAGGATTATTTAAACTTAAAGATTTTTTAATTTTTAAAATTATAGGAACTCTTTGAACAACTTTTACCCAGTTTCCAGAAGCATTTTGAGCAGGCAAAATTGCAAACTCTGAGCCTGTTGCAGGACTTAAACTTTCTATCTCGGTTTTAAATTTTAAGTTTGGAAAAGAGTCTGGAATAAATTCCCCTTTTTGTCCAATTTTCAAATTAGTTATTTGAGTTTCTTTAAAATTTGCCTCAACATAAATTTTGTCTTGTTGAACAACTACAAAAAGTTTTTGACCTGGCCTGACGACTTCACCTTTTTCAAGGTTCATATTAGCAACAAATCCATCCTTATCAGCTCTAATAGTTGATTTTCTAATGTTTAACTTGATTCCATTTATTACAGCTTTTTGTTTTAAGTATAGAGGATGATTTTTTACGACAACATTTTTTTTTCCACCCAATGTTGTTAATATTGTTTCTTTTTTCTTATCAAGTAAACTCAATTGCTTTATAGCAATTTTTTTATAAAATTTTGCTTCGTCAACTTCTTTATTTAAATTTAACGAAATTAGATTTGTTTTTGCTTTGTCAAATTTAAATTTTGCATCCTCCAGGTTTTTTTTGATACCAAAACCTTTTTTGGTTAACTTTAACTGCCGATTAAATTCTAATTTAAAAAAATTAACTTCACTTTCAGCAATCTTAATTTTGTTATTAATTAAATTTTTTATTCTATTTTCTTCATTATTCCTATATTTAATATCTTCACGAGCTATTAAAATTTCTTGTTCAATTTCATTTAACTTTGATTTTTTGGATTTAATTTCTTCTTCAATTGATTTTAAGGTTTGTTCATTTTCAATTAATTTGATAGACAAATCTTCAGCATCTATAATTAGTAAAATTTGATCTTTTTTGACAAATTGATTATTTCTAATTAAGACTTCTTTTATTTTACCAGAAACTTCACTTTGTACCGAAATTATAGGTGCCTTTACATAAGCATTATCAGTTTTAACTAATTTACCAAGCGAATAATAATAACCTAACATTATCCATATAAAGAAAATTGGGATAATAACTAATAAAAATATTCTCGATTTTATTATTTGTGAAATCATTTGATTAACTTTTATTTACTAAGGTCTCTTTTATTCTTTTTAGATAATGTCTTAGATTTTGATCTTCAATATAACTTAAATTTGAGAGAGCCTCTTGCCTGGTTTGTTGAGCCTTATCTCTCATTTTAATAATAATGGGTTTAATTTTTTTTGATAAAAAAACAGTTTTAATTCTTTTATCAACTTTATCACTTTTTCTTATTATCCATCCTTTTTTTTCCATTCTATCTAATAACCTACTTAATGGCGCTTTTTCTAAATCTAATAATTTTGCAAATTCAGATTGATTTATTCCTTCATTAAAATACAGATAATTAAGTATCCACCATTGTGACCTAGTTAACCCAAGCTCTGACATTCTTTTATCAAAAAGGTTTCTCATTAGACGGGCAACATCATGAATTAGAAAACCAATATTATTTTTATAATCTTCTTCCATTAATAGTTTCCTAGACAACAGTATACTAGGTAACTATTAACATCAAAAAAAAATAATGCAAGAAATTTAATTTTTTTTATTCATAAAAAGTAGCATTATTTTTTAATACATTAATAAAGTTTTGTTTCACAGCTGTTGACCCTACAATTGGACCATCTTCTAATTGAATTTTTAACTCTTGTTTTTTTAAAGACTCTATAATCGGTCCTGCTAAATTATCATGGTCTTTTTTAAATGTATGAAAGTCAGGAAACAATAATACCAATGTTGCTGATGTATCGGAATTTTCAAATATAAACTTTAGTAATGTACCATTTTTTATGCCTTGGGCGTCAGCTTTATTATCTGTAAAGTTTACAAACATGTCTTTTGACATTTTGTCTTTAAAATTTATTTTGATTGTTCTTGCGTACATTATTTAATTTAAAAAGAAATTTTAATTAATTTATTTCTGCTAATAGCTTGATACATTTTTGTAAAATCTTCAACTCTATTTTTAATTTCATATAAACTCATTTTAGGATTATAAATGTTAGTTCCAATCCCAAAACCAGAAATATTAAAATCAATCCACTCTTTCATATTAGAAGAATTAATTCCTCCAACAGCAAAGCATTTAGTATTTTTGGGAAGTATTTGACTAATAGCATTGAATGTTTTTGGGCCTATACTTGAAGCAGGAAAAAACTTCAAAGCATCAGCACCTGAATTAAGTGCTAACAATGCCTCTGAAGCTGTGAAACAACCAGGAATACTCACCATTTTGAATTTCTTTGTTTCTTTAATAACTTCATCATTAGTGTTCGGAGAAACTATTAACTTTGCTCCGGTGTCAAATACATCTTTTACATCTTTAACATTTAGAACAGTACCTGCTCCTATGAGTGCTTTGTCAGTATATTTATTGACCAATAATTGAATACTTTTCAATGGGTTTGGAGAATTTAGAGGTACCTCAATTATATTAAAACCATTGTCAATCAATATATCAGCTATATCTAAAACTTTATCAGTTGTTATACCTCTTAAAATTGCAATTAACGGTAAATACTTCATAGGTTTAAACTTTTCTTAAAAAAGGATAGACCATTCAAAACCATTTCATTTGAATTGAATAATTGAATAGACTTCGATCTTCCTTTTAATATTAATTCATAGTACTTATTCAAATTTGAAGATCCAATTATTACTAAGTTTTTATCTTCCCAATAGGTTTTGCTCCCAGACAATTCTATACCTAATAAGTAACCTACTAATTTTGAATTATTGGATGTTTGATTTGAGTTTTTTAATAAGTCTTCAGCACGTATTTCAAATAGCTTATTAGAAATAAGAGATGGATTTTCTATAATTAAATTAGCAGCCGATTTAACAATTTCATCTTTAAGTCTAGTAGTATTTAAACTATGTTTTAAAATAGAATATTTTTTTACTATTTCATATAACTCACCAGTTAAATATGTAGTAAATTCATGAATATTATAACTTTTCAAATTGACCCATTTACTATGTGTTCCTGGTAAACATATAGAACCATTAAAACCAATATTATTTAAAAGAAAACCAGCTATTTGAGTTTCTTCACCTCTCATTACATCCGATGGATTAGATTGAGATACACCTGATAGTATATGGACATTAATATCATCAAGAATATTTAAAGTTTTAAAATTAAGGTTTCTGATATTACAAGGAGATTTTATATAGGGTACCTCAATCCAACCTTGTTTTGCCCCTACCATTCCACTAGCAATAACAATATTAATATCAAATTGTTTTTTCCAAGGAGTTATATTTTTTACAAGTGTATTTTCAAATTCTTTTTGATCAACAAATTTCATGCCTTCTTGGGTAGAAACCTGATCAATAACATTATTATTCTCCATTAGGTAAGCTCTAAAATTAGATGTTCCCCAATCTAGAGCTACCCAGTGATTCATAAAGCTACTAACAAAAAATTATAAACCTGTTTGAGAAACTAATTTAGTAGTCATATAAGCTTCTAAACCTTCAGGACCACCTTCGGAACCATAACCTGAATCTTTAACACCACCAAATGGAGTGTCAACTAAGCCTAATCCGTGATGGTTGATTGAAACTTGCCCACTTTCAATCCCAGCTCCTAATTCTTGAGCTTTTTTATTTGAATTAGTGTAAGCATATGCAGCTAACCCATAATCAAGTCTATTAGCTTCTTGTATAACTTCTTCCATTTTTGAAAATGATGAAATTGGCGCCAATGGCCCAAATGGTTCTTCATTCATAATTCTTGAGTCCTGGCTAACATTGGTCATTACAGTTGGTTCAAAAAAGTAACCTTTGTTACCTTTTCTTTTTCCTCCAGTAAGAATTTTGGCGCCTTTTTCAACTGCATCTGAGACAAAGCCCTCAATAGCAGTCAATCTTCTATCATGAGCTAAAGGACCCATTTTGACACCATCTTCAAGACCATTACCTACATTAATTTCTTCTGCTTTTTTTACAAAGCCGTCAACAAATTTATTGTAAACTGAGTCATGGACTAAAAAACGTGTTGGTGAGATACAAACTTGACCTGCATTTCTAAATTTATTAGCACTTAATATTTTTACTGCTACATCTACATCAGCATCTTCACACACTATAGCAGGAGAATGTCCGCCTAACTCCATAGTTACCCTTTTCATATGCGCACCTGCTAGAGCAGCAAGCTGTTTACCTACGGCTGTAGAACCTGTAAATGTGACTTTTCGAATAATTGGATGCGGTATTAAATATTCAGATATTTCAGCAGGTATTCCAAAAACAAGATTAAGAGACCCTTTTGGCATTCCAGCTTCATCAAAAGCTTTTACCAATTCAGCAACACTTGCTGGAGTTTCTTCAGGACCTTTCACAATAGCTGTGCAGCCTGCAGCAAACGCAGCAGCTATTTTTTTAACAACTTGATTTAGTGGAAAATTCCACGGCGTAAATGCTGCTATCACACCAACTGGTTCTTTGAAAACAAATTGATAAATACCTTTTGCCCTTGGAGGTATTATTCTACCATATGCACGCTTACCTTCTTCAGCATACCATTCAATTGAATCGGCAGCACCTAGAGTTTCTATCATTGCTTCAGCTAGAGGTTTGCCTTGTTCCATAGTTAAAAGTTTGGCAATATAATCTGCTCTTGATCTAAAAATATCAGCTGCTTTTCTCATTATTTTTGATCTTTCATAGGCAGAAACATCCTTCCAATCTTTAAAAGCTTTATCTGCAGCAGATAGAGCAATATCTAAATCTTCTTTTCTAGCATGTGATAATTTTCCTATAACTTCTTCCGTTGCTGGATTAATAATTTCTAGTGTTTCTCTAGACACAGAATCTCTCCATTCTCCATCTAAAAATAATTGTGTATTTGGATAGTTTTGTAACATTTTTTTCTCCGTTATTTTAAATATAATTTTTTCTTTGCATTAGATAATGCTAATGGAAATTTTTCTTTAAATAATTTTAAATCTTTATCAGTTCCCGCTGATACTCTTATACAACGATTTTCTGGACTAGTAAAAGGCATTCTTACAAAAATACCATTGGATATTAAAAAATCTAAAACATTTTTTGCAAAAATACCATCATAGCCACAATCAATAGCCAGAAAATTAGTATAACTTTTTATAAATTTACAATTATTTGAAATTACAATTTTTTCTAATTTTTTAAGAGATTTTTTTACTTTTGAAATTACATCCTCTAAGTGCTTATTGTCTTTTAATGAAGCTATTGCAGCAAATTGAGAGACCCTATTCATGCCGAAATGATTTCTAATTTTATCAAAATTATTTATTAATTTTCTATGACCTATGCCATAACCAACTCGAGCGCCTGCCAAACCATAAGCTTTTGAAAAAGTTCTCATTCTAATTATATTTTCTTGATTGATATCTATGTCAATCAATTCTTCTGTAGAAACAAAATCGGCATATGCTTCATCTAGACAAATTAATGTTTCTTTAGGAACTTCAGTGATAAATTTTTTCATTTCTACTTTTTTATTTAGAGTACCCATCGGATTATTTGGATTTGAGACATAAACAATTTTTGGAAACTCAATTTTAGAAATTTTTAATAAACCATCTATATCCTCAAAGTCATTTTTAAAAGGAATTTTTTTTAACAATCCCCCGTATCCATTTACATGATAATTAAAAGTTGGATAAGATCCATCAGTTGTAACAACTTTATCATTGGGCTCTACAAACATCCTTACGAGATAACCTAAAAGTCCATCAATTCCCTCGCCAATTATTATATTTTCTGGTTTTACGTTATGCTTTTTTGCTATTTCAATTTTAAGGTCATAATTCTCTGGATCTCCATACATCCAGAGAGAACTAAGCTCAGCTTTCATCACTTTTAGTGCTTCAAGTGATGGACCAAAAACACTTTCATTAGCGCCAATACGCGAATCAAAAAATTTATCTAATATTCTTTCTTGAGCTTCTGGTCCAACAAAAGGTATTGAGCTAGGAAGTGAATTCAAAATTTTTGTATAATTATTAGTCATAAAAGCTTCTTTTTTTAAAAAAAAATATAATTGATAATTGTATACTTACAATGAAAAACATTATCAATATTATTGACATAATATATTATTTTAACTTAACAGAGGAGAATTAATTGGCAATAGTATCTAGAAGAATAGCAAAACCATTACCTGGTAAAACTGAAGTGGTTATGTCAAGGGTCACAAGATTTAAAGATTTAGTTATAAAGTCGGGTGCAAAAGCAAGAGCGGCCAAGTTTGTAGGAGGGTCTTTAAATGGCTCTATACAACTCACTACAATTTTTGATAACATGACTGAAGCTACAAAATCTTTTGAAGCATACTCTAAAGATCCTGAAATGATTTCTTTAATGAAAGAAAGAGAAGATAATCCTGCAGCAACACTAATTGGACCTGAAATTTATACAAGTGTTTATGGTTCTCCTTCTCCAAATCATAATGTTCTCTTATTAAGAGAATATGAAATGAATAGAAAATCTTTGTCTAAGGCACTTGAGTTACTATCTAAAGTTGATGAAATAGTCCAAAAAGAAGACTCGAAAATGTTGGCACTTAGACCAATTATTGCGGACAAAATGGATGCTCTATTTGTTGTATACTATTATTCATCAATTGCCTCTATGGGTGAGATTGTTGATAGAGTAGGAATGTCTGAGGAGTTTCAAAAACTTGTCAATGAGGCAAATGAATATGGAATACTTACATCTTCAAATGTATTAATAAATATATAGACCTAGATTGAGGAATTTTACTCCTCAATTTTTAAATCTAGTTTATAAACTTTTAATGCTGTGTTATAAAAAAGATCTTTTTTTTCACTTGAACTAAAATTTTTTACAATTTTATAATAATTATTGTAAAGATCATTGAAGCTTATTTTTAAACTTGAAACTGGAAAATTACTTGCAAACATACATCTAGATGGAGAAAAAATATCAATTACATCTAATATGATTTTTCTATTCTCCTCATAGTTCCAATCTTGGTTTTTAACGCCAAATTCAGATAATTTGATATATACATTTCCTTCATTTGCTAGGACTTTTAAAGAATTTTTCCATTTTATAATTGCATCATTACTTCGATCCCATGGGAAACCTGCATGATTAATGACGACTTTTACATTTGGAATAAGCCTTATAACTTGTAATGACTCAATTAGGTGCCAAGATGGGATTCTTAAATCGTAATTCAAATTATATTTTTCTAAAAGTTTTAAACCGTCTCTCCATTTTTGATCTTGCATAGTCCCAACATAATTATCATATTTGTCACTTTCTTTATTTTTTACAATAGGCTTTGATCTAATTCCTTTAACAAATTTAAAAGATGCCTGTTTTTCAATGACTTCTTCTGCATTTTTAGTATGAAACCAAGCGTGAGCCACAACAGCAGTAGGTAAGTTATATTTATTTTTTATACTTTTCAACCACTTAGTCTCACCTACTTGATCTGATCTATCCCACTCAGCCTCACAATGAATTGTTCCAATGATGTTATGATTGATTGTATCTTTTCTGTAATTTTCTGGAAGATAGTTTTTTTTTAAATTGTTGTAATCACCTAAAAAGAAATTTTCTTCATAATGATCAGACAAAAAAGGATAATAATTTTTATCTAAATCCCAAAAGTGGTGATGTGCGTCAATTATTGGAAGATTTTGTTCATTCATAAAATACTAAGCCATTACTGGCTCTTCATCACCAACTAGTGTAACCCTATGCATAATCCTTTTTATAATATTGTTATTAAAGGGCTTTACTGAATGCATTGTACACCTGTTATCCCATATTATAATATCATCATTGTTCCATATATGCTCATAAACATATTTTGGTTGAATAGAATGCTCTATTAGTTTTTCTAATAATTTCCTTCCTTTATCATAATCATAATCTACAATTTTAACCATTGTATGTGGAGAAAGAAAAAGGCTTGGTTTTTTAGTTACTGGATGCCTCCTTACTAATGGGTGAATTACAGGGTCAAGTTTATCATAATTACCTTTATTTTTTCTTCTACTTAACTCCTTTGATAAATTTATTATATATTCATGATCATGTACCACTCTAAAATTTCTTATCTTTTCTTTTAATGTCTCTTCTAAATCCTCATAAGCTTTATACATATTTGCGAATAGAGTATTTCCACCTTTGTTTGTGGTAGAAATTCCATGTAAAATTGAACCATTACTTGGAATTTTTCTAAAAGAACTATCTGTATGCCACAACCAAGATTGTTTTAAATACTGCCAAGAAGTTTCTTTATTTGGAATAATTTTTCCATTTTCGTCTACATTAGACACACGATAAATTTCAGGGTTTTTTGAAGACCTATGAGATAATGAGGGGTGAACTTCAAGTTCACCAAATTTTTTCCCAAATTTAATATGATCTTCATCAGAAATATTTTGCTTTGGAAAGATTACAATTAAATATTGCACCCATAAATCTTTGATTTTTTTAAAAGTATTTTCATCAATCTTTGAAAGATCTATACCTTCAATTGAAATACCAATATTTTTATGAATCTGTTTTACTTTCATAAAAACCTTAATTACTTATTTTATCATATTGACAATTATAGAAGAAAAAATTGATATTGTCGACATTGTCAATATACCAATTAAACTTATTAAAAATATATTTGCACCTCCAAAATATATAATTAAATATCCAGCCAAACCTCCAAAACCAACCTGTAATGCGCCCATTAATCCACTTGATGCACCTTGATTTTTACTGACAGAATTAATGGCACCTATCATTGCATTAGCAACAATAAATCCATGAGAAAATCCTATCAACAAGCAAATGAAAGTAAGGAAAAATATAGATTGAATTTCAATTAAATTTAAAATTATTAACGTAAAAATAAAAATGAGGCTTAATATTGTTCCATATAAACACATTTTTTCTAAACCAATTTTAATTGTATATTTACTATTAATTAAATTTCCGAAAATATAACCAACAGAGGTTAGTGAAAACCATAAACCGAATTCAGATGCACTTGCACCTAATCTTAGATATTCATAAGGCATAAATCCATTCATTGAATAATACATTCCTGTTTGCATTCCTCCAATAATGGAAAAACAAATGAACCACTTATTTTTGAAAATGATAATATAATTTTTTAAAATTTTTAAAATTGAAATGTCTTTAGACATAATTTTTAATGTCTCTTTAAGACTAATATTTAAAAGAAGAAAAATAACTATACCGACAAAAAACAAGGCAATGAAATTAGAATGCCAACCAAAATATTCAGCAAACATTCCACCAAAAACAAAACATAAAATTGGTAAAATAACCATATAAGCAGTTACAGTTGACATTTTTGATGCAGCCTCTGACCTATTAAAGCTATCGCTTATAATGTTTCTTCCTACAGCAAAACAAGCTGCCGCACCAATACCTTGAATGGTTCTTAAAAAAATTAATACAGAAATGTCATTTGAAAATGAACAAGCTAATGAAGAAAAAGAGAAAATTAAAGATCCATAAATGACTAAAGGCTTTCTACCAAACCTGTCTGATAATGGCCCCGCAAATAATTGCCCTACAGCTAAAAATAAAAAATAGATACTCAGAACCATTTGAGTATTAGAAAAACTTGAACCTAAATCTTCTTTTATTAGAGGTAATGAAGGAGAAATCATTGTCATGCCCATTATAGGCATAGCAATTAAAACTGAAATTAATAAAATATTAGGTTTATTCAAAGAAGTCTCAAATTATGAAACTTCTTTTTCATGTACCTCAATGATGTTTCCATCAGGATCATAAAAAAAAATCTGTCTCCAGCCTGCAACAGCTGTTTCTCCCCAGTCAGAATACTTAATGCCGTTACTTTTCAAATGATTTTTAAATTTTTCTAGATCATCCGTTCTATAGGCTATATGACCTCTTTCTAAAGGATTAATTGAGTGCCCAGTTTTAAAATTAACCTCTAAATCTTTCTCAGCTAAGTGAGTTTGAATATTTCCATCTGTTACAAATTCAACATCTCCAGAATAACCTTTTCTTCTCTCCAAAATTGGTAAATCATTAGTTTCAGTATCTAATAGTAAAATTTTCTTATAAAAATCATTCATTTTTTTTACATTATTTGACGAAAGATTTATATGATGTAATTTTAATTTCATGTTTTCTTATTATAAATGTTTAACTAAATTAGTTAATAGTACTTAAAATATATAATTAATAAATAAAAATGTATAATCCATTAAACATTATTTCATCTTTTAGACTCTCATTTCTTCCCCCATTAATGATTTATTTAGCTGCTGGTGTATCTGGGTTAACTAATATTGTTGGATTATTTTTTGTCAAAGAGTATCTAGATCTTTCTGCCGCTTTTTTAGCCGGTCTAGGCTTTTGGGCAGGTCTTCCATGGGTATTAAAAATGCCATTAGGGCATGTTGTAGATTTAATATGGAAATTTAAATCTATTTTAGTATTTTTTGGTGCGTTTATCATGGCAATAAGCAGTTTAATTATGTATTTTTTAATTGCACATAAATCAGATATGATAGCCATTCTTGATGCAGAAACTTGGTTCATTATTTCAACATTACTAGCTCCGATTGGATTTGTTCTTCAAGATGTAGTGGCTGACGCTTTAACTGTAGAAGCAATTCCAAAAACTGATGAACAAGGTAATGAAATTGATTTTAAAACCTTAAAATCTCTGAATATCGTAATGCAATTATTAGGTAGAGTTTCGATAATTTCAGGTACTTTATTAGTTTCTTTGGTTAATCTCGTAATGTTCTCTGATTCTTCTGAAATGTCTGAGAATGAAAAAATTATTACTTATGGAAAAATTTATTTATATTCTTTAATTGTTCCAGGTATATCAGTAATTGGAGTGCTTTTTTCCTATATAAATTCAAAATCTAGATTAAATGAACTTATCAAAAATGGGTTAGCTTTTGAAAAAGCCCATAATTTAATTTACCCTATTACAAAAATTACTAAACCCAACCCTTCTATCATTATTGGATCTATACTATTCGTAATTTTTACATTATCTATTGGTTTTTCAAAAATTCCATTCTCTCAAGAAATTGTATTCATTGGATCTCTTTCGATAATAATTTATCTTTTAATAACTCTGTCTAGTCAGTTAGATGCAGTTTCAAAAAGAATATTAATTGGAACAGCAATTATTATTTTTGTTTTCAGAGCAATGCCTGGTGTTGGACCAGGTGCGTCATGGTTTGAAATTGATATTCTAAAATTTGATCAAGAATTTCTATCCCTTTTAGGTTTAATTGCCTCTATATTGACTATTTTTGGGATATTTGTTCTTAGACCTCTTATGGAAAATTCATCTATGAGTAGGCTTATTATAATTCTTTCAATTGCTGGATCTATTTTCCTTTTACCTTCTTTAGGAATGTTTTATGGAATACATGAATTCACGTCAAAAATAACAAATGGTATTATTGATGCAAGGTTTATTGCAATATTTAATACTGCTTTAGAGAGTCCTTTAGGACAAGTATCAATGATACCAATACTTGCATGGATAGCCCAATCTGCACCAAGTCATTTAAAAGCAACTTTTTTTGCTGTTTTAGCTAGTTTTACAAATTTAGCACTTTCTGCAAGTAATTTAGGAACAAAATATCTTAACCAAATTTTTGTAGTAACAAGAGAAGTAAAGTCAAAATCTGGTGAGATAACAACTCAAGCAGATTATTCAGACTTAGGCATTTTATTAATTACTGTTTTGTTATTAACATTAATATTACCTATATTAGCTACAATTTTAATAAGAAAATTAAAATTAATTGCTTACTAAGCGTCATGAACTTTAACGTATTCAAAATCCCCTGATTTATTATCTATTCCTTGATCAGGAGCTGCAATCCATGATGCATATTTCCCAGGCTCATGCTCAGGTACCATTAAAGATTCTATAAACTTATTATCATCATTTGATGGCAAAAAATTATTTAGATTTTGATCCCATTTTTTTGAATCTAAGATATTTCCATCAGGATCAATAAAAGCACTAGCGAATGTTCCAATTGATCTATTAAAACCTTCGTGTGGCAACTTAACTTTAAAATCAATATTGAATGACTCTATTGTTCTATTCCACCTCTTAATACCTACAGAAGAATCTTTAATATAATCATCTCTTAATCTCATATTTAACGCTAACAAGGCAGGTGCATCTTTCTTTATAATCTTATTATTTTCAAATTCTAATATCGGATAAGTATCATTTTGTAATTTATGATCATCTTTAATTTTTGTTTCCCAAAATCTTCCTTTCACTCCAGCAGTAAACGCATTAGCAGCATTAGTCGAAATTTCAGAACCGAACAAATCAAGTGACAATGTAAAATGCAAATTGATCTTTTTTTGTATTGTTGGTAAATCAATTACACCTAACTTTCTTATTTTTTCTATTTCAAATGGATCTGAAATGCCTGCTTTTACCATTTCTTCACAAGTTTTTTTAATTACTCTTCTAACTCCATTTTCACCAACAAACATATGATGCGCTTCTTCAGTAAGCATAAAACGACATGTTCTAGAAAGTGGATCAAAACCTGACTGAGCTAGAGCCTCCAGTTGCATTTTCCCATCTCTATCAGTAAAGGATGTAAACATAAAAAAGGATAACCAATCTGGAGTAACTTCATTAAATGCACCTAACATTCTTGGAGCATCTTCTGAACCAGATTGTCTTTTTAAAAGTTCATTAGCTTCTTCTCTGCCATCAGAACCAAAATATTTTTGCAACAAATAAACCATTGCCCATAAATGTCTTCCTTCTTCAACATTCACCTGAAATAAGTTTCTCATGTCATATAATGATGGAGCTGTTTTACCTAAATGTCTTTGTTGTTCAATAGATGCAGGTTCAGTGTCACCTTGAATAACAATAAGTCTTCTCAACATTGATCTATACTCACCTGGTACCTCTTGCCAAGCTGGTTCACCAAAATGTTCACCACACGGTATTGTTCTTCCTTGCTTTTCAGGTGCTAACAAAATACCCCATCTATAATCCGGCATTTTAACATAGTCAAATTTTGCCCAACCTTCTCTATCAACACTAATAGCCGTCCTCAAATAAACCAAACTTTCTTGAAAACCAACCGGTCCTAAATCTTTCCACCAATTAATATAACCAGGATGCCATCTCTCAAGTGCTTTTAAAACCTTTTTGTCAGATGATAGTCCAACATTATTTGGTATCATTGTATCGTATTCTACTTTTATATTATCTAACATAAATATCTCCATTTACACTCTTTCCCAATTAAATTTACTTCTGTTACCAGATCCATATTTTTTTAAAGCTCCCTCTTCACCTACAGCATTTGGTCTTTGGAATATCCAATTTTGCCAAGCTGTTAATCTTCCAAAAATTTTAGTTTCCATTGTTTCTGGCCCTGCAAATCTAAGATTTGCTTCTAATCCTGTCATGCTATCAGGAGAAAAACTTGATCTTTCTTCCAAAAATATCCGTACTTCATCTTCCCAATCAATATCGTCAAAACTAAAAGTTACTAAACCCATATCTAAAGCCATCTGACTGTCTAAATCAATTAAAATTTTACTTTCTAGTTCTTTTATTTTTTCAGTTTCATTTAAAAATCTTGTTTCTAACCTTGTAATATCATTAGACATTTTAAAAAAATTAAAATTTGATTTTGATAAAGTAATTTTAGCCTCTGGGTCATTGCTATTTTCAAAAATGCCCTCAGCCATATACGACCTGTCTGATGCAAATATAATTTCAGATAAAAAACCACCAAAACATGATCCTGGCTCTATTAATGTTACTAATGATCTGGAAGTTAAATCTATTCTCTTTAAAGTCCTGTTCCACAAATGTTTTATTTCTTTAATAAACCAATTAAAGCTATATTCGTGAAAAAGATTGTCATAAAAAAGGATATCACTTAACGAACCTTGAGAAGAAAAAATAATTACACCGAGATCTAATTCATTAAACCTTAAATGTAATAAAATATCATCTAATTCTCTTGCACATCTTAAAAGCCAAAATTGATCACCTTGGTTGATCAAATCATTTTCACTATCTACTTTGATTAAATCAGGTGATTTAATTATTATTTTTGCATTTTTTTTTGATCTATCAATTATTAATTCTATCGTTGAATATTGAATATGATCTTTGTTAATAATTTGTTTTTTTATTTCATTTAATTTGATGCCCTTTTTATGTGAGTTATCAATTTTAACATTTTGTTTAATAATATTATTGAGTGTTTCATCATAATTTGATTTTTTTGTAATAGTATCCACAAGTTTCCACTCTTGAGCTTTTTTAGCTTTCAATCCCTCTTCCATAGTACAAAAAACGTCAGCTAAATCTTTTCTTACTTTTCTTTTATCTGTAACTCTTGTCAAACCACCTGTTCCTGGCAGAACGGCGAGTAATGGCACCTCAGGTAGAGAGACACTTGAAGACCCATCATCTAAAAGCAGAATATGATCGCAACATAATGCTAATTCATAACCACCACCAGCACAAACACCCTCAATTGAACAAATAAAATATTGCCCAGATTCAGAAAATGAAGATTCAATAAAATTTCTTGTTTCATTAGTATACTTGCAAAAATTTACTTTATGAGCGTGAGATGCTTCAGCTAACATTTTAATGTTAGCTCCTGCTGAAAAAGCTCTTTCATTCCCTGATTTTATGATTATTAAGTTTATGTTTGGAAATTCAAATCTAAATCTTTGCAAAGCATCATATAATTCAATGTCGACACCAAGATCATAACTATTTAGTTTTAATTTATAATCACCAATTAAACCTCGGTCTTCATCAACATCAAAAATTAAATAACCAATATTATTTTCTATTTTAATTTTCCAATGTTTATAATCAGAAGGTTTTACATTAAAATTAATCGTATGACCCAATTCAAAAATCCTTGTTTTTCATTATGTGACTTATAAAATTATTAATTTCAATTATAACCTCTTTTGGTTTGTCAATCAAAGGATTATGACCACATTCTTTTAAAATCAATTTTTTAAAATTTTTTAAAACTTTACTTTCTAAAATTGTAATTTGAGATAATGAACCATATGGATCATCTTCACCTTGAATAGCTAAAACTGGTGTATTAATCTTACTTAAACAACTTATGATATTCCAATTTTTAAATTCTGGATTTAACCACGCATCATTCCAACCATAGAAAGCAATGTCAACATTTTGATGATATTTTGATAATTTATCTTTTACTTTATTTTTATATATTTTTTTTATTTCATTAATTGCTGACAAACTAATATCTTCAACAAAAAAATGAGGTGCTATTAATATACTTCCTAAAATTTTATATGAATTAGTTCTAAGACTGGAATTAATTGCTGCTATAGATGCTCCATCACTATGTCCTAACAAAAAAACTCTTTTTAAATTAAATTTTAACAATAATTCAGGAAGATATTTTTCAGCTTCTATATTCATATAGTTTAGAGGTCTTGGTAAATTTACCAGAGAAGATTTGCCATATCCTGCTCTGGAGTAAATAAAAATATTTAGACCTAGCTCTTTAAAAAGTTCATCAGGAATATCTTTCCACATTTCTGAAGATCCCAAACCTTCATGTAAAAGCACAATAGTAGGTGTATTATTATTAAATTCACCTATTGTTATAACTTCCAAATCTTGATCAAAAACAGATTGAAAATAAAAATTTTTTTTCATTATTTTCTTAATTTAAACCTTTGAATTTTACCTGTGGCAGTTTTTGGTAATGTTTTTACAAACTCAATTGATCTTGGATATTTCCATAAACCAATTTTTTCTTTAACTATTTCTTTTATTGCTTTTTCAATTTCTTTTAATTTTTCTATATTGTTTTGTTCTGCTTTAAGAATTATAAAAGCTTTTGATTTTACGAGACCTTCATGATCAATTTCTGGAACGACTGCAGACTCTAAAACTTCATCATGATTAAGTATCGCTTGTTCCACTTCAAAAGGAGAAACCCAAATTCCACTTACTTTAAACATATCATCTGTTCTGCCACAATATACGTACTTACCATTTTTATTTCTAATATATTTGTCGCCTGTCCGTGTCCATTCACCTTCAAATGTTTTTCTGGTTTTAGCTCTCATGTTCCAGTAACCATCCGCTGAACTTTCTCCTTTTACAAGTAACTCTCCAATTTCGTCATCTTCAATAATTTTATCGTTTTCATCTAATAATTTTAACTCATAACCTGGGACAGCTAAGCCAGTCGTGCCATATTCCAAATCATCGGTTTTATTTGATAAAAAAATATGCAACATTTCTGTTGATCCAATACCATCTAAAATATGTGTTGAGGTTAATTTGTTCCATTTTTCTCCGATATTTTTTGGCAAAGCTTCCCCAGCTGAAACAGAAATTTTTAAATTTTTAAATCCATCAAAATTGTTTAATGATGTAAAGTCCAAAATAGCTGAAAATATAGTAGGAACTGCAAAAAAAGTTGTAACATTATATTCATTCAATAATGAAGAAACAACTTCTGGCGTTGGCCTTTCTGGAAGTAAAATAGTAGTAGCCCCAACTGACATCGGAAAGGTCATTGCATTTCCTAATCCATATGCAAAAAATAACTTTGCTACAGAAAAAATAATGTCGTTTTGGTGAATTTTTAAAACTTGTTTACCATAAGTTTTATATGTATATTCTAGACTTCCATGGACATGTTTAACACCTTTTGGCTGTCCAGTAGAGCCAGAAGAATATAACCAAAATGCTATTTCATCTTTGCTACATTTTATAGTTTCTTGAAAGGAACATTTTTTTATTTCTTCATCAAAATTTATATAATTCGATATCTTTGTTCCAACTTCAATAATATGTTTTATACTGACATTTTTTTTTAATGAATTTTCAAAGGAACTTAACAATCTAGAAGATATAAATACTGCTTTTGCTCTACTATTATTAATTATCTCATTAACAACCTCGGAAGATAATAAAGTGTTTAGCAAAACAGGAATAACTCCTGATTTTAAACATCCCCAAAAAATAATTGGATAAGAAATGACATCTTGCATTAAAATTATAACCCTATCCTCACGGTTTATTTTGAATTTTGAAAAAAAGTGTCTTAATTTTGAAGATTTTTCATGCAAATCAGCATATGTAATAAATTTTTGTTTAGAACCATACTCTATAAAAGCTTTTTTTTCTTTTATATGACTATCAACATGTCTATCTACAAAAAATAATGATGCGTTTTCATTCATTTTAATCCTCAATCAGTTAATAAGATCATATTTTAAAAATTATATTAGATTATATTATTAAGTTCAAATAACTTGCTTGAAAATAAAAATTTGAACTATCATTAATTAAACTTTATTTTAGGAAATTATGATTTTAAAACTCAAACTTATTGATTTTAAATTATTATGTTTTGTAGTATTTTTATCTTTCCCTTCAATTGCATTCGCAGAAAATTTAACAAATCAAAAACAAAGGTTAAAAAAAATTTTTGAATCAATTGTAAATATTGATGCTAAAATTCCTGAAAACGCAAGAACATCAAATATATTAGGTAAATTTCGTGAAGGTAGTGGAGTTGTAATTGATAGTAAAAATATACTAACAATTGGTTATCTAGTTTTGGAGGCTAGAGAAATAACAATTGGTTTATTTAATGGGAAAAAAATACCTGGAAAATTAACTGGATACGACCCTATTACTGGATTGGGTATTGTATCGCCAATAATACCAATAGAGTTGAAGCCTTTAAAAATTGGTGATTCAGATAAAATTGATATAGATGAAAAACTTTATATTCTTCCATCACAAAAACAAGGACCAGGTTCTGAAGTAAAATTAGTATCTAGAAGACCTTTTTTTGGTTGGTGGGAATATTATTTAGAAAATCCAATTTATACGTTTCCAACAAATCAATCATGGGCAGGTTCAGCATTAACGAATACAAAGGGTGAAATTTTAGGGATAGGTTCACTATTCATTAGAGATGCGACAAGCCCTGGTATTTTTTCACCTGGCAATATGTTTGTACCTGTGAACCTATTAAAGCCAATACTTCAAGATTTAAAAAAATATGGACATAGAAAGTCAGATTTAAAACCTTATATAGGATTATCACCAATTGAAAATGAGGGTAAAATTATTGTATCAAGAGTAAGTATTGATGGACCATCAGATGTTGCAGGAATAAAAAAAAATGATGTTATAATATCAATAAATGGAAATTTAATTAAAAGTTTACAAAATTTTTATTTATATTTATGGAATATTGGCAAAAGTGAAGCTTTGATTGATATTATAGTGTTGAGAGATAAAAAAAAAATTAACTTTAAAGTCAGATCTATAGACAGAATGAATTATTATTTTAAGAGTAAGACTTATTAAATATACCAATTCAATTAATGGCGGGAGTGACGGGACTCGAACCCGCGGCCTCCGGCGTGACAGGCCGGCGCTCTAACCAAACTGAGCTACACCCCCATTTAACAATATAATTACAGACACAAATTAAATAGGTCAAGAAAAGAAATTATTTATAAAGTAATGCCATTATCTTATTTTTGCTCATTATAGATATTTCGAATAACATCCCGAATATAAAAGTTGAAATTAGTGTATTTGTAAAAAATGGAATGGCTAAAACATAACATTGTAAAAGTCCATCAAAATTTTTTGTATAAAACTCTGCGAATAGCCACACGCCAAAATTAGAACAAACAAAAAATATTATTGAGCTTAGAAATAATAAAGACAATCTAGATAAAAAACTTTTACCATACATACCAATAATACTTATTAAAGCAAGGCTTCCCCAAGTAAAAATTAATAAATGATGAAATCCAATAAAAAGATCTGACAATGCAAAAGCCATTATTACAAAAGGACTCGCTCGCAAACCAAAATACATAGATGCATATAGCGTCACAGCAAGTACTGGAGTAAAGTTTGGGGGATGAGGTAAGTATCTAAATACTAAGATAAAAACAAAGGATGATAAAAAAAGTAATAAGTTTGTTCCTAGATTACTATATTTAAAGCTCATTAAAATTCACTTTCTACACCGCCAAAGAATGAAATTCCTGGCGTATTATAATTTCTATTTACTTCATAATCTTGATCTAAAACATTAGAAATTTTGAAGTTGCTTTTAAAATTATCATTAATCATATAATTAAAATTATAATTCACAAGAGAAAATGAAGGTAGTTCATTAGAGCTAGTATCATAGGCTCTTTCTTGATAAATATACTCAAGTTGATTATTAATTTTATCTGACATTTTATAGTCTAACAAACTTGTAAATTTATGCATAGGAACTAAAGCCCCTTTCGTTCCATCACTTTTATCACTATCCGTTTTTGTATATGAGAAATATAAATCAAGATTTTCTATAATATTATTTTTATTGACTGATACTTCATAACCAGAAATTTCTGTAAATCCAGTACCCTGCCGGTATCCACCCCCAGAATATTCGATCTCGTTATCAATTTCACTGTTAAATATAGATGACGATACAAATAAATCTGACTTATAATTATTATAATCAAAACCAAGCTCTTGATTTGTAGTTATTTCTGGTTCAAGTTTATTTATTCCACTTGCTAGATTATTACTTTCATATAGAGACGGGGGCCTATAACCTGTTCCAAAAGAAGTTTTTATCTTTAAATTTTTTAAAAGATCATAACTTAATTGAACTCTATGGCTATCATGAGTACCATAAATTTGATCATGATCAGTTCTCAATGAAACATCTACAAGACTGTTTTTAGTTGGCTTGATCTGACTATAAACATACTGGGCATCAGACTCCCTTTTTTCTCTAACGTTAGATGTTTTATATTTTGTATTGTTATATTCTATTCCAAATCCAATGAAATCATTTTTGTTAATTTGTTTTTGAATTTTATATTCTACTTTCTGTTGTTTAGAACTTTGATCTGAAACATAAGAACCAGCAGTTTTTCTATTAACTCTTGTAGGATTATAATTTATGATATGCTTAGTTTGGTTTCCAGTTTGGAACTCAAAAGTAACTATACCTGATTGAATATTTGTTTTACTAAAATCATGATTGTCTGTTTGATCCCATTTATCATATTCATATTTAGAGGATGAATCTCTAAAAATGAATGTTACTTTATTTGTATTTTCATCATTTTTTATTGTGGATTTTACAGTTACGGAGCCCTCATTGTAAGCATCTTTTTCAGTATTTAATTCATTCTTATTACCAGACGATATTCCATCAGAATGGCTAAAATTTGCACCTAAGGATATTTTTACATTTTTCTGACCTCTAGAATAGTATGTACCAGAGTAAATAGAATTGTTAGAACCAAACTTTAAATTTTGTCTAAATTTTTCTCCATTAAATATCCCTTCATCTGTTGTTATAGCTATAACACCTCCCGCAGCCTGCCCTCCGTGAACAGAACCTTGAGGAGACTTTAATATTTCTATTTTTTTAATATCATCTAATGCAATATTTTGGAGATAAGTTTCAGCTTGAGGCGCAGTAGGGTCTGAAATATTCATTCCATCTACAACAACCTTTAAATATTTTTTGGGAAAGCCCCTCAAAAAATATGAAGGTTTTGAACCTGGGCCACCTGTAGATGCAATGCCTATTGAACTTTCAGTTTTCAATAAATCAACTAAATTAGTTGCAGATGATTTTTCAATATCTTTTTTTGTAATAACTTTAATAAATGAATTTGTGTTTTTAATTTTTTGTTCAAAACCTGAGGGCGTTACTACTATGTTTATCAATTCATCTTCTATTGTTTGAGAATGCGAATTTGAAATTATAAAAAAACTAATACCAAAAATGAAGATTGCTTTTAACATAAATACCTCCCAGATCAATCCTATTTAACGTCGCTGAACGATATTCACGCATAAATTGTTAACCCGACAATTTAAGAAGCGACAATGCATGGCAGGTATCCTGACTCGTGATCCAATTAAAACACCTTCCCGATTTCTCAGTGGTTTTTGTTTTAACGCTTCACATACAGTTGCGGGTACAGTATTGGCTTAATCATACGATGTTACCAATTTCCCATTTTAAGCTTGAACATATATTCAAAGCACCTATACATTAGTTTAATTATAAATAAGAAAAATATATAAAGTAAACAAAATTATGACAATTTTCATTTTTGGTTTTGGACAAGTTAGTAAAGAACTAGCAAAAAAACTTTCAAATGTAAAAAATGTAAATTTTAAAATTGTATCAAGAAATACTAAAGAATTTTTAAATTATACATTTTTAAAAATAAATTTTTTCAAAGAAAAAAAATTAAATTTTTCAGATTCAATATTGATTTCGACAATTCCTCCCAACGAAAAAGATGGTGATTTTATTTTAAAAAATATACCAAAATCAACTTTAAAATCTTTTTCTAAAATTATATATATTTCATCAACATCGGTTTATCAAAGTGGAGATGTAAATGAATTAACGGTACCTAAACCGACTACAAAACTTGGGATTAGGAGGTTATCAATTGAAAAACAGTGGCAAAAAATAAGTAGTAAAACTGTTATTATTAGATCAGGTGGTATTTATAGTAAATCAAGTAACATTTTAACAAAATTCTTAAAAGGTGATCATCAAATTATTTTAAAAAAAAATCACTTTACTAATAGAATTCATATTGAAGATCTAGTAGGCATAATTATTAAAACCATAAATACCAAAAATATTTATGGTGTAATAAACGCGACTGATAGTTTTTTTATTGATACATATGAACTAATTAATAAATTAAGCAAAGAATTTTCATTACCCAAACCAAAAAAAATTAATTATAATGATAAATCCGTAAACAAAAATCTTAGATCCTTTTATCAAGTATCCAAAAAAGTTTATAGTATTAGATTAAGTAATGATTTAGGTTATAAATTAATTTATCCGAAGATAGATACATTTTTGAATTCATTATTAAAAAAGAATTAAATATATGAGTAAATTTTTACAAAGAGTTTTATCAGTAACACATTGGACTGATAATTTATTTTCATTTCAAATTGAAAGACCAAAAGATTTTAAGTTTAAATCTGGAGAGTTTGTAATGATTGGACTACCAAATAATGAAAAACCTATTTTAAGAGCTTACTCAATTTGTTCTCCAAGTTGGGATGAAAAATTAGAATTCTATTCAATAATAGTGGAGAATGGTCCCTTAACTTCTAAATTAAAAAATATTAAAATTAATGATGAAATTGTATTAATGTCTAAATCTACTGGAACTTTAATTTTAGATGCATTAAGGCCTGCAAAGAGACTTTTTCTTTTGTCAACAGGTACAGGATTTGCACCTTTTTCATCAATTATAAGAGACCCTGAAACATACGACAAATTTGGACAAGTCATAGTAACTCATACTTGTAGGTACAAAAGTGAATTGCATTATAGTGAAAAAATAATTGGAAAATGCTTTAATGATGAAATATTAAAAAGTTTTATTGAAAATAAATTAATATATTACAAAACAACAACTCAGGATGTTACAGAATATAATGGAAGAATTACAACTAAAATTAAAGACAAGTCATTCTATAATGATTTAAAATTAACTAATTTAAACTTTTCAACTGATTGTGTAATGATATGTGGATCATTAGATTTCAACAATGAATTAAAAAAGTTACTTATTGAAAAAGGGTTTCAAGAAGGAGCAACAAATAAACCTAGTACATTTGTTTTAGAAAAAGCATTTGTAGGCTAATCAATGGTGGGCGGTGAGAGGCTCGAACTCCCGACATTCTCGGTGTAAACGAGATGCTCTACCAACTGAGCTAACCGCCCTTGTAATTAAAGTATTAATATATTATTTGTTGTCAAATAAAAAGTAATATCTAATAAAAACTATAACTATAATGATATTAAAAATATTTGTTTGGATTAAATAAATTAAAGTAGCTATTAATAGCTACTTTAATTTTTAAAAAAAGTAGTTAATTAACGGCTTCCTTAAGTGGAGTCCCAGGTTTAAATTTTGGCATTTTAGAAGCTTTAATTTGAATTGGCTCACCAGTTCTAGGATTACGACCAGTTGTTGCTTTTCTATGAGCCACTGAAAATGTCCCAAAACCAACAATTCTTACATCACCTCCGGATTTTAAAGCGCCCGTGATTGCACCAATCACACCATCAACAGCTTTACCTGCATCCGCTTTAGACAAGCCAGATGCTTCAGATACACTAGTGATTAATTCATTTTTATTCATGCAAACCTCCAATAAATAATAAAAACATTTAATACTACCTTAAGAAAGAAAGTAATTGCAAATAAATAATTTTTAATGTGTTTGTGTAGAAGATTCTATCTGATCATTCTTAATTTTTGTTCTAATTTCAGGCTTTATATCGATTAATGGCTCAATTTTATTCTCTAAAGTTTCTAATAAAATTTCATCAACATACTCGACAGACTTTATATTTACTTTTTTTAAGATTTCTTTTTCAATTTCAATAAGGTCTTGTTTATTGTCATTAGGTATTAACACTGTTTTTATTCCATTCTGAATTGCGGCTAAGAGTTTTTCTTTTAAACCTCCTATGGGGAGAACTTTTCCTTTTAGAGTAATTTCACCTGTCATAGCAACATCACATCTAACTTTATTATTAGTTAGTGCAGATACCATACTTGAAATCATTGCAACTCCTGCTGAAGGTCCATCTTTAGGTGTAGCACCCTCTGGGACATGCACGTGAACATCAAAACTATTTAAAGTTTTTTGTTCAATACCTAATCTTAGGTGATTAGATTTAATGTAAAATTCGGCAGCCTTTATAGACTCTTTCATCACATCACCAAGTTTTCCAGTTGAGGAAAATCTGCCTTTGCCTGGGACTTTTACAACTTCAATTGAAAGTAATTCTCCTCCTACTTCAGTCCAAGCCAAACCGTTTGTCACACCTACTAAATTAATATACCCTTTGCCTAATCTGTTATACTTGGGCGGGCCAAGAAATTCCAAAAGCATTTTTTTATCAATTATCTTTGATTTCCTACCATTGATTTCTATATCAGTAATAATTTTTCTAATTAACTTAGATATTTCTCTTTCAAGCGACCTGACACCAGCTTCTTTTGTATATTTTTGTATTATTTCCTGAAGGATTTTATCAGATATTAAAATCTCATCATCTTTAACATTATTTTCTTTCTTTAATTTTGATATTAAATGGTTTTTAGCAATTTGTAATTTTTCATTTTCTGTATACCCTGGCAATCTAATAATTTCCATACGATCTAATAATGCATTAGGTATATTTAAAGTGTTTGCTGTTGTTATAAACATAGTTTTTGATAGGTCATAGTCAATTTCTAAATAATGGTCTTGAAAACTATTATTCTGCTCTGGATCTAACACTTCCAACAAAGCTGAAGAAGGGTCACCTCTAAAATCTGAACCGATTTTATCTATTTCATCTAAAAGAAATAAAGGGTTATTAAATTTAGTTTTTTTAAATCCTTGAATGATTTTACCTGGCAAGGATCCTATATATGTTCTTCTATGACCTCTAACCTCTGCTTCATCCCGTACACCACCAAGTGCCATCCTTAAATAAGTTCTGCCTGTAGCTTTAGCAATGGATTTCCCTAAGGAAGTCTTTCCGACACCTGGTGGACCAACTAAGCACAATATGGGACCTTTTAATGACTTTGATCTTTTCTGAACAACCAAGAATTCTAAAATTCTTTCTTTCACTTTTTTTAAACCATAGTGATCTTCGTCAAGGATTTGTTTTGCTAAAGATAAGTCATTATTAATTTTACAAACTTTTTTCCATGGAAGACCTAATATCCAATCAATGTAACTTCTAACAACTCCAGACTCGGCACTAGTCGGACTCATATTTTTCAATTTTTTGAACTCTGAGTTAACTTTTTCTAATGCATCTTTTGAAAGTTTTACCTTTTTAATTTTTTCTTTGATTTCTTGAAATTCATCTTTGTCACTATCTTCATTTCCCAATTCTTTTTGTATCGCCTTTAATTGTTCATTTAAATAATATTCCTTTTGAGTTTTTTCCATTTGAGATTTAACTCTATTTCTAACTTTTTTATCAATTTCAAGCGTATCAATTTCAACTTGTAATTTTGAAATCAATTTTTCAATTCTAATTAAAACATCATTTGCTTCTAAAAATTCTTGTTTTTCAGCAATAGTAAGTGTTAAGTTGGAAATAATAGTATCGCAGAGTTTAGATACATCCTTAATATCATTTATTAAGTTAATAATTTCATTATTAGCTTTTTTATTTAGATTTAAATAATCTTCAAAAACCGTGTGAAGAATATTAATTTTTGAATTGTCAACCTTGGAAATACCTAAATTCGGTATAACGTCAAAATTACAATTTAAATAATTTATTTTTTTTGATTCAGATAAAAATTTTATTTTTACCCTTTTTTTACCTTCTACTAAAACTTTTAATGTACCATCAGGAAGTTTTAACAATTGAAGAATTTTACATAACGTTCCAATTAAATAAAGGTCCTTAGGCTTAGGATCTTCAATTTTAGCTAATTTTTGAGTTACTAAAACAATGTCTTTATTTTGAGACATTGCCATTTCTAGAGCATTTACAGATTTATTTCTACCAACAAATAGTGGCACAATCATGTGAGGAAATACGACTATATCTCTTAATGGTAAGACTGGTTCTGACATACTAATTAAATATAACTATGTAAATTAAATTCAAGTATTGACGAGGAAAAGTTTTTAAGAAATTGTTTGTGATATATTTTTTTTATTTTTTGAGTGAACCGTTAATGGCTTTTTATCTTTCAATACAACATCCTCATTGATAACTACTTCATCAATATTTGTTTGAGATGGTAATTCAAACATGGTTTCCATTAGCATTTTTTCAATAATTGATCTTAATCCTCGTGCACCAGTATCAAGTTCTATAGCTTTCTTTGCGATAGCATTTAAAGCTTCTTTTCTAAAATCAAGCTTTGTATTTTCCATTTCAAAGAGTTTTTTGTACTGTTTTGTTAAAGCATTTTTGGGTTCTGTTAATATTTTTACTAATGCATCTTCATCTAGATCTTCCAAAGTTGCTAATACTGGTAATCTTCCAACAAATTCTGGTATCAGCCCATATTTTACTAAATCTGTAGGTCTAACTTCTTTTAATATCTCACTGGACAATCTTTCATCTTTATTTTTGATTTCAGCTTCAAATCCCATAGATGAACTTTTACTTCTATTAGAAATTACTTTATCAATACCTGCAAATGCTCCACCACATATAAATAAAATATTTGTTGTATCTACTTGCAAAAAATCTTGTTGTGGATGTTTTCTACCACCTTGAGGTGGAACAGAAGCTATTGTACCTTCCATAATTTTAAGTAGTGCTTGCTGAACTCCTTCACCACTAACATCTCTTGTAATAGATGGGTTCTCTGATTTTCGTGAAATTTTGTCAACTTCATCTATATAAACAATACCTTTTTGAGCTCGCTCCACGTTGTAGTCAGAAGCTTGGAGTAATTTTAATATAATATTTTCAACATCTTCTCCAACATACCCTGCTTCAGTTAAAGTAGTGGCATCAGCAATTGTAAATGGTACATCAATGATTTTAGCTAAAGTTTGAGCTAATAATGTCTTACCACATCCAGTTGGACCAATTAACAAAATGTTTGATTTAGAGATTTCAACATCATTAATTCTATTCGATGCATTAAGCCTTTTATAATGGTTATGAACTGAAACAGACAAAACTTTTTTTGCACTAGACTGTCCAATAACGTATTCATTAAGAACTTTAAAAATTTCTGAGGGTGTTGGAACCCCACTAGATCCTCTAGAAGAATTTTGTTTATGTTCTTCTTTAATTATATCCATACAAAGCTCAACGCATTCGTCGCATATAAAAACAGTAGGACCAGCAATGAGTTTTTTTACTTCATGTTGGCTTTTACCACAAAATGAACAATAAAGTGTTGAATTATTTTTGTCAGATTTACTCATATATTAACTTTTGTTTATTTCGCTAGGAATTGCAACAATAATTTTGTCATTTATTTACATCATCTCTTTTGTTAACAACCTTATCAATAAGGCCTAATTTTACAGCATCTTCAGGAGATATGAAAGTATCTCTATCCATTAAACTTTCTATATCTGCAAGTTTCTTGCCACTATGTTTGACATAAATTTGATTTAATCTGCTTCTCAAGTTCATTATTTCTTTCGCATGTATTTCAATATCAGCTGCTTGACCTTGAAATCCTCCCGAAGGTTGGTGTGTCATTATTCTTGAATTAGGCAAACAAAATCTTTTCTTTTTTGTTCCTGCTGTTAATAGCAACGAGCCCATACTTGCTGCTTGACCAAAACAAACTGTGCAGACATCTGGCTTTATATATTCCATTGTATCATAAATAGACAAACCTGAAGTAACCACTCCTCCTGGAGAATTAATATACATTGAAATATCTTTTGAAGGATTTTCTGCTTCTAAAAATAATAATTGTGCACAAACTAATGAAGCAATATTGTCATCAATAGGGCCAATCAAAAATATTATTCTCTCCTTCAGGAGTCTAGAATAAATATCATAAGATCTTTCACCCCTGTTGGTTTGTTCTACAACCATTGGCACAAGTGCTGACAAAGTTTTACCAACATTTACATCAAAATTACTCATTAAAACTTCCTTTACTAATATTTATTTTTTTTTTGAAACATTTGCTTTTGATTTATTACTTTTTTCTTTTTTTAGTTCACCTTTTATATCTAAATCATTCTCTCTATAGAGTTCATCAACATTAACAACTTTTTCTTTAACTTCGACTAATTCTAAAATAAAATCAATAATTTTATCCTCAAAAACAGGTCCAGAAAGTTGATTTTGAAAATCTGGATTTTGCTTAAAATAATCTAAAATTTCCTTTTCTCTTCCAGGATATCGTTGTAATTCTTGCATCATTGCGTTTTGTGTATCTTTTTCTTCAACTTTTATATTATTGAGTCTTCCAATTTCTGCAAGTATTAGGCCTAATCTAACTCTTCTTTTAGATATAGTTAATGCATCATCTTTTTCAGTTTTTGACATATTTTCGTCATTTGGTTCATCTTTAAGACCATTGACTTTCTGATCATTTGATTTCATAGCCTTACAAACACTTTGATATTCATCTTCAACAAGAGAGTTTGGAAGTTCAAATTCAAGAGAATTAGCAAGCAAATCTAAAATTTCTCTTTTCATCTTAGATCTAGTTTGAACTGAATGTTGATTTACAATCTGTTCTTTAACATTTTTCTTTAAAGTTTCTAAATTTTCTAAACCTAGCGATTTTGCAAAATCGTCATTAATTAATGTTTTTATATCTTCTCTAATTTCATTTATGGTAACATTAAAAACAACTTTTTTTCCTGCTAGCTCTTTAGCTTGATAATTTTCAGGAAAGTTAAGATCGATGTCAAGATTCTGACCTGAATTTTTACCAATTAATTTATCCTCAAAGCCAGGTATGAAAGTATTAGAACCAATTTTCAAATGATGACCTTTCGCTTCACCACCTTCAAAAACTTCATTATTTATTTTTCCTTGAAAATCAATGACAACTGTATCGTTTAATTTAGTCTTTCTGTCTTTATTAATCTTTTGAGTTTTAGTATTTTGTTTGGCAATTCTTTCAATTGATTCGTCAACTTGTTTTTCTTCAACCTTTACTATTGGACGAGTAATTTTAAGCTTTGTTAAATCAGGAACTTTAAAATCTGGCATTACCTCTACAGAATAATCAACTCTGATATCTTTACCCTCATCAATTGACTTAACATCCATTTTTGGTTGAGTTGCTGCATTTATTTTAAAATCATCAACAATTTTTTTCGACGCATCATTTAGACTTTCATTAACTACTTCGCCAAAAATTTGTTTTCCAAATCTTGATTTAATAATATTGTGAGGAACTTTTCCTGGCCTAAAGCCTGGTATGTTAGCCTTAGGTGCAAGTTCTGAAATTTTATTTTGAACAAGCTGATCAATTGTTTTATTGGTAATTATAATTTCAAACTCTCTTTTTAAACCTGTAGTTTTTTTTTCTTTAATTTCCATCTCGACTTCCTGAATTTATTAATGGTGCGGGCGGAGGGACTTGAACCCCCACACCTTTCAGTACATGAACCTAAACCATGCGCGTCTACCAGTTCCGCCACGCCCGCACTTATTAAACATTTAATATATGTATATAACAAAATAATCAATATTAATTTGGGGCGAGTGACCGGAATCGAACCGGCGGCCTCAAGAGTCACAGTCTCGCGCTCTAACCAGCTGAGCTACACCCGCCATATTAATAATCTTATTAAAGTAAGATGGTACTTAAATCAAACTATATGTATAAATTACATAAAAAACTTTTGTTTTTTTAATTTATATGTAAATGTTGTGAATATTTAAAGATGATAACAAATAGAAGCTTAAATTTAGGTACAGAAACCGCATTTTCAGTTTTAGCAAAAGCAAATAAACTAGCAGAAGAAGGTAAAGAAATAATAAACCTTGGTATAGGACAACCTGACTTTTTAACACCAGAAAATATTGTTGAAGCTGGAATTAGAGCATTAAAGGATGGTCATCACGGTTATACCCAATCTTCTGGAATACCTAAATTGAGAGAGGCTGTTAGTTTTGACATTTACAGAAGACATAATGTAGAAGTTTCCCCTGAAAATATTCTGATTGTTCCAGGAGGAAAAGTTATAATTTTCTTCTCTTCAATACTTCTTGGTGATAATGGTAGAGAAATTTTATATCCAAATCCTGGATTTCCTATTTATGAATCAGCTATTAGATTTTCAGGAGCAAAACCAGTCCCCTATCACTTAAGGGAAGATATTGGATTTTCTTTTTCTGCTGACGATATACTTAATAAAATTAATAAAAATACATCCCTAATAATAATTAATAGTCCAAGCAATCCAACTGGTGGGATCATTCCAAAATTTGAATTAGACAAATTAATAAAAGGTTTAGAAAATTATCCAAATACAATGCTTATGAGTGATGAAATTTATGATCAATTTTGTTTTGGAGAAACAGATTTTACTTCTATTTTAAAATATCCTTCCATTAGAGATAGATTGATAATATTAAATGGCTGGTCAAAAACATATGCCATGACGGGTTGGAGATTGGGTTATGGAGTTTTTCCAGATTCACTTATTGACGCAGCAGATAAACTAGCTGTTAATGTTCACTCTTGTGTCAATACAAGCGCACAATATGCCGCATTAGAAGCTTTAAATGGCCCACAAGATTGTGTAACAATAATGAATAATGCATTCAAAGTTAGATCAAAGATTATGTTTGAGGAACTTAACAAATTAGATTTAATTTCTTGTAATAAACCACAAGGTGCATTTTATTGTTTTCCAAACATATCAAAACTGAATTTTAGTGCTTTAGATTTTCAAAACAAATTATTAAACGACACAGGTATTGCCGCTATAGCTGGAACATCATTTGGTAAATTTGGTGAAGGATATTTAAGATTTTCATGCGCTAGTTCTGAAGAATTAATCAAAAGAGCCATTGAAAAGTTGTCTTTATTTTTGTCTAAATTATAAATCCGCTTAAATTTTAGGCATTTATTTTTGATATTGTGTCTTAAAATAATAATTTCTTTAAATGATTATTCCATTATATAGATTAATAAGTGAGGTTATATGAAAAAAATTGAAGCCATTATTAAACCTTTCAAATTAGAGGAAGTCAAAAATGCCCTTGCTGAAATAGGAATACAAGGTTTAACAGTTTATGAAGCAAAGGGTTTTGGAAGACAAAAAGGACATACAGAATTATATAGAGGCGCCGAATATGTTGTAGATTTTCTCCCAAAAGTAAAAATCGAAATTGTTATAGATGATGATCTTTTAGAAGATGCACTATCTTGTATAGAAAATTCTGCAAAAACTGGAAGGATTGGTGATGGTAAAATATTTGTAACCAACATAGAACAATCTGTGAGAATTAGAACTGGTGAAACAGGAATTGATGCAATTTAAATAAGGAGTAATAAATGTCTAATGTTCAAAACATTTTAAAAACAATAAAAGAGAAAGAGATACAATTTGTTGATCTTCGTTTTACTGATCCCCGAGGAAAGATGCAACACGTTTCTCAACATGTTAGCACAATTGATGAAGGGTCATTAGCAGAAGGTTTTATGTTTGATGGTTCATCCATCGCTGGTTGGAAAGCTATTAATGAATCTGATATGAAATTAATGCCAGATTGCACTAGATCAGTTGTAGATCCATTTTACTCACAACCAACATTAGCAATATTCTGTGATGTTCTTGATCCAATTTCTGGTAAACCATATGAAAGAGATCCAAGGTCTACTGCTAAACAAGCTTTAAAATATATGGAAAGTATGGGTGTTGGTGATACTGCATATTTTGGACCTGAGCCTGAATTTTTTGTATTTGATGATGTTAGATATGAAACAGAGATGAGTTCATCTTTTTATAAAATTGATAGTAGTGAAGGTCCTTATAATTCTGGAAAAAAATATGAAGAAGGAAATATGGGACACCGTCCTGGTATAAAAGGAGGTTACTTTCCAGTTCCTCCAGTAGACTCAGGGCAAGACCTTAGAAGTGAAATGGTTTTGTCTCTTACTGAGATGGGTGTACCAATGGAAAAACACCACCACGAAGTAGCTCCCTCTCAACATGAATTAGGTCTTAAATTTGGCACATTAATATCTACTGCAGACAATGTTCAACTATATAAATACGCTGTACACAATGTCGCACACTCATTTGGACAGACAGCAACTTTTATGCCTAAACCTGTAGCTGGTGATAATGGTACTGGCATGCATACACATCAATCTATTTGGAAAGATGGAAAGCCTGTGTTTGCTGGAGATAAATACTCAGGTCTTTCAGAAACCTGTTTACATTACATCGGAGGTATCATTAAACATGCAAAAGCAATAAATTGCTTTTCAAATCCATCTACAAATTCTTACAAAAGATTAATTCCTGGGTTTGAAGCTCCAGTTTTACTTGCTTATTCAGCAAGAAATAGATCTGCATCTTGTAGAATACCATTTGTAGATAGTCCTAACGGAAAAAGAGTTGAAGTACGTTTTCCAGATGCAACTGCAAATCCATACCTTGCATTCTCAGCTATGCTAATGGCAGGTCTAGATGGAATTCAAAATAAAATTAATCCTGGCGATCCAATGGATAAAGATTTATATGAGCTTCCTGAAAATGAACTTCAAAATATACCAACAGTTTGTGCATCATTAAGAGAAGCAACTGAAGCACTAAGAAACGATATGGAATTTTTGACAAAAGGTAATGTATTTACAGAAGATCAAATAGAGGCATATATTGATTTAAAAATGGAAGAAGTTATTAGTTTTGAACATTCACCTCATCCAGTTGAATTTAAAATGTATTATTCAAGTTAAAGCTTGATTTTGTAAGCTAACTTATTAATTATCTACATATAGTTATAAATTTGTAAATTTTACTATATGTAGATATGCCAAAAAACAAAATTATTAATAATTATTCATCTGAAAACATCGAAGTACTTGATGGTCTTGAACCTGTAAGAAAAAGACCCGGAATGTATATAGGAGGTATCGATGTTAAGGCTATGCATCACCTAGTTGTTGAAATTCTTGATAATTCAATTGATGAAGTTATAAATAATTTCGCAACACATATTCAAGTTGAATTGTTAAATAATGATACTGTTCAAATTATAGATAATGGTAGAGGAATACCGGTAGATCCTCACCCTAAATTTATGAATAAGAGTGCACTAGAAGTAATTCTTACCACATTGCATTCTGGAGGAAAATTTAATTCTGATAATTATCAAACATCAGGAGGTTTACACGGTGTAGGAGCATCAGTTGTAAATGCTTTATCTGAAAATTTTGTAATTGAAGTAATTAGAGAAAAAATACTTTATAGACAAGAATATTCAAAAGGTTTGCCTAGAACAAAACTTTTACAAGTTTCAGAAACTACTAAAACAAATGGTACTAAAATTCTCTTTAGTCCTGATAAAGAAATTTTTGGAGATAATACTCATTTTTCTCCAAAAACTCTATTTTTAATTATTAAAAATAAAGCCTACTTATCGCCTGGAGTAAAAATACATTGGAAGTGTAATGAAGCGATTCTAAATGATGAAAAAATACCAAATGATCATATTTTTCATTATGAAAATGGGATTCGAGAAATGTTGGCTGAAAAAATAACAAATATACCTCTACTATTTGGCACACAGTATTATGATAAAGTAGAAATCAACCACGAAAAGTTTGAATTTACAATAAGTTGGTTTGACGACGATAATTTAAATTTTATTGAATCATTTTGTAATACAGTTCCTACACCGTATGGAGGAAGTCATGAAAGTTGTTTTAAATCAGCTTTGTTAAAATCAATTAGAAACTATGCTGAAATAAGTGGATTTAAAAAATTTCATGAAATTATTTTTGAAGATATTTATAAAAATGTTGGAATTATTTTATCAATATTTTTAAAAAATCCACAATTTCAAGGGCAAACAAAAGAAAAATTAGTAAATGATAACTTAAATAAAATTTTAGAAAATCCTATAAAAGTTACAATTGAAAATTGGTTTATCAATAATAAAAAAATTTCTTCTTACGTAATTGACAAAGTTATATCGAATTTAAATCAAAGAAAGCTTAAGAAAAAAGAATTAGATATTAGAAAAAAAACAAAAATAAAAAAAAATAAGTTACCTGGAAAACTCGCAGATTGCTCTTCAAAAGAATTTGAAGTAAATGAACTTTTTATTGTGGAAGGTGATAGTGCTGGTGGTTCTGCTAAACAAGCTAGAAACAGACTTACTCAAGCTGTTTTACCATTAAGAGGCAAAATACTAAATGTAGCAAGTGCAAGCGAAGAAAAACTTAATCAGAATCAAGAATTAAATAATTTAATTTTGGCTTTAGGATTTACAAAAAGCAAAATAGATATTAATGATTTAAGATATAATAAAATAATCATCATGACCGATGCAGATGTAGATGGATCACATATCGCTGCTTTACTACTCACTTATTTTTACAAAAACTTTCCAAAATTAATAGAAAATGGACACTTATATATTGCAAAACCTCCTTTATTTAGAATATCAAAAGCAAATGAAACTTATTATGCCCAAGATGAAATAGAAAAAGACCAGATTGACAACAAATACTTCAATGGTAAGGGAATAATCAGTAGATTTAAAGGCTTAGGTGAAATGCCACCTAATCAACTAAAAGAGACGACTATGAACCCCAAAACAAGAACTTTAATTAAAATAAATTTGCCAAAAAAAGATATATATGAGGGTGATCACAGAAAAGAAATAGATGAGTTAGTTATGATATTAATGGGAAAAAAACCTGAACTTAGATACGAATTTATTAAAGATAATGCAAATATAATTAATAATATTGATTATTGATTTAAGGACTTTGAAATGATCTCAAACAAATCATTAGATGGATTTAATTTTAAAATTTGCCTAAAGTACTCCTTAATTCTGTCTTTTGTATAAGTATCAAACTTTGTTATGTTAGTCATAGGTATAATAATTCGTGCAGCTGTTTGAGGATTTATCTTATCAATAATAATTATTTGATTTTTAACAAATTTATAACCACTTCCATCTCTTGCATGAAATAATTCAATATTATTTTGAAAACCACCAATTACAGCTCTTACATAATTTGGGTTTTTATATTCAAAATTTTTGTTTTTTAAAATACTCTTAATTGAGTTGATGCCATCAAAAAATAAATTATTGTATGAAGATTTTAATCGAAACCATTTTTCTAATATTATCCTATCATCTTTGAATTCATCGTAAAATTTTTTTAATAATTTAATGCTATTAGGATGATCATACTTAACACAAGCTATTAAACCCATCATTTTTATTTCCATAATTTTAGAACTACATAGTTTTTCAGCGGTATTAGCAGCAAATTTATTATCTATTAAACATAAAGCTTCTAAAAGTACTTTTAATAATGATCTAATTTTAAAGTCAGAATTCACATAAAATTTTTTCAACGAATCTTCAAATAAATTAGATAAATCATCCTCAAAGTTTTTATAAAATTTAATAAGATAATTATTTCTAAATTTATACAAATCAAGAGGATTATAATTTGATAAATTGTTTTCATACATTTTATACGATGGAGGTGTTAAAATTAGAGATTTTACAGAATTATCAATAGAGGGATTATTTACGACTTGTGCAATTGAATTAGAAAAAAGTTCTAAGCTATGATTATTTAATAACCTTAAATGAAGATTTTGACAAATATCCCATTTTTTGAAAATATTATCATCAAATCTTAATAAATGAATGTTTTCAGAGAAACTTAAATCTGTTTTTAAATTTACCGGGGCAGAATAATCTCTAAGTAATGACGGTATTAATCTATTTTTTATATTTGGAAAAAAAAATTTTTCTTCTTTTTTTTCTAGAATTAAATCATGTTCATTCTTAAGCTTATTTAAAAATTTTGATTTTATTTTTCTTCCTTTTAAATCAAAAAAACTGATTTTTACAGGAATTGGTACTACCGATCTACAAAATTTATTTTTCTGTTTTAGTATTAATTCTAATCCTCCATGTTTTAAATATCTTCTTTCAACATTTAAGTTTATTGTTCCTTTTTGATCATACCATCTTGAAAATTTATATAAGTTTTTATTTGAAAATTTTTGAATGCAATTTAAAAAGTCTTCACATGTTACCGCTTTTCCATCAAAGTTTTTTAAAAAATAATTTATACTTTTTTTAAATTTTTTTTCTCCAATATAATTAGATAACATTCTAATAAATTCTGCACCTTTCTCATATATAGTTGCAGTATAAAAATTATTAATTTCTAAATATTGATCAGGTCTTATTGAATGTCTATTTGAACCTTGATCTTCAGCAAATTGAAAATCTCTTAAAAATAAAACATCTTTAATTCTTTTCTCAATTGGATTTTGTACATCTGAAGAAAATTGTTGGTCTCTAAATACTGTTAAACCCTCTTTTAGAGTTAATTGAAACCAATCTCTACAGGTTACTCTATTACCTGTCCAATTATGAAAATACTCATGCGCTATGATACTTTCAATATTTTTAAGTTCTTGATCTGTTGTTTTATATTTATCAGAAAGAATAAATTTTGAGTTAAAGATATTTAACCCTTTGTTTTCCATTGCGCCCATATTAAAATGGTTAACAGCAACTATCATAAATCTTTCTAAATCATATTCGAGATTATAATTATCCTCATCCCATTTCATTGCTTTTTTAAGTGATTCCATTGCAAATTTAGCATTTTTACTTTCACCTATTTCAGTATAAATCTCTAAAAATACTTTCTTTTTGTTTTTAGTAATAAAATAATCTTCTAAGACTTCTAAATTTCCAACAACAAGAGCAAATAAGTAACTAGGTTTAGGAAATGGATCATCCCAAATGGCATATTTTCTATTATATTTTTTAACATTGCCAATTCTTAACAAATTTCCATTTGATAATAAATTTTTAAATGAATTGTTAGCCTCAATCCTAACCTTAAATAAGGATAAATTATCAGGTCTATCCGTAAACCATGTTATCTTTCTAAAACCTTCAGGTTCACATTGAGTACAAAACATATCATTTGATTCATAAAAACCTTCAAGGGAAGTATTTGTTTTTGGATTTAGTTTTACTGAACTTTTAATAATTAACTTATAGCAATTTCGTGGGACTCTAATAACTAAATAATTAGAAGTAGGATTTAGAAGTGATACTTTATTCTTCTTATCTTCAAATATATATATAATTTTGAATTTTAATGTATTTAACTTGAATCCATTTAATATAAGATTGCCTCTTTTGGAAGTTTCACTTTTATTAAAAAAAAGTTTAGAATCTACAATTGTAAAGTCATTGTAGATTTTAAAATTTAAAAAAATAGATCTGCAAACCCAATCTAAAGGTCTAAAGGATTTCCTTTTGACTAATTTTTTGTTATTTAAATCACACAACTATTAAGAATTTTCTCGAGTATTAGTGAAAGCCAACAACGAGTGTTTATCACAATATGGTCGGCCAGGGAAAATATCTTTCCCACAAAACTTAAAGTCATTTTGTTTTGGGTCTCCTTCTGGCCAACAACATTTTGTTCTAGACCATTGTACACCCCTTAATTTAATTTTTAATGGTACAATTTTATCATTAAATACATTATCCTTTGTATCAGATAAATTTTGTTTTCTTGTTGAAGATATAGGTGAAGTTCGTTTTGGTAAGCCCATTCTATGAGCTTTACCGGCAACAGAATTTCTTGAAACTCCTAATATCTCACCAATCTTAGATATGGGATGGCCTTGTTCCCATAACTGTTCTAATTCTTTTAGTTTTAAATCATCCCATGTATTTTTAATTGTCATTTTATTGTTCTACCATAACTTAAAAAAGTTTCCAGCTAATTTAATTTGTGCTTCTAACATATTTTTACCTAAATGAAAATTTCTTTTGTATTTGATTGCTTCTTTAATTAAAACAGTCTCTTCAGGATCCATAACAATATCTATAATAGTACAGTCGATTTTTGTTTTTTTTACATCAAAAATTAAATCTGTATTGTCTTTAAGGCCAAGACTAGTAGCGTTAATTACATAATCATATTCTGAAATATTATAATCTTTAATATTATCAATTAAAATTTCTGTATTAGATTTTAACTCTTTAAGTTTATTGGCTAAAAAAATTAGTTTATTAGTATTCCTATTTATAAGCTTTAGCCTCTTAACTTTGTTTCTAATTAAAGAATGACAAATTGATGAACCAGCTCCACCTATCCCAAAAATTGCAAAATCTTTATTTTCAACAGTTAAATTTTTGTTCCTTAAACCTTCTACAAAACCGATACCATCAAAATTAGTTCCAACAATTTTCTTTTTTTCAATTCTTATCCAATTAACTGATTGGGTGTCTATTGCTTCTTTTTCTAAAAAATCACAATATTTGAGAACATCAGTTTTGTGAGGTATTGTCACAGTCATGCCAATAAAGTTTTTCATACTCCTAATTCCTAGAAAAAATTTTTCTAAATTGTGACTACTAACATTTATTGGGATCATAATTGCATTTATTTTTTGTTTTTGGAATAATTTTGTAAAAAGCGTTGGCGCTTTAACATGATTAATAGGATCAGCTATACAACCAAAAATTTTAGTGTCAGCTTTCATTTTTTTCTTCTTTACTAAAATTTAAAGCTAAAGAATTTATACAATATCTTAAACCAGTTGGTTTTGGCCCATCTGGAAAAACGTGTCCCAAATGAGCTTTACATTTAGTACAATGTACTTCAGTTCTTACCATTCCATGTGTTTCATCTTTAGAAGAGCTTACAGCATTTAAATTAAATGTATCAAAGAATGAAGGCCATCCAGAATGAGAGTCATACTTTGTATCGCTTGAGAATAAATTAGAATCACAACAAACGCATTTATAAATACCTTTTTCTTTATTATTTAAATATTCACCTGAAAATGGTGGTTCTGTTCCATGTTGTTGAGTTATATAATACTGATCTTGAGATAATTTATTTTTATTCATTCATAATCCATATAGAAAATTACATAAATTTACAATAAATTAGTTCTATAATTTAATTTATGGAATTTAATATTTTACTAACTTTAACTACTCTCATAATTGCAGTTAGAAAACATAATAATGCAAATATCCAGGCTATGAAACTTGCTACTTCATAAAATACAAACATTAATATAAATAAAATTATAGTTTCTGCTCCCTCAATAAGACCTTCGCTGTAAAAAAATGATTTTTTTGAAAGTTGATCAAATTTTATTTTTTTTTTCTCAAAAAATCCAAGCTGTTGTTAAAAAAGTAGCACATGTTCCTATAAAAGATGTTAGTAATAATGACATTGAAAGGAAATTATTATTATCAAATAAAATAAAGCCAAATGGTAATAGAGCGTAAATTAAAAAATCAGAAATAATATCGTAAAAACCACCTAGATCTGTTGGCTTTTTTAATCTAGCCAAAGTTCCATCTAGACCATCAAAAAGTCTATTTAATATAAAAAAAATTAAAGCAATATATATCATTTCTAGAGATAAAAAAATAAAACAAAATATCCCTAATATGAAACCAAATAATGTAATTTGATTTGGTGAAATTTCATATTTTAGAAGAATAGTAGCAATTTTTATTAAAACTGGTTTAAAAAAAATATTCAATTTTTGGTCTAACATATTTTTCTTAAGGTAATATGAATAACTGTTTTGGGAAAATTAAATCTGGATTATTTATTTTGTTTTTATTTAATTTAATAATATCTACGTACTTTTCGCCACCACCCAGCCTTTGATAAGCAATTTTCCACAATGCATCTCCTTTTTGAACGACTAAAAGAGTTTTGTTTCCTGCATTTTTTAGAATTTCTCCATAAATGTTGATTTGATCTTTTGCAACAATTTTACCTTCTTTATCAATGAGATTTACAATTAAAACTTGTTCACCAGATATTAAAGAATTTGGTAATGTAATATTCCAAGCATTATCTAGAATTGAACCACTAAATACTTTTCCCCCTAATATTCTTGCTTCTACTTTAACACCTTTTATGGAATAACCCGATATCTGCAACTGATTTAATTCTAAATCATTTGTTATTGATAAGATTGAAATTTCTGGATTTAGATTATTTACAGAGTTCTGCGAAATTAATTTTAGTTTTTGTTTCTTTTTGTTTAATTTTGGAGACTGTATTATTTTAGTAGCTTTAACACCATCTGTATCAATGATAGCTACTATTGGAACTATATCTTTATTATTATCAATTTTAATTGCTATTGCGTCATTTGAAATTATAATTTTATTTTCAGATGAAATTATTTTAAAAGCTAAAATATGATCACCAGTACTAAGCGGACTTTCAGTAACAATTACAAATTCTCCAACATTATCTGATAAAGTTTTAGCTATTATTTTTCCATTTGAAATTACATTTAACTCTGAATTAGGAACCGTTTTTCCAGCTATAAGAACATCACCACTGGGATTTACACGGATTGTTTGTAAATTTAGAATTTTTTCACTTTTAATATTGTCTACTTTTTTATCCTCTTCAATAAGAGGTTTTGCTTCTTTAATTTTATTAACGACTGGTACATCTATTTTTTTTTCTTGAATATTTGTTGGTTGATAAATGTTATAAGTTATAGCCCCAACAGCTAAAATAGTTCCTAAAAAAAGTAAGTATGTAATTTTAGACAAAATATTTATCTTTCTTTATAAAATAATTGTATAATTTAACATCACTATAAATTTAAATCAAAGACTTAAAAAATGTTAAAAAAAAATATTTGTGTATTTTGTGGCGCCTCTTCAGGCTCTAATCCTGAATTTCGAATTCTGGCAGAAAAAATTGGTAAAATGATTGGAGAAAATAATTTCAATCTAATTTATGGTGCTGGTAGTACTGGACTCATGGGAGCGTGCGCAAAATCTGCCCAGCAATCTGGAGCTAAAGTATTTGGTGTAATGCCAAACTTTCTTGCTAGAGTTGAAAAACCTTTAGATGGTATCAATACAAGATTTACAACTACAATGCGGTCTCGAAAAGCAATAATGTATAAAAAAGCGTCTTTGTTTATAATTTTACCTGGCGGCATTGGTACTCTTGATGAATGCGTTGAAGTATTAACACTAATTCAATTAAAACAAATAAAAGAAAAAAAAATAATTTTATTTAACTACAAAAATTATTGGAATTTCTTAATTAAGCTTCTTGAAAAGATGAAAAAAGAAAAATTTATGAATGATAATTTTTATTCAGATTTAATTGAATTAAATGATTTAAATAAATTAAAAACTTTATTAAAAAGTTTTTGAAAATTTTTTTTAATAGTCTATATCTTATTTTATAATTACTTGAATTGTAAGGGATGAATATGCTTGATTTATTAAATATTGCCAAAACAGAGGCTGATGGAAATAATCTTTTAAAATTAATTTCTTCGTTGTATAAGTCATCTGATATAAGACCAAAAGGATATCCTAATGCTATCGTTTGGGAAGGTGGAAACTTTGATAAAAATATTAACCCAATAGCACATTCATTAACTGATGCTTATGCTCTTTTAGGAACAATTGCAGCAATTGATATTTTAAATTTACCATTTTACGCAGTTCCTATGTGGTCTCAAATTAGACATGACAAAAATTTAGAGCCCTTGAGTTGGTTTGGAAATATGCCTATGACATCAATAAAATGGTCTACTGCAGGTGATGCTTATGTCAATGATAAAAATGGGTCTAGAGTAGTTGTGATGGGAAAGTCTGGCAATGCTCCTTTAAGAACACAAGCTGGTGTATACTGTAATGTTAGACCATATGGCCCAATCACCGTTGTAAGATGTATGCCTTGTCTACCATATTCTCAAAATAAACAAAAGTTTGAAGTTAGCAAAGATACAGGCATTATTCATTCAGAAATGAATACACCTGGAATACAAATGGCTTATGCAGGAAGGCTTTTTTTAAAAATGATTAGTAAAACTGGTAAGCTTGGCAGAATTGCGTTTAAACCAACTCAGGCAATGGAAGATGGCATTAATGCGGGAATAATAACTTGGTTGCTTGAAGGCACAAAATTTAAAATAGGTAGAAAATGGGCAGTTAATGCATATGAAGAGCATAAAGAGAGTATCAATAAAATTATAAATTTACTTCCTAAAGATTTTAAATCAGGAATGGAAAATTTGACTGGACAAATTGAACAACATATATCTGATACAAATTATGGCCTTTTGGTGTGGGATTTGATCGAAAAGAAAGAATGTGTAGTTTTAGCAACTGACTTAGATGGAGATAGACTTACTGACCTTTTAGCAGATATATCAGATCCATTAAGACGATTTGGTGATATCATTCTAAATCATATTAATCATGACAAAAAAATGAATATATTATGGAATGAATTAGGTTACACAACTGGTAATGGAAGAGACATGACCTCAGTGATGCACAGAATGGATGGTCCACCAATACATGAACAAACACTTGGTTCAGCTGATGCGATGTTACTACGATTATTAGATGGAGATGAAAGCATGGGAGGAACAAAGCAACCTTATGACCCAAGAATTCATTTTGTTTTAATAAGAGATGCATATTTGGATGCAAATCCTAACAACCAAGAACTTAGAGAATGGTTCGATATAACTTTAAAAAAGTTTGATGATATTTATGGTGATACAAGACCAAGTTTTATTGAAGGTTATAAATTACTAAAAGAAAATATTACTCATTGGTAGTTTAATTAAATTCTTCTTCTAATCTATTTAAAATATTTTCAAGAAATTTAACGTTTGCAGCAAAACAAAGACGTAAAAAGTTATCTCCAGTTTTTCCAAATGCAACTCCTGGAGCCAAACCAACTTGAGTTTTTTTAATAAGATTTTTACAAAAACTTATAGAATCTTCAGCATCATTTGCTTTAAAGAAAAAATAAAAAGCTGACGCTGGTTTATTTATTTTTAATTTAGTCCAATGTTTCATTTTGTTATAAACAAAATCTCTAGAAACATGAAGATTCTTCATAACATCTTCAACTAAAAACTCATGATTTTTTAATGCCTCTATAAAACCCTTTTGTATAAATTCAGGGACTCCTGTTGTAGATATCTGAACCAATTTTGCTATATGCTCACCTAAATATTCGGGATGTGTAATCCAACCTACTCTCCATCCTGTCATATTAAAACTTTTAGAAGATGAATTTATAACTAATAATTTATCTTCTGGCTCACTTAAAGATAAAAAACTTGAAGATGCATTACCTTTGTAAACAATTCTATGATAAACTTCATCTGATAATAACCAACAATTTTTCTTTCTCACGTGATCTAAAATAATTTGTTGTTCACTTGAATTAAGCATCCACCCTGTTGGATTATTTGGACTATTTATAAAAACTAATTTTGTTTTATCAGTAATAGCATTTAAAAGTTTATTTAGATCTAAAGTCCATGTTTGATCAAAATCTAAACTAACTTCATTTATTACAGCTTCTCTTAGAACTACAGATGATCTAATATTCGGCCAAACTGGGCCAACTATTACAACTTCATCACCCTTTTCAAGAATTATTTCACAACAAATTTTAATGCCAAGCATACCACCATTTACTATAGAATGTTGATAAGGTGATGTTTTAACATCAAACATATCATTCATATATTTGGATATTTCTTCCCTAACCTCAGGAATTCCATTCTGATAAGTATAAAAAGTTTCACCTGCTTTAAGTGCATTAATTGTTTCATTATAAATTAATTTGTCTGTTGATATGTTACCTTCTCCAAACCAGGCTGGATATACTACTTTTCCAGTTTCTTTTGTGAAATTTCTACCATAGTTTGCAATTTCCATAATTGGAGTTTCTTTAATTTTTAAAATATTTTTATTTATTGAATTCATTATGTTATTTATTAATTAAATATTTTTTTAATTGGTTGATTGCGTTTTGTACACCTTTAACATTTTGTCCACCGGACTGAGCCATATCTGGTCTTCCTCCTCCTGGCTTACCATCAACTTTAGTAGAAATTAAATTAACTAATTCTACTGCATTCAATTTATTTGTTATTTCTTTTTTTATATTTACAACACAGGAAACCTTTTCATTAATTGTTGAAACTATACAAACAACATCTAACTTATTTTTTTTTAACATTTTTTCAGCATAAGATCTTAATTCTTTAGGTTGTAATTCTTTACTAACAACAGAAAAAAATTTAAAACCATTTATCATTTCTGAGTTTACTAGAAAGTCATTTTCATCAGACTTTATCTCTTTTTTTATTTTTTTTAATTTTGTATTTTCTTCTATTAATTGGTCAATTTTTGTTATTATATTTGATGAATTTATATTTAATTTTGATGTGATTGTTTTAATAATTTCATTTTTATTCTCATAATACAACATTGCACTTTTTCTTGTAACAGCTTCAATTCTCCTTACCCCAGATGCTACTCCACTTTCCCCAGTAATTTTGAATCTGATTGCTTCACCAACTGATTTTAAATGAGTGCCACCACATAATTCAACTGACCACGCCATTCTTTTTTTTGTTATTGATTTTCCCATAGAAACAACTCTAACTTCATCTCCATATTTTTCACCAAAAAGAGCTATAGCACCTTTTTCCATTGCTGACTTTTGATCCATAATTTCAGTATTTACTTTGTCATTTTGATATATTTTTTGATTAACAACATCTTCTATCTTTTTTAAAATATTTGATTGAATTGGATGACTTAAATTAAAATCAAATCTTAATTTTTCATTGCTAACTAATGATCCTTTTTGTTTAACATTTGTTCCAAACTCCTCTCTTAGAGCTTCGTGAAGAAGATGTGTAGAAGTATGATGGGAAGAAATTTCTTTTCTGTTTTCTGTATCTACTTCTAGATTAAATACATCATCTGTATTTATACAGCCCTTTATTACTTCTACTTTATGCAAAAACATAATTTTATCTGATACATTAATTTTTTTACAATCTAAAACTTTTATCTTTGCATTTTTAGAATTAATATAACCAGTATCTCCTTTCTGACCACCACTTTCAGCATAAAATACAGTAGTTTCAAAAATTATGTCTCCTTTTTCAGATTTTTGTAAAATATTAGAAATTTTATTATTTTTTATGATACTCAAACATTTTCCTTCACATTTTAAATTTTCATAACCAATAAATTTCGTTGATGAGTAATCATTTAAAATCTTTATTATCTCTGAACTTATTTCATTATCTCCTGATCCAGTCCATGCTGCTCTTGCTCTACTTTTTTGTTTTTTCATTTCTATTTCAAAGTTTTCTTCATCTACTTTCCATCCATGACCTTTTAAAACATCTTGAGTTAAATCTAATGGAAAACCATATGTGTCATATAATTCGAAAGCTTTTTTACCTGAAAATATTTTTTTATTATTTTTTTGTAACATCTCACTATTTAATATTTCTAAACCTCTATCTAAAGTTTCTCTAAATTTTAGTTCTTCATTCAGAATAATGTTTTTAACAAAATCTTTATTTTCATATAACTCAGGATATGCGATACCCATTTCACCTACAAGGTAATCAGATAATTCATTCATAAATGGTTTTTGATAACCTAATATATTTGAATGCCTAATAGCTCTTCTTAATATTCTCCTTAAAACATAGCCTCTTCCGTCATTGCTAGGAAGAACCCCTTCAGCAATTAAAAATACACTTGATCTAATATGATCTGCTATTACTCTATGTGAAGCAGCATTATTTGTTGTAACTTTAGACTTTGTTACTTCGGATGATGCTTTAATTAGGTTTTTAAATAAGTCTGTCTCATAGTTATCATGTGTACCTTGAAGTAAAGCTGATATTCTTTCTAAACCCATCCCTGTATCAATACTAGGTTTTGGTAAATTTACTCTTGTCTTAACATCAATTTGCTCAAATTGCATAAAAACAAGATTCCAGATTTCTATAAACCTGTCTCCATCCTCATCTTTTGACCCAGGTGGGCCACCTTTAACACTTTCACCATGGTCAAAGAAAATTTCTGAGCATGGGCCACATGGCCCAGTATCACCCATGCTCCAAAAGTTATCACTTGTTTCAATTTTAATGATTTTTCTTTCGTCAAGATTACCAATTTTTTTCCATAGAAGCTCGGCTTCTTCATCTTCATGAAATATTGTCACTAATAATTTATTTTCAGGAATTTCAAATACTTTAGTAAGCAAATCCCATGATTGATGTATTGCTTTTTCTTTAAAATAATCCCCAAATGAGAAGTTTCCTAGCATTTCAAAAAATGTGTGATGACGTGCTGTATGTCCTACATTCTCCAAATCATTATGCTTTCCACCCGCTCTTAAACATTTTTGAGAAGTAACAGCTTTATCATATTCTCTTTTTTCTACTCCAGTAAAAATATTTTTAAATTGGACCATACCTGAATTCGTGAATAATAAAGTTGGATCGTTATCAGGTACTAAATTACTAGATTTAATTTCTTTATGATTATTTTTCTTAAAATACTTTATAAAAGTATTTCTTATTTCTGAAAGATTCATATTTTTCATAACAAAACCAATTAAAAAATATATTTAATTATTTTGTTAATATTAAAGCAAGTTTAAATAATAAAAAATTACTCTTCTGTATTTTTTTCTTCAGAGACCTCTGGGTTCATCATAATATTATCAACTAATCCAGAATTACTTCTAATTTTATTTTCTATTTCTAATGCAGTATCTGGATTATCTTTTAAATACTTTTTTGCATTTTCCTTACCTTGACCAATTCTTTGATCATTGTAAGAGAACCATGCCCCTGCCTTATCAATAATATCTGCTGCAACACCTAAATCTATAAGTTCTCCATGTTTTGAAATACCCTCTCCGTACATAATATCAAATTCTACAGTTCTAAAAGGAGGTGCAACTTTGTTTTTAACAACTTTAACTCTTGTTTGATTTCCAACTATGTCATCCTTATCTTTTATAGCTCCAATTCTTCTTATATCGAGTCTTACAGATGAATAAAATTTTAGAGCATTTCCACCTGCAGTAGTTTCAGGACTTCCAAACATAACACCAATCTTTAACCTGATTTGATTTATGAATATAACAAGACAATTAGATTTGGATATTGATGAAGTAAGTTTTCGCAATGCTTGACTCATTAATCGAGCTTGAAGTCCAACATGTGTATCACCCATGTCTCCCTCTAATTCAGCTCGTGGTACTAAAGCAGCAACCGAATCTATAACCATTACTGATATAGCGCCTGATCTAACTAATGTATCAGCAATCTCTAATGCTTGTTCACCAGCATCAGGTTGTGAGATAAGTAATTCATCAATATTCACACCCAATTTTTTAGCATAAACGGGATCTAAGGCATGTTCTGCGTCTACAAAAGCACAGGAACCTCCTTGCTTTTGTGCTTCAGCGATAGCATGAAGCGCTAAAGTAGTCTTACCAGAACTTTCTGGACCATAAATTTCAATTATTCTACCTTTTGGAAAACCGCCTATACCAAGGGCAATATCTAACCCAAGTGATCCTGTAGAAATTGATTGAATATCAATATTTTGATCATTTTCTCCTAATTTCATTACAGAACCTTTACCAAAGTTCTTTTCAATTTGTGAAATTGCACCTTCTAGCGCTAAATTTTTATTTTCATTATCCATGGAAAAATCAAGTACCTCAGCATTCATTTTTATACTCCTAAAAATTTCTTAAGAATATAATATTCATGTTTTGTTCTTATGTCAACAGATGTTCACATTTTGTTCTATTTTAATCGTCTTTATGTATTCTTTCCATTTTTTCATGCCTTTCTTGAGCATGCAAACATAAAGAAGCTATCGGCCTTGCAATTAGTCTTTTAATACCAATAGGTTCATCTGTTTCTTCACAGTAACCGTATGTTCCTAAGTCAATTCTTCTCAATGCAGAATCAATTTTACTTATTAATTTTCTTTCTCTATCTCTAGTACGTAGTTGAATGGCAGCATTACTTTCAACTTGAGCTCTATCTGCGATATCAGGTCTTTGTAACCCATCCTCAGATAGATCATCTTTAGTATCTGAAGCCTCATTTAATAATTCTTTTTTCCATATTAAAAGTTTTTGCCTAAAAAACTCTAAATGACTTTCATTCATATATTCTTCAATGTCAGTAGGCACGTAATTTTCAGGAAGCACAATTCTAGATCCTTGAATACCAGATTTATTTGACGATTCATTATTTATTTTATTTTTATCTATAGAATTCATTTAAAAACACCTTATATAAATTGTAAGTAGGCTTATAATGAAACATTTAAAAGTTCAACACATTTTTTAAAAAAAAATAAATAAACTAATAGAGATGCTAAATATATAATCAATAAATATAACTTTTATGAATAAATCACTATATAAAAATTTACTTACTAATGAATTGTCAAAAATCAAAAATGAAAACAGATATAGAATTTTTAATGAGATTAAGAAAAATGATTCTTATCCATTAGCTAAAAAAGTTTATAAAAACGAATGTAAAGATATACTCGTTTGGTGTTCAAATGATTATCTTGGAATGAGTACAAATGCGTTATCCATAAAAAGAGCAAAAGAATGTTTAGATAAATATGGAATTGGTTCAGGAGGAACAAGAAATATATCTGGAACCCATTCTCCTCTAGTAAAGTTAGAAAATGATTTAGCTAATTTTCATTGTAAAGAAAAGGCTTTGACCTTTACATCTGGATATGTAGCAAATGAAAGTACAATTAGTTCATTAACAAGTATATTTAAAGATTCCATTATATTTTCTGATGAGAAAAACCATGCATCCATCATTTCTGGAATAAAAAAAAATAAATGTGAAAAATATATTTTTAATCATAATGATATGATTGATTTAGAAAATAAATTATCTTTAGTAGATATTAATCGTCCAAAAATTATTATATTTGAATCTATTTATTCAATGGATGGAAGTATAGGAGACTTAGCTGGAATAGTCAATTTATCCAAAAGATATAATGCGTTAACTTATGTTGATGAAGTTCATGCAGTTGGCATGTATGGAAAAACAGGTGCAGGAATTTCAGAAAAATTTAATTTGCAAAATGACATTGATATTATTCAAGGAACACTCGCTAAAGCTTTTGGAACAATGGGAGGCTATATAGCATCTGATGATCTTGTCTGTGATGCTGTTAGATCTACAGCGAGTGGCTTTATCTTCACCACTTCGTTGCCTCCATTAGTGGCCGAAAGTGCAAGAGCATCTATTAAATATCTTAACTCTAACAGTGAATTAAGAATCAAACAGCAAGAAAACGTTAAATTTTTAAAAAATGAACTTTTAAAACATGATATAGAGATACTTAAAAATACAACACATATTATCCCAGTGATGATTAGAGATGCTGAATTATGTAATGAAATTAGTAAACACTTACTTGATAACCATGGCCATTACATACAACCAATTAACTACCCAACAGTAAAAAAAGGAGAAGAGAGGTTAAGAATTACGCCAGGTCCATTTCATAATAAAAAAATGATGTTAGATTTAGTTGATAGTTTAGAAAAAACATTTAGAAAATTTAATTTTACTAAAACCAGCATTAACGCCGCGTAAATGAAATGATACATAAACCCTCAGATCATATAAAAACAAAATTTGATAAAATTGGTATCCTTTTAATAAACTTAGGTACACCTGAAAACACTGATTATTGGTCAATGAGAAAATACCTTAAACAATTTCTAAGTGATAGACGTGTAATAGATGTGTTTAAACCACTTTGGTGGTTAATCTTAAATGGACCTATCTTAGCCTTCAGACCTCAAAAATCTGGTAAAGCTTATAAACGAATTTGGGATAAAAAAAAAGGATCACCACTTAGATACATCACAGAAAGCCAGTTAAAAAAAATACAAGATAAGTTTAAATCAAATAATTCATTAATATTTGATTATTCAATGAGATATGGGAAACCATCAATAAATGAAAAACTTGAACTTTTATTTCAAAAAGGTTGTTCTAGATTATTAATTTTGCCGCTTTATCCTCAGTACTCTGCAAGTACCACAGCATCAGTACAAGATGAAGTGTTTAAATGGTTATTAAAAAAAAGATGGCAACCATCCATTAGAACTATAGCCCCTTGGTTTGATGATGATAAATATATTGCTAACATTGCAAACTCAATTCAGGAATCATTTAAAAAAACAGGAAAACCTGAGCATCTTATTGTTTCTTTTCATGGTGTTCCTCGTAGATATTTATTATTAGGTGATCCATATCATTGTCATTGCCAAAAAACTGGAAGATTAATAAAAGAAAAACTTAAATGGCCAGATAATAAATTTACCGTTTCGTTTCAATCAAGATTTGGACCTGAAGAGTGGTTAAAACCTTATACAGATGAAACCTTAATAGAACTTGCCAAAAATGGAACAAAAAAAATCAGTATAATTTCTCCTGGTTTCGTCACAGACTGTTTAGAAACACTTGACGAAATCAAAAATGAAGCTCTGGAAACTTTTCAAGAGCATGGTGGAAAAAAATTAAATTATATAAATTGCTTAAATGATGGGGAAGAAGGTATTTCACTATTATCTGAATTAATTCAAAATAATATCACAGGCTGGAATTAATTTTAATTTGATTAAACCAATATTTACATTTTTTAAAAAGATTGTATATTACCAATACGTGCGGGTATTGTGTAGTGGTAAGACCTCAGCCTTCCAAGCTGATGACGCGAGTTCGATTCTCGCTACCCGCTCCATAAAATCCATAAATTTTATTTAAAACTTAAATAAATTATTACGGATACGCTAGATATAATTAAAGATCCCCCCAATAAAGTTGTTAAATTTGGCAGATTTTCTAAAAATAAATAATCAATTATTATTGAAAAAATTGGAATTAAAAATAAAAAAAACGATGCTTTATTTGCACCAAAATATCCTACTGAATATGTCCAAGTATAGTAACCTAAAAGAGTTGGAAATAAAGTTAACCAAACAAGAGCAAATATACTCTTTTCATCTAAAACACTGACTGAGTTTAAAGTTGAATTGAACCAGAATAACATTGGAATTGTTCCAAAAACTAGAGTTAAAGATAATGAAATAGCAACACCATATTTATCAATTAATGGTTTTACAATATGAAAATAAGTCGCAGTCAAAAAAGCAGCAAAAAATATTAAAAATGCACCCTTATTCAAAATAGTGTCTAATTGTTTTTCTAATGAAATTATAAACACACCTACAATACATATAATTATACCAACCCAGTAGTAAGCTTTTATCTTTTGTTTTAATACATAAAAACCAATTAAAAATGCAAACAGTGGATTACAATTTACTACAAAACTACTAGCACCTGCGCTAACTGAAGTTTGTCCAGTATTTAAAAAAAAATTATATAAAAATATTCCAAAAAAGCCTGATAAAAAAAAACGAAGATAATCTCTCATTGAAATATTCATATTAGTATTTAAAAAGTATAATAATCCCAAAATGCTGGGTAATAAAAATCTACCTAAAGCAAGCTCCATAGGACTTAAATCTTTTAAAAGATATGACATTGCTGGGAAAGATGACCCCCAGACTAAAATTGTTGTTAAAAGAAAAAAAAAAGGTTTTATGGTCATCAAAATTAATCTAATTTTGGAATACTTAATTTTTTATCTACATTATGCTTTTGTAAAGAATTTTTAATATATCCATCCTTTATAGCTTCAAATATTATAGAATTAATAAATTCAATAACTTCGGGATGATTCTTTTTAAACCCAACCGATTGCTTTATATATGTAAATGGTTCATCAATAATCCTATCATTATTTTTCAATTGCATTTCATCAATTAATTTTGGTCTTAAACCAGCCAACACATTTGATTTACCAGTCCTATAATAACTATGAGAATCTTCAATCGATTTTACTCTAACAATTTTAGAAAATTTAAAATTTGACTTGAGCCATAAATCATAAGCGCTCCTATCTGCAACAACAATAGTATTTTCTTGTTTGTCAATATCCTGATTTGTAAGAAGACTAGATTCATTTTTAACTAAGAAATTTGCATCTATTAAAACATATGGATTACAAAAATCAATTGTATTGCCTCTTTCGGGTTCAAAAGCGATATTACCTATATCCCAAACATCGTCATTGACTACATCAGCTAACTGTCCTGGCCTTTCAAATAAAATAAATTTACATTTAACATCAATTTTTTTTGCAATTAATTTTGCAATATCAGGTGATATACCAATTGGATCACCATCTTCATTTTTACCCACAACAAGTAAAAAATTACTCATGTTAATTCCAACTCTTAAATATCCATTTGGTGCTATTGTTTGTTTTATTTCATATGTCATTTCAATCTCCAAAACATCTAAAAAACTATTGTTATTATATATATTTAAAATACAATAAAATTATGAAATATTTTATTGCCATTATTAAACCTTTTAAACTTGATGATGTTAGAAAAGCTTTAACTCAGATTGGAGTTGAAGGATTAACCGCTTCAGAAGTAAGAGGCTTTGGTAGACAAAGAGGCCAAACTGAAATTTATAGGGGAACTGAGTATAGTGTTTCTTTTGTGCCAAAACTTAAAATTGAATTAGCTGTTCCAGATGAATTAGAAGAAAAAGTTTTGGAAACCCTCAACAAAAGTGCAAATACTGGTCAAATAGGTGATGGTAAAATCTTTGTATTTGATATTAAAAGCGCAACTAGAATAAGAACTGGTGAAACAGGAAATGATGCTTTGTCTTAAACTAACCTATTATTTGCCCAATTAGCTGCATATAAAATTATTTCTGATTTTTCATTATCCAACAAAAATTTTAGCTGTTTTTTATAAATCTTATTTTTACTATTGCCTGCTGCAATACAACAATTTCTAATAAATCGTTCTCTTCCAATTCTTTTGATGGGTGATTTTGAAAATTTTTTTTTAAAACTAAATTCATCTAAAGTTAAAAGTATATCTAAACTAAACTCTTTATCACTTTCATGAAACTTAATCTCAGACGATAATTTAGCAAATTTATTCCAAGGACATATTGCTAAACAATCATCGCACCCATAAATCCTATTGCCCATTTTTTTCATCAACATTTCCGATATTTTTCCAGAGTATTCAATCGTAAGATAAGAAATACATTTTCTAGGATCAATTTCATAAGGGGCTATGAAGGCTTCTGTAGGGCAAATATCTAAGCAAGCCTTGCATGAACCACAATGATCATTTTCAGGCAAATCAACTGGCATGTCTTTATTTAAAAGTATAATTCCTAAAAATAACCACGAACCAAATTCCTTTGACACTAAGTTTGTGTGTTTTCCCTGCCAACCTAACCCTGCTAATTGAGCAAGAGGCTTTTCTAATAATGGAGCTGTATCAACAAATACCTTTAAATCTAAAATTTCATCTTTATTCAAAATTGGAAATAATTTACTAGCGAACCTTTTTAATTTTCCTTTAAATACTTTATGATAATCCTCTCCATTTGCGTAAACAGAAACATTCCCTAGGTCCTTCTTTTTATTTTTTAAAAGCGGATTACCTTTAGGCCCGTAGTTTAAACCTAGTACTATTGCCGATTTTGCTTCAGGCCATAAATTAATTGGTGACTTTCTTCTATATTCTGTTTTTTTTAACCAATCCATTTCACCATAAAGATTTTTTTTTAAAAATTTTTGAAATTGTTTTTGGATTTGATTTGGTATTTTAGGTTTAGTAATTTTGCAAACATCGAAACCAAAAGATTTTGATAATAAATTAATTTTTATCTTAATTTCTTCATTATTTTGTTTTTTATTAATCATTACTTTTTGAATTGTATTTTTTTAAAAAATTTTTTTCAAATTCTTTGAAACTATTACTTATAATGCTTTCCCTAGCTCTTTTAACAAGGTTTATATAAAATGATAAATTATGCCAAGTTAATAAAGATGCTCCTAAAATTTCTTTTGATTTAATTAGATGATGTATATATGCGTTTGAAAAATTTTTACATGTATAACAAAAACAATCTTGGTCTAATTGATTTTGATCAAATTTATATTTTGCATTTTTTATATTAATTGGACCTAAAGAAGTAAAAGCTTGTCCATTTCTACCTGATCGTGTTGGAAGAACACAATCAAACATATCAACACCTCTTTTTATGGCACCTATAATGTCATCCGGTTTACCTACTCCCATTAAATATCTTGGTTTATGTTTTGGTAATTTTTTTTCTGTTTTAATTATTGTCTTAAACATTACATCTTGAGGTTCTCCAACTGCAAGACCTCCAATTGCGTAACCTTCAAAATCAATTTTTGTTAATTCATTACATGACGTTTCTCTTAAGTCTTCAAAATCTGATCCTTGAACAATTCCAAATTGTCCATAACCGGGTCTATTTACAAAGGCTTCTCTTGATCTTTTTGCCCATTCAATAGATAAATTAGTCGAATTTTCAGCATCTGCTCTAAATGCAGGATATTTTATACATTCATCTAATTGCATTGTAATTGTTGAACCTAAAATATATTGAAATTGAGTACTAATTTCAGGGGTTAAAAATATTTTTTTCCCATCTAAATGAGATTGAAAATAAACCCCTTTATTAGTTACCTTTGTTAATTTAGAAAGACTCATAATTTGAAATCCTCCTGAATCAGTCAATATTGGTTTTTCCCAATTAATAAATGATCTTAAACCACCAAACTTTTTTATAACTTCTTGACCAGGTCTTAAATAAAGATGGTAAGTATTACCCAAAATAATTTGCGAACCTAATTCTAAAACATCTTTTAAATGCATCGCTTTTACTGTGCCTAAAGTACCTACTGGCATAAAAATTGGTGTTTCAATATCACCATGTGCTGTCCTAAGTAATCCTGCTCGTGCTGTACAATCTTCAGCGATTAATGAAAAATCAAATTTCATTATTATTACCTTTTCTCTTCAGCAGACAACAATCTCCATAAGAATAAAATTTATACAATTTATTGATTGCATGATCATAAATTTTTTTCACTTCTTCTTCTCCCGAAAATGCTGAGATTAAAATTAACAAAGTAGATTTTGGTAAATGAAAATTTGTTAGTAAGTAGTCTACAACATTAAATTTAAAACCTGGTTTAATATATAAATCAGTCTTATCAGAACAACTTTTTATTTCATTGAACTTTAAAAAAGTTGCTTCCAATGTTCTCATTACAGTTGTCCCAACAGCAATTATTTTTTTTCCATTTAATTTTGCATTTTTTAAAATATTTACTGTATTTTGTGAAATTTCAAAAGATTCAAAATGCATTTTATGATCATTTATATTTTGAGTTTTAACTGGAAGAAAAGTACCTGCACCAACGTGCAAAGTTATAGAAGTAATCAAAACTTTTTTCTTAATTAAAGTATCAATTATTTCTTTAGTAAAATGTAACCCAGCAGTAGGGGCGGCAACAGCACCTATTTTTTTTGCAAAAAATGTTTGATAATATTTTTCATTTTCTAAATTTTCATTTTTTATATATGGCGGTAATGGGGTGATCCCGTATTTAGAAATTTTATCTAGTAACGCATTACCAGAAAAATTAAACTTTAATAGAACTTCTCCATAATCTTTTTTTTCTAAAATTATTGCTTTAAAAGATTTAGAGAAATATACCTCATCATTTTTCCTACACTTCTTTGCTGGTTTACAAAATGCAAACCATTGATCTTCACTATTTTTCATATGAAGATTAAAACTAAGTTTTTTTTCATTAATTATAC
>CACMRG010000006.1 GCA_902616005.1 uncultured SAR116 cluster alpha proteobacterium
GGAGTTTTAAAAATTATTCTTTTTGTAATTGGTGGGATAATTTTAATTATTCTAGGTCTTGGAATTGGATATTTTATTTTTAGCGGTGCACCTGAACAGGACCCTTCTCAAGAAGTAAACCAGATTATTGAAGGAGAACCAAAGGTTAAAGATGATCAAAGCAATAATAAAAATACTGAAGAAAGTAATGAAGAAGGAATAATTACAAAAAATGTAAAAACGGTGCCTGATGTTGATGCTTATGAAACAACATATTTTGAATTTCCAGGTGACTTCACTACAAATTTAAAAAATAGTAAAAAGTTTCTGCAAATAAGTGTTGGTGTTTCAACTCAATATGATGAAAAAGTTATTGAAATGGTTGATCAGCATCAGTTAGCCCTAAGATCTGTGATTCTGTCAGTTATTAGTGATTTTTCTGAAGAAAGTATTGCAGGAAGTGAAGGTAAAAATGCTCTTTCTGATAAGTTGCTTAAAGAAATGAATGCAAAACTTGAATCTCTTAAAGAATTTCCTGGGATTGAAGGTGTTTATTTTACAAGTTTTGTTGTTCAGTAAGGATTTTTAAATGTCAAATACGTCTAGGAAATTGTCGTCAGAAGAAGTTTCAGCCTTAATGGATGGTTTGAAATCAGGTGAAATTAATTCTGGTGATGGTCTCAATAATGACTTAGATGTAACATCTTTTACTTTTGGATCTGATAATCTTGAATTAATGGGGGATTATTATGCTCTTCGGTTAATTAATGAAAGATTTGCCAGGATGGTTAGAGGAATATTTTTGCCAATGTTAAGATTACAACCTAAAATTAATCCTTTTCCACCTGAAGTTAAAACTTATGACGAATATAGTGCTGGTTTAGAAAGTTTTATGAGTCTATCTACATCTCGTATAGAGGAATTAAAAGGATCTATGCTATTAGTTATGGATCCATCATTTATAAGCATATTAACTAATTGCTATTATGGCGGAAAATTAGCAAGCTTTCCTTCAAAAAAAGCCGAATTTACAGCTACTGAAGAAAGAATAATCGAAATTGTTAGTGATGGAATTGGAAGGTCTTTAGAAAATGCTTGGAAAGATCTAATGCCAATTTCAATTAAAAATGTTAGTAGAGAAATAAATCCTCAATTTGCAACATTAGTTGAGGCTACAGACTCGGTAATTATATGTTCATTTGTTATACAGTTACCAAATGTAGATTCAGCTTCATTTGATATTATATATCCACTACAAACACTTAAACCAATTGCGTCACTTTTAAGGTCTAGAGTACAATCAGATGTTGTAGAAGATGATAAGACTTGGCGAGAAAGATTACAAAATTCTGTATTAAATATACCTTTACCTATTTCTGCAATTTTGAGTGAACCAAAAGTAAAAGTGTCTCAAATGGTGAACTTTACAAAAGGTGATTTACTGCAACTTGGTCCTGTTGATGGAGTAGATTTTTTAGTTGATAAAAAATTACTATTTAAAGCAGAAATTGGTGAATCAAATGGACAAGCTGCTATAAGTCTTAAAAATAGAATTTCTTAAAGGAGTAAACATGGCTGAACTAGATCAAGAGAAAAATATTGAGACTGAAAGTGATCAGTCTGGAGTGAGTATTGATAATTTAAAAGTTTTAGAAAATATTGAGGTTAAACTTACTGTAGAAGTTGGATCCTCTCAATTAAAAATACGTGATCTTTTAAGACTAAATGAAGGATCTGTAGTCGAGTTAGAAAGACTTGCTGGAGACCCTTTAGATATTCTTGCTAATGGTGTTCAAATTGCAAAAGGTGAAGTTGTAATGGTTGGTGAAAGATTCGGCATAAGATTTACAGAAGTAGCCAATCCTGAAGATACTGTAAAAAAGTTGTAAATCAAAATTTTGACAAAATTTATATAATCAATTCAATGCCTTAAGTGATCAGATAATTGGCATCATTCTTGCTTACCTTATAATACGAGGTTAGTTATGAATGAAAGTATTTTAAATCCTTATACAATAATAACAGTTTTAAGTTTTTTGGCTGTTTTTGTTTTGGTTGCTATTTTTATAAGAAAAAAAAGCGGCTCTTTAAAAAAAATAATAAATAATAAAAAAATTAATGTAATTGAATATTCACCATTAAGAGGTGGTTATTCTGCAATAATTTTTTCAGTTGAAAACGAAAAGTTTTTTTTTGTTGGTCATAAAACAGGTAATTCAAATCTTTTGCAAATTTTTACATCACAAGAAGATAAAGGAAAAAAAACAACAAGTTATGTAAATGAACTTAACAAAAGTAATGAAGTGTCAAATACTTCAATAGAAAAAGACAATGAAAATAATTCTTCAAGTGTCGACATAAAAAAGCCTTTAGAACAGGTAAATATCTCAGATCTTCTTGCATTACATAAAAAGAGTTAATTATGAAAAAGTATTTGAAAAATATAATGTATTCTAATTTAAAATTTTTTATATTTTTTTTGTTTACAATTTTATGTATTAGTAACTCCGCGTTTGCAGTTGAATTTCTAAATGGACTACCTGCTTTAAATGTAAATACTAATGGTAATAAAACAGAGTATTCAGTACCACTTCAAATTTTAATACTTATGGGAGCATTGACAATTCTGCCCTCATTAATTTTAGGTATGACAAGTTTTACTAGAATAATAATAGTAATGTCAATTTTAAGACAAGCTTTAGGAACACAACAAACTCCTCCAAATCAAGTAATTATTGCGATTTCTTTGTTTTTAACTTTTTTTATTATGAGTCCAACTTTAACAAAAATTTATAATGAGGCAGCAACACCATATATGAATAACGAAGTTTCTGCAGAAGAGGCTGTAGATCAAGCAAGTAAGAGTATAAAAAATTTCATGGTTAAAAATACTAGAAAAACAGATCTTTTAATGTTTTCTGACTTAGCAGGAATCAATAAAAAGTTTGATAATTATGAAGAAATACCTTTTAGAGTCGTATTGCCAGCTTTTATGACAAGTGAATTGAAAACCGCATTTCAAATAGGTTTTTTAATTTTTTTACCTTTTTTAGTTATTGATATGGTTATCTCTTCCATATTGATGTCATTAGGTATGATGATGCTTTCACCAATGCTAATTTCATTGCCATTTAAGTTGTTACTTTTTGTATTAGTTGATGGGTGGGCTATGACAGTCGGTTCATTAGTAACTACTTTTTCAGTAGGAGGTTAAAATGACTTTTGACGAAAATATTTCAATGCTCAGTCTTGCGTTTTATAAAGTTATAATGATATGTGGTCCTATATTAGGCTTGGCTCTAGCTATAGGTTTACTAATTGGGATATTTCAGGCTGCAACATCTATAAATGAAATGACATTAAGTTTTGTTCCTAAAGTAATTGTAGTATTAATTGGAATTGCTTTTTTAGGAAACTTTTTTATGGTTGGATTGTCAGATTATTTTTCTTTTATATTTGATCAAATTTCAGGTGTTGGGATTTAAGAAGTATAATCATGAATGTTTTAGCTTTTCCAGGACTTGACTTGACAAATTTATATCAGATAGTCCTAACATTTTTCTTTTCTTCACTTAGAATAAGCGCATTACTTATCAGTATGCCTTTTTTTTCCACAAGTTTTATCCCTCTTCAAGTACGTATTGTTTTATCAATGTGTATAACATTTTTTATTTTTCAAAACATAAAATTACCTGACTTGATGCAAATGGGTGTGCTTAGTATATTCATAGTTGTTTTAGCTGAAATTGGTCTAGGCTTATCTATTGGATTTATTTTAAACATTCTCTTTTCTGTAGCTTCAGTAAGTGGAGAAAAAATTGCATCTACTGCTGGCTTATCTATGGCTAATATGGTTGATCCTCAGTCTGGGGGTCAAACTTTAGTAATAAGCACAGTGTTATCTTTATTTCTTGTAAGCATTTTTTTATCTCTTGATGGACATTTATTTTTGATAAAAATGATTATTGAAAGTTATAATTATCTGCCGATAGGTGAGTCTCTAAATTTTAGAGAAGTGAGTAATGCAGGAATCTTTGCATTTGGAAGAATGTTATATTTAGGAAGTTTAATTATGTTACCAGTTGTTGGGGGAATGTTACTTATAAATTTAGCTGGTGGGATAATAACAAGATCTGCACCAACCTTGAATTTGTTTTCATTTATTTTCCCAATTACGTTATTGGCTGTTTTCATTTTTCTCTATTTAGCTCTAGGAACTATAGCCAATGCCTTTTCAGACTTAGTTGGTATTAGCATAAATTTAATTGATAATGTATTACATTCAAGAGAGTATAAATAATGGCTGAAGAACAAGATTCACAAGAAAAAACGGAAGAACCTACTCAACGAAAGATTGATAAATCAATTGAAGATGGTCAATTTCTTACTTCTAAAGAAATGTTTGTTTTCACTTCTGTTTTTATCAGTTTATTGACATTAGTATCTATTTCGGCATTATTTCCAAATTTCATGACGATCTGGAAAAGTTTTTTTTTATTTTCGTTAGAAGAATTAGATTATCAAAAACCTTATTTAGGGATATTAAAATTAATCAAAATAATAGTTATTCTAACTTTATTGATCGGTTTCCCATTATTGATAACGTCAATAATTACTCAATTTTGTGTTGGAGGTGGAATACATTTTTCTCCTAAAGCTTTCAATTTTAAAGGTAATAAAATTAATCCCCTTACTGGACTTAAGAGAATGTTTTCAATGCAAAGTTTAATAGAATTAATAAAGTCAATATTAAAGGTATCTCTTCTAGGTGGAATTTCAGGAGTTATAATATATTTTGATTTAATTAATATAATTCATTTATCTGATAGAAGTCTCTATCAAGCATTAAAAGGTTACATTATATTATTTCCAAAACTAACTATTTATTTATTAATAGCTTTGGCTGTTATTGCAATGATTGATTTTATTTGGCAAAAACACTCGCATAATGAAAAATTAAAAATGTCTATAAAAGAAATCAAAGACGAGATGAAAGACACTGATGGTTCACCTGAAGTAAAACAAAAAATTAGAAGATTACAAAATGAAATTTCTCAGCGTACAAGTGAACAAAGTTCTGCTTTGGAAGATGTAAAAGATGCTTCCGTTATAATCACAAATCCAACTCATTTTGCTGTAGCATTAAAGTATGAAGTTGGGGAAGAAGGAGCTCCTATAATTCTTGCTATGGGAAGAGGTTTAATGGCAGAAAAAATTATGTATTTAGGTAAAGAAAAAAATATAAATATTTTTAGTAGTCCATTATTGGCAAGAGCATTATATTTTACCGGACAAATAGGAAAAGAAATATCTGAAGATCTATATGCAAGTGTTGCGGCTATACTCGCTTATATATTTAAAATTGAAAAAGGTGAATTTTTAGAAAAACCCGAGATTGAAATACCAAGTGATTTACAATTTGATGAGTTTGGCAATAAAACAGTAGAAGATATAGTATGAAAAAGAGAACAGGTTTTGGACAATTAATTATTACTTTCGCATTTGCTTATTCAGCATTACTTTGTCACTTTCATGCTAGTGAACTTAGAGAAAATGGAGATATTTATAGTGCTTTATTGTATTGGTTCTTTGGTTTAACTGCATTAGCTGGTGCATTTCGTTTCAAAATTGCAAGTATTATAGAAAAATTAATTGGTAAAAAATAATGAGAAAAAAAGTATTTTGTCATGGTTGTGAATATTTTTTTATAACTCATAGGATCAAAAGACCTTGGGGCTGTAAAAAGTTTGGGTTTATATCAAAAATTCTTCCTTCTTTAGAAGTTTATATAACAACTGGTATGGAATGTGCATATAAAACAGAGAGTAATTTTAAAAATAGAGGTTTAAAATGAATGATAAAGTTGACGCCGTACAAGAAAGTATCAAGTTAGCTTTAGATGCAGCTGACGCCGCAACTGATGTGACTTCAGAATATAATAATGTGAGGAAACAACATAAAAGTTTGGAGGATAAAGTGAAACAAATTCATAAATATACAACAGTCGTTTTCGTTTCTTCAATAGTTTCGGGAATTTTTGTTGTAATCGTATCAGCTTTTTTGTTTATGCAAGGTTCTAGTAAATTAGATACAATGACTGAAACAAGTAGAGAAGCATTAGTAGTTTTTGCTGAAAATGTTGACAGTGTAAATAAATCACTAGAAAGTCTTAATAAAGCTATAAAAAAACAAGATGAATTTTTAGCTGTGAATAAAAATGTTATCACCACAATGAATAAAATTGAAAAGAAAATTACAGAATCAAATAAGTTAACTGCAGCAGAACTTAGGACAATTTCAAATTCTTTAGTAAGTGAATTAGATACATTTTCTAAAAACTCTGTTAAAAATAATAATGACCTAAAGAAAACTTTAACTAATTTTGCTTCACAAAGTTCTAAGGCAATTAAAAAGTCAATGGAGACAATGAGCAAAAATCCAATTTATAATAAAATTATTGCAAATCAATCAATGCAATCTCAACAGATTAATTCACTAATTAAAAAGAATAATAGTCTTGTAAGTAAAATAAAAGATAAGGCTGCTATGATTAAATACCCTTAAATTTGAATTGAAAAAATTATATGGAAAATAATGAAAAAACAAATTCTTTAAATACAGAAAAAGATAATTTAAGTAGAAAATTTTTAAAAATTGCCAATGTCCGAGTTTTTTCTAACGCTTATAACCTTAAGATTAAAGTAGGAGACATTATTATAGGCTTAAATGGTGAATATTTTAATTCATCATATGAAGATCTAAAAACAAAACTTGTTGAAGATGAAGAAGAAGAAAAAATTCTTTCGATCTTCAGAGATGGAACTTGTTTTAACATAACCATAAAATCATCATTAGGTGTAACATGCGAAGAAATAAATGAAAATCATGTTAAAGACTTTTCGAATATTGATATTAAAAATATTTTCGAAAAAGATAAATCATACAAACAGTTCGAGGTATACAAAAATATAAAAAGAAATGGATTTATATTAGATATTGAACTTTCAATATTAGCAAGTATAGCACCACCACTGTGGATGTTATATAATAGATTATGGATGAACCTTTTTTTTACAATAAGTTTTTTAGTTATAATGTTTTTAGTTTCACCATGGTTATTTTGTATATCTTGGGTTTTAAAGTCGTGGTACTATGGACTAAATCAAATCAATGTATTAAGAAATTATTATAACTATAGAGATTATCGTTTATTTTTAGTATTAACTTGTTTGAATGAAGAAGAGGCGCAAATAATATCAAGGAAACTAGATCCTAAAATTGATTTTGATTATTCTTACCTTGAACCGCCTTTTCCAGATGAAGATAGTTTGAATACTTTATAATTTATATTATTAATTGTTATTTAAATTTAACTTGAAGTTTGCAAATTTTGATTTTCTTCTTCCTTAACTATTTCTATTTGTTTTAAGTTATCGTTTAATTTTAAATATAGATTAACTTTTTTAACAAATATTTCATCATCCTTTTCAGTAGATTTAAAATAATTACCAAGAATTTGTTTGCGTTTTAAGACACCTAGAAATTTACCTTCATTTTCTTGTTTTAAATGATTATGATCAATTTTTTTTGTCGCCAAAGTGGCAATTTTAGTTTCAATAAATTCATTTTGAACTGCTGCTCTAATTCTTAAGCCAGTATTTGTTTTGATCTTAGTTAACCTCATTACTAAACTATTTGTTCTTCTAATTAAGTCATCACCAATTTCCTCTAGTTGCATTCTAGAGGGCGGTGGTACTTTTACTATAAGAAACTGAGAATTTTTCTCTTTCAATTTTACAGGAAAGCCTGATTCTTTTATTGTTGTCATTACAGTTTCTAAATTATCTTTACTGTAAACCATTACTTCTAAATTTAATGGATCATTAGGAGCTTCCACATTAGCAATGTCAGCTAGTCTTCTTTTTCTTCCGTCTATCATTACAAATATACTATTAAACACTGCTATGTTGGCATCTTCAGATTTTATATCAATCAGAACATCAGCAAAATCTTCAATAGCCTTAGAAAAGTTTGATATTGCTTCTGTAGAGTAACTTTCTAAATTTTCAGGAGTTAAACCTTGTTCTGCCATAATATTATTATATTGAAATTAGTATTTAATTTCTATTTCAATCCTTCTATTTTTTGATCTACCAACCGCATCATCATTTGAAGCCAGTGGTTTTGATTCACCATAACTTATTGCCATAAGACGATCCAATGGTATATCGCCAGATTTTGATATTGATTGAACTACACTTGATGCTCTTGCAGCAGCTAAATCCCAATTATCTCTATATTGGCTTCCAAATATTAGTGGGACATTATCAGTATGTCCTGATACATTTACTTGTCCCGATCCTTTTTCACTAACCTTAGCAATTTTAGCCATAATTTTTTTTGCATTTTGTGTCAGTTCTGCCGATCCAGATCTAAAGGCTCCTGCCGACCCTACAGTAATGATTACTCTATCTTTTTCTCTTTTTACGTCAGTTAAACCCTGACCAATTTCTTGTTTTAGAGCTACTTTGAATTCATCCTCTGCGCTTTTTGCTCTAATTTTAGTTTCTTCAATTTTTCTTTTTTCTTCATTTTCTTCTCTGTTAATTTTTTCAATTTTATCTATTAGTGCTTTATTATTTTGACTAGCCATTGCTATGGCTTTGATCTCATTATTTATTCCACCGATCAATACATCTGTTTCGTAATTTCCAGATTTATTTCTAGCATCTTCTATAGCTGTAATAGTGTTTGAAACAACATCTTGTATATCTTTTTTTCCTTCATTATTTATTTTGACAACAACTTTATCATCAACAACTTCTGTGGAAACATTTTTGTCCAAATCAATTGATTTAAGAGCCTCCTCTAGCTTTTTAGCTTTTTCAACACTTTTTGAACTTTCTCTTTGATCTTCTTCGGATTTTAGATCTAAATTTTTTTGCTCTGTATTTGTAGATTGTTGTGTCATATTTTTTGTAACAGAAGGCTCGGGAGAAGGACTAAAATTTAGAGCTAATACTGTTGTACCTCTTGGTTGTTCAACAACTGGGACAACTCTTTGAATACCAAAGGCATTTTTTAAACTACCACTAATTTGTTTAAATTTTGGTACATTAAATTCAGCAAACGAAAGAATTAGAACAAAAAATGCCATTAATAAAGTTGCCATATCAGCAAAAGTTGCCATCCAAGCAGGAGCTCCTTTTGGAGGACATTTAGGACATTCTTCTTCTTCTTGTTCTTCTACATTAGGGTTTTCTTGTGATTCTGCCATTTAAATACCTATTACATTAAGCAGCTTCTTCTATTTTTGCTTGAAGCTTAGGAGGTAAATTTGCAATTAACTGATCTGTAATATTTCTTGGACTTTCTCCTCTTGAGATATATTTCAATCCCATAACAACCATTTCTCTATACAAAGCTTCATGTGCAGAATAATTTTCCAATTTTGTGACTATAGGCATAAAAATACAATTTGCAATCATAGCACCATAAAGTGTAGTCAAAAGAGCAACAGCCATCGCAGGTCCAATTGCTTTTGGATCAGCCATATTTCCTAACATTGCGACTAAACCAATTAGAGTTCCAATCATACCCATAGCCGGAGCTAAATCTACCCATGCTTGAAAAACACTTTTCATATTATCATGGCGTCTTATCATGCCTTTAACTTCTCTGTTCAATTGTTCAGTTAATTTTGTTTCATCAGCTCCATCTACAAGCATTTGAAGTCCTTTTTCAAAGAATTTATCAGGCACTTCTTGACCTTCTAAAGCCATCATTCCATCTTTTCTTGCAATCCCAGCTAATTCAGTAATTCTTGTGATTAATTCATCATGTTTTTTTGTACCAGGTAGAAAAACCTTTGCTAAAGTTCCAAAAGATGCGAGAAAATCTGGCAAAGTAGATCTATACATTACAGCAAAGAAAGTTCCACCAATAACAATTAGCATTGAAGGCGTATCAATGAAGGGGCCAATACCTCCCGATGAAACCATTGCGCCTGCAATCATTCCTAGTGTTCCAACCAATCCTATCAAAGATGCTATATCCATTTTTATTCCTCATCTAATATAAAAAGCATGATTTTAGGCATAAATTCTGCAAGAATGAGACCAAAATCAAAAAAAATTAAAAAAACATAAGGTTATTATATGTGTAGAATACTTTCTAGTAAATTTATAAAATTGATTATAGGAATATTTTTTTTATTTTTAATACCAAAATTTCTAATAGCGTCAGAGTATTTGCCACGAGGTTATTTTGTTATTGATTTAAAAAACAAAATTGAATGGATGACTTGTCCTGTGGGTATGGTTTGGAAAAATAATACTTGCAATGGGATAGCAAAAAAATATGAACTTAAATTTATACCTGAAATTATAGATTTAGCTAATAATCAATTGGAAGGAAATTGGAGATTACCTTCTAGAAAAGAGTTAGAAAGTTTAATATGTCACAAATGTGAAAAAGTTAAAATTAACTTAAAATTTTTTCCAAAAACACCTCCCGAGCCATTTTGGACGAAAGATAAAAACTATTGGCAACCAAAGTTTAATTGGATAGTTAATTTTTTAAATGGAAATACATTTGGTCGTTATCCAGGATACAAACCGAATTATATAAGGTTAGTCAGAGATAGAAATTAACTTCTTTTATCCTTTAGATACTCAAAGATTTTAAAAATTGTTATAAAAATTCCTATAATTAAAATAGCGAAAGCAGCATTTTCTGGAGTTATAAATTTTAGATAATGCAATTTATCTTTTTGAACTAAAGCTAATAAAATAAGTAGAAATATTGAAAATAAGAATACTCTTATTATTTTACATATTTTACATGATGTTGAAAAAATCATTAAAATTTTCTTGTCAACTTAATGACAATTACAAATTTTTTTAAAAAATAAAACTTAAACATTAATATAATACTACATTAAATTTAAGAGTTGATATAGTTTTTTATTGTCAAATTTCTGTCTTTGTAATTACGTCAAATTAAAGTTTTGATTTTTTTAACAAATTTTTCTTTGATTGATAAAATAATAAGGAGATTTGTAATGAAAATTAATCAACAGTTAAAAATAAAGCAAAATCAATCTATTGTAATGACACCACAATTACAGCAAGCAATAAAGCTGTTACAACTTACAAATATTGAATTAGCTGAATATGTAGAAAATGCTAAATTAGAAAATCCATTTATAAAAGAAGACCTAAAAACAAAAAAAATGGAGACAAAAGATAAAAAAACTTTTGATGTGGTTGAAAATACAAAACAAAATGAAGACACATTAAAGGTCAATAGCGATATAGAATTGAATAACTCTTTTGATACGCACATTTCCGAGAAAACTTTTGAAAAAAATAATACCAATATCAAGAATAACTTTGAAAATAAGAATAGTTCTTTATCAGAGGTTATAGAAAATACCGTATCAAATAAAATTTCATTAAAAGAATATTTAGCTAATCAAATAATACTCTCCTTTGAAAAAAAAGATCAATCAGTTGCAATTTCTCTTATTGATTACTTGCATCCAAGTGGTTGGATGATTCACCCAGTTAATGAAATCGCTGAAGAATTAAACAAACCTCTTATTTACATTGAACAGATAATTCAACAGTTACAATGTCTTGAACCAATAGGAATTTTTGCAAAAAATTTATCAGAATGTCTTAAAATACAACTAGCAGAAAAAGGAATTTTAGATAATAAGTATCAAATATTAATAGACAACTTAACATTAATCACAAAAGGGAAAATCAAAACACTGACAAAAATGTGTGAAATAGAAAATAATAAAATAATTCAGATGGTTAATTTAATCAAAACATTAAATCCAAAACCAGCAGAAAATTTTAACACTGAGCCTATAAGAATTTCAGAGCCAGATATAATCGTATCAAAAACTAATAAAGGTTGGAAAATTGATTTAAACAAATCAACTTTACCTACTATAGATTTAGATGAAGATTATATAAGTGAGATATCTAATTTAAATCTTGGTGCAGATGATAATGATTTCACAGCGAATAAAATTGGCGAAGCGAAATGGCTCCAAAAAGCAGTTGATCAGAGAAATAAAACTATATTAAAAGTCGCATCAGTAATATTACAAAAACAAATAGGTTTTTTTAAGCACGGATTTAGTCATATGAAACCTCTAATTTTGAAAGATGTTGCCGAAGCTATAGGTATGCACGAAAGTACAATATCAAGAGTAACAAATAGTAAATTGATTTTAACTGATTGGGGATTATTATCTCTTAAAGAATTTTTTTCTGCATCTATTCCAAGTTCAGAAGAAAGTGATAAACATGCAGCTTCAGCTGTAAGGGAAGCCTTAAAAAAATTAATTTCTTCAGAAATTTCAAATAAACCTCTTAGTGATGAAAAAATTGCGGATGTTTTATCTAATCAAGGCATTGATGTAGCAAGAAGAACTGTAGCTAAATATAGAGATATGTTAAGTATTCCTTCAAGTGCAGAAAGAAAAAGGAAATCAAAATTGAGTAAATTATTATCTACTGGTTGAATTTATATTAGCTAAGGTTTTTAATGGAATAATTTTCTTTTTATAAACTTTATTATTTTTATTAAAAATTTTTAAATTAATTTTTAGATCGATGAGCTTATCAATTTTTAAATCTTCATTTCTATTTAACAGTTTCATTTGTACATACCTCTTTAAAAAGAGATTTGCATTTTATGTGCCAAATTAATTTAAATCTGCAATTGATCTAAGACTATTTCTGCTTAATAATTTTCGCCCAATTGAAAAGTAAATAGCAGGATCTTTTGACTTTCCATTAACTGATATTTCATAATGTAAGTGAGCACCATCTACTCTGCCGGTTCTTCCCATTTTTCCAATAACTTGACCTTCAGATACCATTTCTCCTTTTTTAACTAAAATTTTTGCAAGATGTCCATAGGTAGTTTTTATTCCATAATTATGCCTAATTCTAATAACTTTTCCAAATGAACCATGATAGCCAGCAAAAGTTACAACCCCATCAGCTGATACCTTAATATTTTCTTGCCATGTTCCAGCTAGATCAATACCGTGGTGAAAACGCCACTTTTTTGTTACTGGATGTTTTCTTTTTCCATACTTACTTGTTACATAATAATGTTCCATTGGTGGTTTAAGAGGTATAAACTCTATTGCATTTTTGTATATAGAAAGCAAATCTAGACGATGTCTAAATGCCAATAAAAATTTTTCAGCATCTTTCATGTAATCTAATTCTGTATTCATAAAATTTTTAACTTTCTGAATCCTGTTATCTTTTAATTCTAAATCAAGTTTAATAAACACTTGTTCTAAATTAAACAATTCGTTATCTAAAGATGAAATGAATCTGAAGTTAGATGCTCTTTCATCAAGCTTTGGGGGTGAAATATAAAAAGCATTATCATTATTTAGATCTTCCACTTTAATATCATTTGATGTATTTTTTTCTATCAAGCTAATATCAGAATTTTCTGCCAATATTTTTGAGTTTGTTGCAATTTTTGTATTTTGATTTTCTATTGTTTTAGGTTTGTCTGATTTGTCTGCATAAATTTTATCTGTGAACAAATTTTCAGAATTTTTAACTACTTTACTGTTAAAATTAATTTCATTAGTTTGTTCTGGTAAGCTAATATTTGTTTCAATGCCAATTTTGTTATCATTTGATTTTGTTTCATCTATATTTATTTCATTTAAAACTGAATTTGATTCTATTTTATTTGATTTATTCTCTTTAATATTTGTCGGTAGGTTCGCAGATGCTTCAGTGATAATATCTTTTTGCGCAACATCAATCGCAGATGAAATGCCAACAATCGAATAATAAACAATACTAGAAACACCAACTACAATTGTTAAAGCCAAAGAAACGTAGTGAGAAAGTTTAAAATGTATTTCTATAGGTCCACGTTTTGTAAAAATCAAAAACCTACGCTCTGATAACAGTCCAACTTTTGGTTTTGTGAAAAGATCACCAAATCTTATACCTTTTTTAACAGAAGGAAGTTTCTTACTAAGTTTTGTTATTGTTGATTTATTCAGTTTTTACTCCAATACATTTAGCAATAGCATAAATATTCCTATATTTGAAAATACTTGTAATAGCATTAGAAATACCAAAACTTTAGAAGAAATTGGATTTTTTACCGATAATTGAACAGAAGGAAATTCCTTATTATTTTGACTTAAGGTCTCTGACTTTGGTATGTTATTGTTTTTATTTAACTTAATTTCTTCATTTTGATGATTTATAACTTTATTCGGTAAATTGTTAATTTCTTTTTTTTCTTCATTAACAACCTTTTTTTTATCTGTAGGTACTTCAGAAATGTCATTTTCATGATCATCTTCAAATTTGATTCGCATCTTTTCTATTCTCTCACGAATATCAATTATTTGTTGTGCCATAATAATAATCCTATAATTACTGATACTTGGCTTACATATTGCATTAATTATACCAAAATTTATTGTATTATAATAAAAACAACTATATTTTATTATGAATTTAAATAATTTCTATATTATAAACGTTTATTTAGGTTAGGAAAAGTAAAATGGCAAATAAAACGGACGGTGAAGTAGAAAAATCAATTATCTCCTCAGATATGAAGATTAAAGGAAAGATAACAGCTTCTGGAGGACTTGTATTGCTTGGCAATGTTGTAGGTGACATCAAATGTAATAGTCTATCAATAGAAGAATCGGGCGTACTGAAAGGAAATGTTGATGCAGAATTAGTTTCAATAGCTGGTAAATTCGACGGACAAGTTTTATCAGAAGTAGTTTCAATCCGTTCAACGGGTTCTGTTAATGGTGAAGTGTCATATGATAATATATCTATTGAAGAAGGTGCTAGAGTTGAAGCTCAATTAGGAAAAAAGAAACAATAAATAAAATAAATTAATAGGGGTAATTATGGCAGAAAAGCAAGCAATTCTTGGAAATGGTGCGAAATTTACAGGAAAAATCACTAATGCTAAATCAATTGAAATTAATGGTGTTGTACAAGCAGATTTGGTAACTGAAAAAGTAACAATTGGAAATACAGGTAATTTTAAAGGTGCAGTAAAATCAGATTTAGTTGTTATTGCTGGAGAATATGAAGGAAAAATGAAAGCCGATAGTATTTGGCTTACTGAAAGTTCTAGAATTAGCGGTGAAATACATTATAAATCTTTGCAAATGGATAGAGGAGCAGCTCTTAATTGTCGTGTGGTTCATAATTGGGATAGCAAGAAAGATCAAGAAAAAAAACAAGAGCAGACTGAAGAAACACAAGACGCTAAAAAATAATCAAATATTATCAGAGTTTTATTAAAAATAATTTAAATAGGTGAAAAATGAGTGAAACAACATATATATCAGAAGAATTAGTTATGGAAGGTACATTAGATTCCTCTGGGTCTGCTGTAGTAATTGCTGGAAGATTTAAAGGAGAATTAAGAGCCAAAGATGTGCTTTTAGAATCAAACAGTGTTTTTGATGGTAACTTAATCGCAGATAAAGTTACTTTGGGAGGTCTTGTTAAAGGAGAAGTTGCAGCTAATACTCTTAATGTGTCAAGTAGTGCAAGAGTTGAAGGAAACTTAAAAACAAATTCTTTATCAATTGATCTAGGTGCAGAAGTTGCTGGTAATATTAGTAGGATCTCCTAAATCAAGATCTACTGGCAGTTTCAATGCAATCTTGAAAAAATTGAATTGTTTCTTCTCTACCAATTAACTTAGTTAATTTCATGGCAGAATATCTTCCTGAAGAAAGACTTACTGCAAGTTCATTATTTTCAATATTAGAATAATAGTTAAGTTTTTCTTCTATACTATCTCTTATTCTGCGTAACTTAATTTTTGTTATTAAATGTTCATCATATCTATCTTTGATATGATCAGTTAAATCAATTACATTTGTCATTTTAAGCTCCAACTATATACTATAAATACGACAATTAATAAAAAAATTAAATAAAAAATTAAGATGAAATTTAAAGTTTATAATAATGGAAAGCAATTAAGCAATGAAGAATTGTCTTTTAATGATCTAAAGATAAACTTTATTTTTCACGGTCTGTTTGGTAGAGCAAAAAATTGGCATTCTATTGCCTTAAGACTGAGCCATATAGTTGAAGGTCTTTTCATAGTTTTTGATTTAAGAAATCATGGAGAAAATGAGCCATCAAATGAGATTTCTTATTTAATCATGGTTAAAGATGTATTCGAATTTATTGAAAGAAAAAAAATTTCCAAAGTATCAATTATAGGTCATTCAATGGGTGGAAAATTAGGTATGTTATTTTCACTTCTTTATCCAAAATTTGTAAAACAATTATTTGTTGTCGACATTGCGCCAGTAAATTATCCAAGAGAAGAAATAGAAGTTGTTGACTATCTTTTAAAGATAGATGTTAAAAGTTGTAAAAGTAGAAATGAAGTAGACACAAAATTATCTTATTATATAAAAGATAAAGAATTAAGATCATTCTTATTACAAAATTTAAATTTTAATGATGGGACATATGCTTGGTCCTTAGATTTGAGTACTATTAAAAAGGGAATGAAAGATTTAAGAGGATTTCCACTTGATATAATTTCAAGTGCATCTCAAATTGATACTTTATGTATTTTTGGAGGGGACAGCCCCTATGTAAATGAAAAATATAAAGATAATTTTAGAACTCTTTTTACAAATCTTAAATTCTTTAAAATCGAAAATGCAGGTCATTGGTTACACGCAGAGAAACCAAAAGAATTTATTGAGATAATTTCAAAAAAATTAATTTAATTTTTTGATTAATTACAATATAAGAAAATACATGGATCGAAATAGAATTTATTTATTACGTTTAAATTGTAAAGATCAAATTGGCATAGTTTCAAAAATCTCAACTTTATTGGCTAATAAAGACTGTAATATCATTGAATCTAAACAGTTTACAGATCAAAATACTAATAGTTTTTTTATTAGACAAAGTTTTCAACTCCCAAATGAATTAAACATAGAAACTATTAATAAAGAATTTGAAGATTTATCAGTTATTTTAAATGCTACATATGAAATAAGACATATACATAAAACACTTAAAACTTTAATCTTAGTTTCAAAATTTGAGCATTGTCTAATCGAACTTATTAACAAAGTAAAAAGTAAAAATCTCAACCTATCAATTGAAGCAGTAATATCAAACCATAATGAATTGAGAAAGATATCTTCTTTAGAAAGTATACCTTTTCAATATTTGCCAATAAACAATGATAAATTAAATCAAGAGAAACTTATTGTTAAATTTATAGAAGAAAAGAAAATTGATGTTATAATTCTAGCTAGGTATATGCAAATTTTATCGAGAAATTTTGTTGACCGATTTTATGGAAAAATTATAAATATTCATCACAGTTTTTTGCCAAGTTTTAAAGGGGCAAAACCTTACCATCAAGCTTTTGAAAGAGGAGTTAAAATAATTGGAGCAACCGCACATTTTGTTAATCAAAATTTAGATGAAGGTCCTATAATTGAGCAAGATGTTGAAAAAGTTGATCATGAACTTAGTCCAAGTGATTTAATTGCAATTGGAAAAGATATCGAAGCAAGAGTTTTATATAAAGCTATAAAAAACTTTAGTGAGGGCAGAGTTTTTTTAAATGGGAAAAAAACTATTGTTTTTAAAGGAGACAAAATTTTATGAATGATATTTTAAGAGATGTTGTTATTATTGGCACAGGTTCTGCTGGACTTACTGCTGGAATTTATGCAGCTAGAGCCAATTTAAAACCTTTAATTTTAGAAGGCCTTCAACCAGGCGGACAATTAACTATTACAACTGATGTTGAAAATTATCCTGGATTCTCTGATGTTGTTCAAGGTCCTTGGCTAATGGATCAAATGAAAGCACAAGCTTTAAACGTAGGTGCAGAAATAATAAATGAACTAGTTACGAGTGTAGACTTCAGTGACAAATTAAAAATAATTAAATGTGATAGTGGTAAAATCATTAAATCAAAATCTGTTATAATTTGTACTGGAGCACAAGCTCGTTGGTTAGGAATTGAGAGTGAAAAAAAATTTAATGGTAGAGGTGTCTCTGCTTGTGCGACTTGTGACGGTTTTTTTTATAGAAATAAAAATGTTGCAGTTATTGGTGGTGGGAACACAGCTATCGAAGAGGCATTATATCTATCTAAAATATGTTCAAAAGTAATATTAATTCATAGAAGAGATAATTTAAGAGCTGAAAAGATATTGCAAGATAGAGTTTTTTCTAAAGAAAATATCAATTTTTTGTGGAATTATGTAGTTGACGATTTTATTGGAGATGACAAAGGCTTAAATTGTTTGAATTTGATATCTACTAAAGACTCTTCAAAAAAAAGTATAAATGTAGATGGAGCATTTGTAGCGATTGGTCATGTTCCTTCTACTGCATGCTTTAAGAATCAAATTCTTTTAGACAATGAAGGGTATATTGAAGTTAAAGAAAAGGGATCAACTTTAACAAATATTAATGGTGTATTCGCTGCAGGTGATTGTGTTGACAAAATATATAGACAAGCCATTACTGCTGCTGGCATGGGTTGCATGGCCGCTTTAGATGCTGAAAAATGGTTGCAAGAAACTTAATTTATTTTAAACAAAGCTTCATTAAATCATATATGATATTTGCAGATATATAATCATAAGCATGAAAATTTTCTATTGGAGCATATTCAACATAATCGATTCCTACAATTTTCTTGTCTTCGATTAATTTTTCTAAAATTAAAAAAGCTTCATTATAATATAATCCATTTGGAACTGGAGTTCCTGTCGCAGGCATAATAGATGGATCTAAGCAGTCTGAATCAAATGTAATATAAATATTTTTTGGAAAGTTTTTGGGTAATCTAATATTTAGATCTTTTCTATAGTCTTCTATGTTTTTGTAATTAATATTTAATTCATCTCTTAATTTAATCTCTTCGTCAGATTGGGCTCTAACTCCAAATTGAAATATTGGAATATTTTCTTCATGTATTTTATACATCACAGTTGCATGAGAATTTACGCTTCCATTATATATTTTTCTTAAGTCAGCATGAGCATCAAATTGTATAATGCCAAAATCTTCATTAGTGTTAACGTATTTTTTTTTAAATCCCTTAATAACACCAAATGTCAAACTGTGTTCGCCACCTATACAAACAGGAATTTTATCTTTTTTTGAAATATCAAAAATTAAATTCTCTATATTCTCAAATATTGAGTTGAAATCTAATGAACAATCAAATGCATCATGTGTGTATATACCAAAATCACATGGACTGTTGTGATTTCTTTCAAGTTGATTACTTGCATTTATTATCATTTCTGGAGCTTTAGATGTCCCTGTACCATAAGATACAGTTTTTTCTAAAGGAATAGGTAAAATGTGAAATTTAGAAAAATTGAAACTCTTTTCTTTTTCAGATAATTCCTCTCCTAAAAAAAAATTTTTTTTTAAATTTAACATTTTAATTTCTTGTCTCAAAATCTTTGAAATCAAAAGATTTGATTAGTTTAAAAACATTATTATCACTATTCCATAATACAACTTCAGGATGGTTAATCCCATTAAAAAAATTAGTTTTAACTAATGTATAATGCGCTTGATCCAAGAACACTAATCTATCTCCTATATTAGGATTTTTTGCAAAATAATATTCTCCAATAATATCTCCAGCTAAACAACTTGGGCCAGCTAAAACAACTTTTTTTCCTTGAACTGGTTCATTCATTAATAATGGTCTATATGGAGCTTCAATTACATCTGGCATGTGACAAACAGGACTTATATCTGTAATGCCAATGTTTGGAATTTTGTTATTATCCCCTTGAATGTAATCTAGAATTTTACCAACTAAAACACCTGATTCAAAAACAACAGCTTCCCCAGGTTCAAGTATGATTTGACAATTTGTTTTTGTTTTTATTTCTTGAAGAAAATTAGTTAATTTATTTAATTTATAATCTGATCTGGTTATGTGGTGCCCACCTCCTAGATTAATCCAATTTAAGTTTTTAATTACTTCTTTTAAACATGGCCAAATCTTATTCCATGTGTTTTCTAAGGCATCAAAATTTTGTTCACATAAAGAGTGAAAATGAATTCCCTTGATATCGGCAAAATCAATTTTATCTAATTGATTTATATGAATCCCTAGACGGGAATTTAAATTTGAAGAATTATATTTCGAAACTTCAACCTCAGAATATAAAGGGTTTATTCTAACGCCGATGTCAATATTTTTATTTATACATAATTTTTTGTATTTATTGAGCTGTGAAATAGAATTAAAAGTTACGTGTTGTGAATATTTTATAATGTTATCAAACTCAGAATCTCTAAATGCAGGTGAATAAGTACTAATTAAACCTCCAAAGTATTTTTTGCCAAGTTTTGCTTCATTTAATCCGGACGCACAAACACCATCTAACACATTTGAAATAATGGGAAATAAACTTTTTAGAGAAAATGCTTTTAATGCTAAAAGAATTTTTACGTCCGTATCAGTTTTTAATTTATGAAATATTTTTAAATTATCATCAATAACCTTAGTATCAATCACATAACTAGGAGAAGTTATTTTAGATAAATCAAGATTTTTAAAATATTTTTTATTGACTTTAACAGTTTTAAGCATATTAGAAGTTTACAGGTTTATCTAATTCAACGATTTTGTTTGGTAGTCCATATAGTTTTAAAGCATCCATAAATGGGTCAGGGTCAAATTGTTCTAAATTCCAAACACCAGGTTTAAACCATGTTTTATTTAATATTAACAAAGATCCAATCATTGCAGGAACTCCAGTAGTATATGATACAGCTTGACTTTCTACTTCATTAAAACATTTCTTATGATCACAAACATTGTAACAGTAAATTGTTTTAATTTTTTTGTTTTTTAGACCACTAATTATTGTTCCTATGCACGTTTTACCTTCTGTATTCTCTCCTAAAGATTTTGGATCTGGTAAAATTTCTTTAAGAAACTCAAGCGGTATAATGTCCATATTTTTGAATTTTATTGGTCTGATAGAGGTTAGGCCAACATTTTGTAAGACATTTAAGTAGTTTAAGTAATGGTCTCCAAATGTCATCCAAAATCTAGCTTGTTTTAAATCTCTAAAATTTTTTACTAAACTTTCAAGTTCTTCGTGGTACATAAGATACATGTTTCTTTTGCCAACCTCTGGGAAATCAAATTCAATTTTTTTTAATAATGGATCACCAGTTATCCATTTACCATTTTTGTAAAATTTACTTTTTTGTGTAATTTCTCTTATATTTATCTCTGGATTAAAATTAGTTGCAAAATGTTGACCATGATCTCCACCATTGCAATCTAAAATATCTAAATAGTGAATTTCATCCAAATAATGTTTTTTAATATAAGCTGTGTAAACATTTGTAACTCCTGGATCAAAACCAGAACCAAGAAGTCCCATCAAATTTTTTTCTTTAAATTTATCATTTAATTCCCACTGCCATTTGTATTCAAATTTTGCTTCATCTCTGGGTTCATAGTTTGCAGTATCCAAATAATTAACATTTTTATTTAAACAAGCTTGCATTATATTTAAATCTTGGTACGGCAAGGCCAGATTTACAACTAGTTCAGAATTGTATTTTGATATAATCCTTGATGTTTCAGAAATATTATCTGCATCCAATTCTTCGATGTTAATATCAAAATTATATTTTTTTTTTATTTGTTTTTGAATTTTTTTACAATTATCAATTGACCTACTTGCCAATGTTATTTCTTTAAAATCATTTGATAATTGAGCCATTTTATGAATTGCTACAGAAGAAACTCCACCTGCACCGATAACAAGAATTTTACTCACAACAACCTCGATTAATTTTCAAAATAAGTATAGCCATCTATAGACGCTTTAAAATTTTTTAACAATTGATTTTTTTCACTATTACTGATTAATTTTTTTTTGTAAAATCTAGTAATTTTTTCAGAAAATATTTTTAAAACATCACTTGATGAATACTCAACATAACTCAAAACTTGAGATATTTTATCTCCAATTTGTTCATGTACAACTTTGAATTTACCATTATTCTCTAATTTTACTGTTGATATATTTGTGTCACCGAATAAATTATGCAGATCGCCTAAAGTTTCTTGATAAGCACCAATAAAGAAAACACCCAAATAATATTCTTCATTTTTTTTTATCTCATGTATTGGTAATGTATCTTTAATTCCGTCATTTAAGACAAACTTTGAAATCATGCCGTCACTATCACAAGTAATATCATTAAGAATGACATGTTTTTTTGGTTTATGGTTAAGTTTTTGAATTGGTGCTATAGGATGTAACTGATCTATTGCCCACATATCAGGTAAACTCTGAAATAAGGAAAAATTTCCATGATATATATCAGCTAAATTATTCAATTTGTTTGCTATTGGGTTAGAATTTAATTTTTTTTCTTCTACAAATGTTTTAATTCTATTTAAAACAAATAAATATGTTTTTTCAATTTTAGAAATCTCTGATAAATTTATTTGTCCATTTCTAAATAAAACTCTCAATTCATCTCTATAATAATTAAGGTCATTAAAACATTCTTGTATTCTATTTTCACTAATGTAATTTAAGATTTGTATCATATAAGATAAATAAATATGGTCTTTTTCATTTAATATAGGGCATGACTTTACATCAAAAATAGTTGTATCTAAGATATTGAAAACTAAAATAGAGCTTGGAGCTACTGTTGCTCTTCCAGATTCAGTTATAACAATAGGATGATTAATTTTTGCTTTGTCGAATTCAAGTTTGAGAGTTTCAACTATGTTAATACAATATTCTTCCATGGAATAATTTATAGAATGAAATTTTGCTTTGTTTTCGCCGGTATAATCTACACCAAGACCTCCACCCAAATCTATATATTTCAATTGCGCTCCATAATTAGAAATTTCAACAAAAAATCTACAAGCTTCTTGAGTATATTTCCTTATTTCTATGATGTCTGGCACTTGACTACCTAAGTGAGAATGTTGAAGAATTAAGCAATCTAATAATTGATTTATTTTTAATTTATTAAGAGCTTCTGTTATTTTATCTACTGGAAGTCCAAAAGCACTTCTATCACCACTTGATTGAGACCATTTTCCACTTATTAAATTTGTTAGCTTAATTCTTATACCCAATAAAGGTTTTATTTTAAGTGAATTAGATATTTTGATAATCAAATCTAGTTCTTTAAGACTTTCAATTACAAGAACAGTTTTAATATCAATTTTGTTTGAAAGTAATGATAATTTTATAAATTCTTCATCTTTCGTTCCATTGCAAACAATCAATGCATTTTTAGTTAAGTTTTGACTTAAAGCTATTAGTAACTCTGCTTTTGAACCAACTTCTAATCCAGAATTAAATTTTTTACTATATTTGACTATGTTTTTTACAACTTGAGATTGTTGATTAACTTTTATTGGGTAAATACTCCTAAATCTATTCTTATATCCAATGGTTTTAATTGATTTATTAAAATTTTCATTAATTTCTTTAATCATAAACTCTAAATAATCAGAAACACGGATGATGTAAGGAGGAGATAGTTTTTGGTTTAGTTTCTTTACTATTTTGGGAAGGTCAATAGGTTTGTTATTTTTTTTTAGAGGATTTAACAAGCCTAAACTTCCATTTTTAAGTATTTTGAAGAAACCTTTACCCCATTTTTCTATGCCATAAATATCATTTGTCATAATCGCCTTATTAGAGGTAAAAATTATTTATTCAAGTAAATTTTAATAATTATTGAAACATCTAATTTACCGATATATATATATATCAACTATGTCCATAACCAATAATGTATATCAAAAGCCAATAGATTACGAACCATCCTCTTCTGAAATCATTTACTTTGGTATGGGATGTTTTTGGGGAGCAGAAAAACTTTTTTGGAGCAGAAATGGCATTTATGTCACAGCTGTCGGATATTCAGCTGGTTATACAAAAGATCCAACATATAAAGATATATGTTATGGAGAAACTTATCATGCTGAAGTAGTTAAGCTTGTATATGATACATATAAAATAGATACCTTTGAGCTTCTTAAAACTTTTTGGGAAGGACATAATCCAACTCAAGGAATGAGGCAAGGAAATGACATTGGAACTCAATATAGATCTATAATAATAACTACAAATGAAAAACAATTTGAATTAGCTAAATTAACAAAGAAAAAATATGAAGAATTGTTAAAAAAAAATGGGTTTCCTAAAATAACAACAGAGATACAAAATTTTAAAAATTTTTATTATGCTGAAGAATATCATCAACAATATCTTTTGAAAAATCCAAATGGCTACTGTGGTATCGGTGGGTGTAATGTCAGTTACAATAATTGATCTTGACCTAGACTAATATTTATTATATTGAATTTCTTGAGGTTATTATGAAAGTTGTTAGTTCACTCAAAACACTTAAAGTAAGAGATAGAAATTGCCAAGTTGTAAGACGTAGGGGAAGACTTTACGTTATTAATAAAAAAAACCCTAGGTTTAAAGCTAGACAAGGCTGATTCATTTAAATGAATTATAAAAAATGCTATAATTTTCAAGATTTTAGAAGTCTTGCTAAATCTAAGCTACCCTCACCTATATTTAATTATATAGATGGTGCCGCTGATGATGAAGTAACTTACCGAAGAAATACGTCTTCATTTGATGATGTTAGTTTAATTCCTAGAGTTTTACGTGGCGTAAAGGATGTTGATATTTCTACTACCGTTTTCGGTAAAAAACTTGAGATGCCAGTATATTGTTCTCCAACAGCTGTTCAGAGATTATTTCATTATGAAGGTGAAAGGGCTGTTGCAAAAGCAGCAGATAAATTTGGAACAATGTTTGGTGTATCTTCACTTGGGACAGTTAGCGTTGAGGAGGTATCAAAAATTTCTTCATCTCCAAAAATGTTTCAGTTCTATTTTCATAAAGATAGAGGTCTCAATAGTAGTATGTTAGAGAGAGCAAAAGCAGCTAAATTTGATGTTCTTGCATTAACTGTCGATACTATAACTGGAGGTAATAGAGAAAGAGATTTAAGAACAGGGTTTGTTATACCACCACGTTTCACTATAAATAGTTTGATCGAGTTTATTTTAAAGCCTTATTGGGGTATCAATTATATAACAAGTTCTAAATTTGAACTTCCTCACTTACAAGATTATGTTGGAGCAGGAACTTCTGCGATGACATCTATTGGAGATTATTTTACAAACATGCTTGATCAATCAATGAATTGGAAGGATGCTGAGGATCTTGGAAAAAAATGGGGTGGACATTTTGCACTTAAAGGTGTCGTAAGTGTTGAAGATGCTAAGAGAGCTATTGATATAGGATGCACAGGAGTAATTGTATCAAACCATGGTGGAAGACAACTGGATGGTTCAATTTCACCTTTTGATCAATTAGCAAGAATTGTAGATGCAGTTGGAGATAAAATTGATGTCATTTGTGAAGGTGGTATACAAAGAGGAACACATGTTCTTAAAGCACTTTCTGTTGGTGCAAAAGCATGTGCAGGTGGAAGACTTTACTTGTATGCACTTGCATCTGCAGGAGAAAAAGGTGTTGAGAGAGCACTAGGCTTATTAAAAGAAGAGATTATTCGTGATATGAAATTAATGGGATGCACTTCAATTGACCAATTGAGCAGATCAAATTTACATTATTGTTAGAGTTTATTATTTAAAAAAATCATTTCCTTTATTGTCAATGACCATAAATGCAGGAAAATTTTCAACTTCTATTTTCCAAACTGCTTCCATCCCTAGCTCAGGGTATTCCAACACAGAAACCTTTTTAATAGAATTTTGAGCAACATTAGCTGCAACTCCTCCAATTGAACCTAAATAAAAACCTCCAAATTCTTTGCATGAATCTACAACTACTTGTGATCTGTTTCCTTTTGCAAGCATAACCATTGATCCACCAAATTTTTGAAATTTAGGTACATAACTGTCCATTCTTCCAGCTGTTGTAGGGCCAAATGAACCTGAGGGCAGGCCTTTTGGTTTTTTTGCTGGTCCTGCATAATATACAGGATATTTTTTAAAATATTCAGGAAGATCGTTATTTTTCTCTAAATATTCCAAAATTTTTGCATGAGCTATATCTCTTGCTACTATAAGAGGACCAGTGAGACTTAAACGAGTTTTAACTTTACATAGATTTAATTGTTTTAAAATATTATCCATCCCACTTGTTAGATCAATGTGAATTATTTCTTCATTTAAATTTTCTTCAATTTCAGGAAGATATTTCGCAGGATTTGTTTCAAGTTTTTCCAAGAAAATTCCTTTTGAGTTTATCTTTCCAAATATTTGACGATCTGCTGAACAAGAAACTCCTATTCCAACTGGCATAGATGCTCCATGTCTAGGTAATCTAACAACTCTTACATCATGACAATAATATTTACCGCCAAATTGTGCACCAATACCCATTTCTTGTGTCATTTTTAAAATGATTTGTTCCCATTCTTTATCTCTAAAAGCATGTCCAGTTTTTTCATTTCCTTTTGTTGGAAGAGCATCCAAATATTTTGTTGATGCTAGTTTTACAGTTTTTAAATTTAATTCAGCTGATGTACCGCCAATGACAATGGCCAAATGATAAGGTGGGCAAGCAGCAGTGCCTAGTGAAATTATAATTTCATATAAAAATTTTTTTAAATCTTTGGGATTTAAAATAGCTTTTGTTTGCTGGTATAAAAAGCTTTTATTTGCTGACCCACCTCCTTTTTGAATAAATGTAAATTTATATTCATCGCTTTCTGCGGCATACAAATTAATTTCACCTGGTAAATTATTGTTAGTATTTTTTTCTTTAAACATTGAAATTGGAGCAAGTTGAGAAAATCTTAGATTATTATTTTGATAGCTATTATATATGCCTCTTGATAATTCTTCTTCTTCATTAAAATCTGTAAGGATGTGTTTGCCTCTGTATCCGTTTATTATTGCTGTTCCTGTATCTTGACACATTGGCAAAACTCCAGATGCAGAAATATTAGCATTTTTTAACATTGTTAGTGCAACAAAGTGGTCATTATAAGATGCTTCTTTATCCTCAAGAATTTTTTTTAATTGTTTTAAATGAGAACTTCTATATAAATGTGATATTTTATAAAAAGCATTTTCAGTAATTATTCTAAATGCTTCTGGTTGTATTAATAAAATATTTTTACTTTTGAAAGTTTCTGAACTTACATAATCTTTTTCAATTAATTCATATTCTGTGTTATCATTTGTTATAGGAAACATTGTTGAAAAAGCAAAACTCATAATAAATCTTTCTTAATTTTAATCTTCTTTTTTAGATCTAAACGCATCTAATGAAAATATTTCGGCGTTGTAATTGTGCTTATTATCTTCATTTGATTTATGTGACTTGATATTAGGTTCTTTTAGATTATCCTGGGCGATAAAATCTTTTTTAAACTGTAAACTAAAACCAACAGATGGGTCTGAAAAAGATATGATTGACTCAAATGGAACAGAAATATTTTTTTTATTTCCATCAAAGGACAAGATTACCGAAAATTTATCATCATCAATAGTTAGATCCCAAAATTGGTGTTGTAAAATAATTTTTATTTCATTATCACCACTAGTTTTTAATTCAGGTGGTACTTTTACCCCTTTAAATTTTGAATTGAATGAAATATAGAAATGATGGTCCCCTGGCAATCCTTTTTCATTAACTAGTTGCAAAGACTTCTTAACGACTAACCTTAATGTGTCTTCAACTATTTGATCGTAATCAATGTTTTTTTTATCCATTGTTAAACTCATTAAATAATTACATATTTACTATATTTTATCAAAAACAATTTTTACAGAGAAAATTTTTAAAAAAGGCAAGACTTTAGTCTTGCCCTTGAATTTCTGTTGCCAGGTAGTTCAACCCCGCCAATCCTTGCTAGAGGATAGGACTTAAGTTTCGGTTACATTAGCTGCTAAGCAGCTGCAGCAACCGGAGCGTAGTTGTCGTTTGCAACTATAATTTTGCCCGATATCGGTGGTACAATGCCGAGTAAAAATTTTATTTTTATTACACACGTCGATCCTATTTCACCCCCATAATTATTTGGTGGAGGTGCCGGGTACTGCCCCCGGGTCCGCAGAGCCTATTTTATAAAATGTTTATTACTATAGTCATTAGAGACATTTCAAATATATATTATTTTTAAAAATTATTAAAGAGCAATGACAATTAAAATAGTTTTTGTTATTAATGTTTAGAGGTTTTAAATGATACAATACTTAGATTTATTGAACAATGTTATGGATAATGGAATTATTAAAAAAGACAGAACTGGTGTTGGAACAAAATCAATCTTTGGGTGGCAAATGAGATTTGATCTAAACAAGGGATTTCCACTCTTAACTACAAAAAAACTTCATATCAAGTCAATAGTTCACGAACTCATATGGTTTGTTAAAGGTGATACTAATATAAAGTATTTAAATGAAAACGACGTACACATTTGGGATGATTGGGCAGATGAAAAAGGTAATTTAGGTCCAGTTTATGGAAAGCAATGGCGGTCGTGGGAAAATAATGGAGTTGAAATTGACCAATTAAAAAATGCAATTGAATTAATTAAAAATGACCCAAGTTCGAGAAGAATTATTGTTTCATCTTGGAATCCAGCAGACATTTCAAGAATGGCTTTGCCCCCTTGTCATTGTTTGTTTCAGTTTAATGTTATTGATAATAAACTTTCTTGCCAACTTTACCAAAGAAGTGCTGATATTTTTTTAGGAGTTCCATTCAATATAGCTTCATATGCTCTTCTTACGCACATGATAGCTAATTTAACAAATTTAAATGTAGGATTTTTTGTTCATACTCTCGGTGATGCACACTTATATTTAAATCATCAAGATCAAGCTAAACAACAGTTAACCAGAAAACCTAAAGATTTGCCTAAACTAGTAATAAATAACAAAAGAAAAAATATTGATGAGTTTGAATTTAATGATTTTACATTTCAAAATTATACCCCAGATCCAAACATTAAAGCTCCAATAGCAGTTTAACAAGTGGAAACGATTAAAAAAAACAAATTTCCTATAGTTTCAATTGTTGCTATTTCTAATGATTTTATAATCGGCGATGGTAAAAAAATGTTGTGGTATTTACCAAATGATTTAGCAAGATTAAAGACTATAACTCTTGGTAATCCATTAATTATGGGTAGGAAAACTTTTGATAGTATTGGCAAACCTTTACCAGGTAGAGCTAATATTATTTTGACTACTAAAAGAAATCTTAAAAATGATATTCAATTTGATAAATATTTTGTACAAAGTTTTGAAGATGCAGTGATCAAAGCTAATGATTGGATTGTAAAAAAGTATGAGAAAAATGAGCAAATTAAAAAAAAAATTTTTATTTTTGGTGGAGGTGAAATATACAAATTAGCTATAAGTTTTTGTAGCCAAATTGAACTTACTCTAGTTGATGTTAATTTAAGAAATGGAGTTTCATTTCCTCATATAAATGAGGAAAAGTGGGATAAAAAATTAATCCAGAAAGTTGCAGGAAATAAAAGTTGCCCACCTCACTCATTTTGGGTTTACGATAGAAAAATTAAACTTTGATTTTACTAAGTACTTTTTGGCATATATCAAAAAAGGATTTAAAAATAATATCACTAGCTTCTTGCTTTATTATTGGATGTTCAAAATTATGATTTTTAATTAAACTTTCACTAAGTGGTAACTCTCCTAAAACCTCTAAGTCAAAAAAACTGGTAAGTTTGTAGTTTGATTTTTTACGAAAAATATAATGTTTTTTTTCACATTCATCGCATATGTAATAACTCATATTTTCAATTAAACCTAGAATTGGTAAATTAATTTTTTTAAACATATTTATTCCTCTTTGAACGTCTAATAGAGATAATTCTTGCGGTGTAGTTATTATTAAGGCGCCTGTAACATCAATTTTTTGAGAAATCGTTAATTGTACATCTCCAGTTCCTGGAGGTGTATCAATAATTAAAACATCTAACTCTCCCCACGCTACATTTGTCAGTAATTGTGTGACTGCCTTAATAACCATAGGCCCTCTCCATATATTAGCAGTTTCTTCAGGAATCAAATAACCAATTGACATTGTTTTAAGACCATTTACTTCAATTGGTACAAAATTATTATTTTCAATTTTGGGTTCTTGATTTGTATTTAGTAATTTAGGTAGACTAGGACCATATATGTCAGCATCTAGTAAACCTACTTTCAATTTAAAATGCTGAAATGTTAATGCTAAGTTAAGAGCAAATGTTGATTTTCCAACACCTCCTTTGCCACTTGCTACAATTATTACGTATTTAGCAGATTTAGGTAATTTTAAAAAATTTTTAATTTCATTTTTTTTCATAATATCATCATATAGATAATATCATTTTAATAAAAATTTATATTTTTATTTTTTAAAAAAATAAAAGTTTAAGGTTGAAATTTTTTTATTGAAACAAATATCTTATAAAAGATTTATTTCAGGTGTTAAGATGAACAATAATAATTCAGGCCCTTGGGGCAACAATGGTAATAATCCGTGGGGAAGAAGACCAAATAACCAAACACCTCCAGATGTGGATGAAATTATTAAAAATAGTAGAGATAAATTTAAAAAATTTATGCCATCAAATTTTGGTGGTGGGAAGGGTTTTTCTATAGTTTTTTTAATTTTAATTGCTTTATGGTTGGTAACTGGTATTTATAGAGTCAATCCTCAGGAACAAGGTGTTGTACTTAGATTTGGTGAGTGGGTAAGAACGACAGAGCCAGGGTTACATTATCATTTACCATCTCCAATAGAAAAGGTAATTACGCCAGATGTAACACGAGAAAATAAAATTGAGATAGGATACAGAGCTTTTGGTGGTGGGAATTCAAATAGAAGAGACGTAGCAGATGAATCCAAAATGATAACTGGTGATGAAAATAACATAGACATTGATTTCGTAGTATTTTGGAAAATTTCTGATGCAGGTAAATACTTATTTAACCTGCAAGATCCTCCAGAAACTGTAAAAGTTGCTGCTCAATCTATAATGAGAGATATAATTGGTCAAACCAAAATTCAAACTGCTCTAACTGAAGGTAGACAAAATATACAGTTAAAAGCAAAGTCTTTACTTCAAGACCTTTTAAATCTATATGAAGCAGGTGTTGAAGTTAGAGACGTTCAATTACTTTCTGTTGATCCACCTCAGGAAGTTATTGATGCTTTTAATGACGTACAAAGAGCTAGACAAGACAGAGATACTCTAATAAACGAAGCACAAGCTTTTAGAAATGATATTGTACCTAGAGCACGAGGTGAAGCTGCTCAAATGATAAATCAAGCACAAGCTTATGAAAGTGAAGTTGTTAATAGAGCTAAAGGTGATACTGATAGATTTTTGTCAATATATAATAGTTACAAAGTAGATCCAGATGTAACAAGATCGAGAATTTACTTGGAAACTATGGAAAAAGTTTTATCTAATGTAAATAAAGTTATAATGGATAAATCATCAAGTTCATCAGGTATTGTGCCCTATTTGCCGATAGATAAATTACAAGGAAAAGGATCAAAGTAATGAGTAATATCAAAATTTTTACATACACGTTTGGAGTTATAGCATTATTTATTGCATACAGTTCTTTTTTCACAGTTGACCAGACTAAACAGGCTATAGTTCTTCAATTTGGAGAACCAAAAAGAGTTGTGAATAAACCAGGTTTAAACTTTAAGATACCATTTATTCAAGATGTAACATTTTTTGAAAAAAGAGTTTTGTCTCTCGTCTCTAGTGATTCTGAAGAAGTAATACTATCCGATCAAAAGAGATTAGAGGTTGATACATACTCAAGGTTTAAGATCATTGATCCATTATTGTTTTACCAAACAGTAAGAAATGAAAGTGGTGCAAGACAGAGATTAGAATCAATTATTGATTCGTCAGTAAGACGTGTACTAGGTAAATTAGAGTTAGTATCTATTTTATCAGATGCGAGACAGAATATTGTTGATGATATTGGTAGTGAAGTTAATCAAATAGTTAAGAGACTTGGAATGCAAATTATCGATGTAAGAATAAGGAGAGCTGATTACCCAGAGGCAACTAGTCAAAATATTTTTAATAGAATGAGATCTGAAAGAGAACAGGAAGCTAAAGAATTTAGAGCACAGGGTGCTGAAGAAGCCCAAAAAATTAGATCAGATGCAGAAAAACAAAAAACAATTTTAATTGCTGAAGCTAAACGAGAAGCTGAGGCCATCAGAGGTAATGGAGATGGTCAAGCAATCAAAATATATGCAGATGCTTTTGGAAAAGATGCAAAATTTTTTAAATTTTATAGATCAATGTTAGCTTATGAAAAAACTTTTGTTGATAAAGATACTACAATGATTTTATCGCCTGAAAGTGAATTTTTTGATTTCTTTTCTGATAAAAAAGGTAATTAAATTTCCTTTTTTTAACATATTTATGACATTTTTAACCTATTAATATGCTATTTCAATAGAGGTATATATGATTTTGAATGATAAACTTAAAATTTTTTTAATTACATTTTCATTGATGTTTTTACCCATTTGCGGTTATGCCAAGAAAGCGCCAGATAGTTTTGCAAACCTGGCTGAAATTTTGAGTCCATCGGTTGTAAATATTTCAACAACAACATTAATAGAAGATAGAAAAAATAATATGCCAGCTTTCCCTCCTGGATCACCATTTGAAGAATTTTTCAAACAATTTCAAGAACCCAATCAAGGTAAAAGAAGAGCTCAATCACTTGGATCTGGCTTTATAATAGACAAAGAAGGTTATGTAATTACGAATAATCACGTAATTGAAAATGCTGAAAAAATTATGGTTATACTTCATGATGACAAATCTTTTGAAGCTGAAGTTGTTGGTAAAGACCCAAAAACAGATGTTGCATTGTTGAAAATTAACCCCAAAAATACAAATCTTAAAGCAGTTAAATTCGGCAATTCTAACGATTTAAGAGTAGGCGATTGGGTTATGGCTATTGGTAACCCTTTCGGTTTTGGAGGTACGGTGACAGCTGGAATTGTATCTGCGAGAGGGAGAAGTATAGGTGGATCTTATGATGATTACATTCAAACTGATGCATCAATAAATAAAGGGAATTCTGGTGGGCCATTATTTGACATGAAAGGAAATGTTGTAGGTATAAATACAGCAATATTTTCTCAATCAGGTGGGTCTGTCGGCATAGGTTTTGCTGTATCATCTAATTTAGCAAAACAAGTTTCAGATCAACTTAGAAAATATGGTCGTACTAAACGGGGCTGGTTAGGTGTTTTAATTCAACAAATCACAAAAGAGATTGCTGATACATTAGGTCTAAAAAATACTGATGGTGCATTGGTGTCATCAGCTACCGAAAATGGTCCAGCATTTAAAGCAGGTATTAAGTCTGGTGATATTATTCTAAAATTTAATGGTACTAGGATTAAAAATATGAATGAATTGCCTAAAGTTGTTGCAGGCACTCCTGTTGGAAAATCAGTTAAAGTTGAAATTTGGAGAGAAGGTAAGATAAAAACGTTGATTGTAAAGTTAGGCGAATTAGAATTGGCAGAAAATAATAATATTATAGATAATAATAGAACAAAAAATCAAACCAAATCATTCCCAAAGATAGGCTTTGAAATCAAGCAATTAGATAATGAGGATATTAAAAAGTACAAAATTAAAGAATTTACGAGAGGTATAATTATATCTGACGTTAAAAAAAATAGTAAAGCTTTTAATAGTGGTCTTCGAGAGGGCATGCTTATTGTTAGAGTAGGACAATCCGAAGTTTCTGATTTAAATGTTATTTCTAATGCTATAGAAAAAGCAAAAAAACAAAAGAGGAATGCACTATTAATGCTTGTTAATTTTAGAGGTTCTAATAGATTCGTTGCTGTTGAAATATTTTAAGATTTTATCTAATAATCTTGCAGATAAAGAATACCTTTTAAATTTGTGTAATTAAAAACAACATCTGCAATTTTATTTAATATTTTTTTTCCTCTATATGACACCCCAATCCCAGAATTTTTTATTAAATCAACATCATTTGCTCCATCACCTACTGAAATCACATCATTAAGTGTTAAGTTAAACTTTTTTAAATAATTTTTAGTTATCTCTAATTTAGATTTTTTATCTAATATAGGGTTTTGGATATATCCATTGAGAACAATTCTTTCATTATTTTTTTTATATAAAAAATTATTGCAGTGGTAATAATCAAAACCAATTTTTTTTGCTATAAAACTAACTGAAGGAGAAAAACCGCCTGAAATTAGTACAGTAATACATGATTTGCTCTTCATTTTTTCTACCAATTCCTTTGCTCCATCATTAATTTGTATCATTGTATTTAATGTAAAAATATTATCTAAAGGATAATTTTTTAATAATTTTATTCTTTCTAAAAGTGCATCTTCAAATTGTAATTCACCATTCATAGCTTTTTTTGTGATATTTTTAACTTTACTTCCAACTCCAGCTTCTTCAGCTATTTCGTCTAAACTTTCTTCTTTAATAATAGTGCTATCCATGTCACAAATTAAAAGTTTCTTTTTACGAGGACATCTGATTTTTAAAAAATTGATGTCAATCGGTAAATCTATAAACAAATTTTTAATTTTTTTTTTAATAAAATCTTTGACAATATTTTCATTTAAAATCCATTCGTAAAAATTATTCTTATTGATCTCTTTATTTGTAAATTGAATATTCGCATCATTTAAAATATAATTTATATGATTAATAATATTGTTATCGATTTTAAAATTAGATGAGTTTGATATAAACAAGTAATTAGTCATTATATTTTTTAAAACATTATATTTGATATGTCCACAATTCAACGAATAGAAAGAAAGATTTTAGACCTAAATTTTGATAAAACTCCAATTATTGTAATTTCTGGCCCAACAGGAATAGGGAAGTCAAAATTAGCTATATCGTTAGCTAAAAAAATAAATGGAGTTATAATTAATGCAGATTCTATGCAAATATATAAAGAACTTAAGATTATATCATCTCAGCCAAGTGAAAGAGATAAAAAAATTATTTCTCATGAATTATATGGAATAAGATCAATTTATCAAAGTTTTTCTGTTATGGAGTGGTTGGAGTTAGTTAAAGAAAAATTAGATATAATTTTCAATAAAAATAAAATACCAATTATTGTTGGAGGTACTGGAATGTACATAAAATCAGCAATAAATGGAATTTCAAAAATACCAAAAGTTGACAAAGAAGTTTTTGAACATTGTTCAAAACTTTTTGAAAAAATTGGAATTGTAGAATTTAAAAAATTAGTTGAAGAAGTTGATAAAGATTTTACTGTAAAAAAAATCGATAAACAAAGACTAATTAGAGCTTATTCAGTTTATTTGCAAACTGACAAAAGTATTTCAGAGTGGCATAAAAATTCTTATGTAAATAAGGTGTATAACACTTTTTTTTCAATTTTGTTGGAACAAGAAAGAGAAAAAAATTATCAAAATTGTGAAAATAGATTCGAACAATTCATAAATAATGGTGCTATAGAAGAGGTTAAATTTTTAAAAGACAAAAAATTTGATAGATCCTTACCAGGATTTAAATGTTTAGGGGTTATTTGGATTCTCAAATATTTAGAAAAAGAAATCTCTCTAAAGGATGCGATTTTATTAAGCAAACGAGATACCAGAAGATATGTAAAAAGACAATTAACATGGTTTAGGCATAATTTTAATCCAGATCAAATTTTAAGGATTTGATGTAAATCAATAATATATTGACCAAATTAATAAACAAAGTTATTAAATATCGGGGACAAATATGATAAATAAAAGTATGAATGGAGCTGAAGCACTTATAAAATGCCTTATTGATAATGATGTGGATACTGTATTTGGTTATCCAGGAGGTGCAGTATTGCCAGTATATGATGCCATATTCAAAAATAATCGAATAAAACATATTCTGGTAAGACATGAGCAAGCTGCAGTTCATGCTGCTGAGGGTTTTGCGAGATCTACAGGGAAAATAGGATGTGTGTTAGTCACCTCTGGCCCTGGTGCAACAAATGCAATAACCGGTTTAACTGATGCATTAATGGACTCAGTGCCTTTAGTTTGTATTACAGGACAAGTCCCAACGCATTTGATTGGAACTGATGCTTTCCAAGAAGCGGATACTACTGGAATTTCAAGACCAGCTACAAAACATAATTATCTCGTAAAAAAACCAAAAGATTTGTGTAAAGTCGTACATGAAGCATTTGAAATTGCAAGTACAGGCAGACCTGGACCCGTTCTAATTGATTTACCAAAAGACATTCAACTTTCTGAAGTAAAGTATAACAAAAAAACTGCCGTTCTTAATAAAAAACCTATAATTGAGAATGATATTAAAAGTAATGAAATAAAAAAGGCGGTAGATTTAATCTTAAGTTCAAAAAAACCAATTTTTTATGGAGGTGGTGGAATAATTAATTCAGGAACTGAAGCATCACATTATTTAAACAAAATTATTGATTTGTTAAATGCTCCAATTACACTTACTTTAATGGGACTTGGTGCTGTTGCACATGAAAATAAAAATTTTCTAGGAATGTTGGGAATGCATGGAACTTATGAAGCTAATCTAGCCATGCATAATTGTGACTTGATGATTAATGTTGGTGCTAGATTTGATGATAGAGTAACTGGTAGATTAGATGCTTTTTCACCAAATTCAAAAAAGATACATATAGATATTGATCCTTCTTCGATAAATAAAATCGTTCAAGTTGATTTGCCTATAATAGGTGATGTCAAAGTCGTCATGAAGGCAATATACAATGAGCTTAAAAAAAGAAAAATTAAAACATTTTCATTAAAAAATTGGTGGTCAGAGATTAATAAATGGAAAGAAAAAAAATCTCTGTCATATTCAACTGATGAAGTTATTATTAAACCTCAATATGCTATCGAAACATTATACAAAGTAACAAAATCAGTTGATCCATTTGTGACTACAGAGGTTGGTCAGCATCAAATGTGGGCTGCACAATATTTTGGATTTTCAAAACCAAATCACTGGATGACGTCTGGAGGCCTTGGGACCATGGGGTATGGATTACCAGCCTCGATCGGAGTGCAAATAGCAAATCCTAATTCTCTAGTGATAGATATCGCTGGAGAGGCCTCTTTTTTGATGAATATGCAAGAGTTATCCACAATAGTACAATATAATTTACCTATAAAGATTTTTATCATTAATAATCAATGGATGGGCATGGTAAGACAATGGCAGGAATTAATTCATGGATCTAGATATAGTGAAAGCTATACAGATTCTTTGCCAGATTTTATTAAATTAGCAGAAAGTTTTGGTATCAAGGGTGTTAGAGCTGAAAAGATGACCGATCTTCAAAATGTTATTGATGAGATGTTATCCCACAAAGGTCCAGTGTTAGCAGATATTTGTGTTGCAAAAGAAGAAAATTGTTTTCCAATGATACCATCTGGATCTGCTCACTATGATATGATTTTGAGTAAAGAGGATAAAAAGAAGCAAGAAGTTTCATCAGATGGATTAGCACTTGTATAATTATGTCAATATATGAAAAATTAAATATAGAAGAAAAAGAAATTATAAGAACTTTGTCTGTTGTTGTAAATAATGAACCTGGGACTTTAGCGAGGGTTATTGGTTTATTTTCTGGAAGAGGATACAATATTGAAAGTTTAACTGTTACAGAAATTGATAATAAAAGAAGTTTATCTAGGATTTCAATTGTTACAAAAGGTACAAGCAATACAATTGAACAAATTAAATCTCAGTTATCGAGGTTAATTCCAGTTCATTTAGTAAGAGATTTAACTCTTGAAGGACCATTTATAAAAAGTGAACTAGCTCTTGTGAAAGTGGTTTCATCAGGTTTAAACAGGGTTGAAGCTTTGAGAATTGCAGACACATTTAGAGCCAAAACACTTGATGTTACATTAAAGAGTTTTGTTTTTGAATTAACTGGAAAACCTAATAAAATAGACGCTTTTGTAAATCTCATGAAATCTCTAGGTGATATTGAAATATCTCGCACAGGTGTGTCTGCAATGTCTAGAGGATATGAAACTGAAACAAAAATAATTAATAAAATTTTTGACTAAATAAATAAGGAGTTTGTATGAGAGTTTATTATGATAGGGATGCTGATATTGGTTTAATTAAATCAAAAAAAGTTCTTGTTATTGGTTATGGTAGCCAAGGTCATGCACATGCCGCTAACCTAAGAGATAGTGGTGTTAAAAATGTAGCAATTGCATTAAAAAAAGGATCAAAATCAATCGAAAAAGCAAAAAAAGCTGGGTTTGATGTAAAAGAAGTATCTGATGGTGCTAAATGGGCTGATGTAATTATGATGGCGACCCCTGATGAACTTCAAGCTGATATTTATAACGAAAGTTTAAAAGAAAATATGACTGCTGGAACAGCCATTGCATTCGCTCATGGTCTAAATGTTCACTTTAATTTGATTGAACCTAGAGATGATATTGATGTGTTTATGGTCGCGCCTAAAGGGCCAGGTCATACGGTTAGGTCTGAATACTTGCGTGGAGGTGGAGTACCCTGTTTAATTGCAATTAATAAAAATTCTACAGGAAATGCTCATGACATTGGATTATCTTACGCGTGTGCAATTGGTGGAGGTAGATCTGGTGTTATTGAAACTACCTTCAAGGAAGAATGCGAAACTGACTTGTTTGGAGAACAAGTTGTTTTATGTGGTGGGTTAGTTGAATTAATTAGATCTGGCTTTGAGACGTTAGTTGAGGCTGGTTATGCACCTGAGATGGCATATTTTGAATGCCTACATGAGGTTAAACTAATTGTAGATCTAATTTACGAAGGTGGAATAGCTAATATGAATTATTCGATTAGTAATACTGCTGAATATGGTGAATATGTTACTGGACCAAGAATTATCAACTCAGACACAAAAAAAGAAATGAAAAAAGTATTAGATGACATTCAATCTGGAAAATTTACTAGAGATTGGATGCTTGAAAATAAAGTTAATCAGACAAGCTTTAAATCTACTAGAAGAAGAACTTCTCAACACCAGATAGAAGAAATTGGTTCAAAGCTTAGAGGTATGATGCCTTGGATTACTGAAAATAGACTTGTTGATAAAGATAAAAATTAATTTATATTATTCTAAAATTATTTTATAGAAAGGTAGCATCTAATGATAGGTTCTTTTAAAGGTATTTTTTCTGCTGATTTAGCGATTGACCTTGGTACAGCTAATACGCTTGTTTATGTGAAAGGGAAAGGTATTTTATTAAATGAGCCTTCAGTTGTAGCAATCACAGAAATAAAAGGTAAAAATCATGTTTTAGCAGTTGGAGAGGAAGCTAAAACTATGTTAGGAAAAACACCCGGAAATATTAGAGCTATAAGGCCAATGGCTGACGGTGTAATTGCCGATTTTGATGTGGCTGAAGAGATGATCAAACATTTTATAAAAAAAGTTAATAACTCTATATTAAGCCCACAAGTAGTTGTGTGTGTTCCTTCAGGTGCAACTGCAGTAGAAAGAAGAGCCATACAAGAATCAGCCGAAGCAGCTGGAGCCAGAAGAGTTTTCTTAATAGAAGAGCCTATGGCAGCTGCGATTGGTGCGAATTTACCAGTAACTGAGGCGTCCGGATCAATGGTGGTAGATATTGGTGGTGGAACTACTGAGGTTGCAATACTATCTTTGGGTAATATAGTTTATGCCAGATCTGTGAGGGTTGGCGGTGATAAATTCGATGAAGCGATTGTAGGTTTTATAAGAAGGCACCATAACTTGTTAATTGGAGAAATGACTGCCGAAAGAATAAAAAAAGGGATAGCTATTGCTAAAGTACCTAAAGATGGTGTTGGGGCAACTATTGAGGTAAGAGGAAGAGATTTAGTAAATGGTGTACCTAAAGAAATTGAAATTAACCAAGCGCAGATTTGCGAAGCTCTAGCTGAGCCGGTTGGTCAAATAATTGAAGCCACAAAAACAGCTTTAGAGCAAACTCCTCCAGAATTAGCTGCAGATATAGTTGAACGAGGAATTGTTTTGACTGGAGGAGGGGCATTATTAAATGAGTTAGATACAACTTTAAGAGATGCAACTGGGTTACCAGTTGTAATAGCAGAAGATCCCTTAACTTGTGTTGTTATGGGAACAGGTAGATGTCTTGATGAAATGAAATCTCTAAAGAACGTGTTAATAGGTGCTTAATTATTGATTATAACATATACTAAGTATGTTTTTTGAAAAAAGTAAATTATATAAAAACAAATTTTTTAATTCCTTACTAATTTTAATCTGCTTAATTCTTATATTTGTAGGTAAATTAGATTTAATTGCTCTAAGAAATGTATCATCTTTTTTAACAGATTTTTTGTCTCCAATTTCAAATTTGGTAAGCAAACCAGCTTTAGAATTAGAAAATGTAATAAAGGATGTTCAATCAGCAACTTTTCTTAGAGATGAAAATATAAAACTCAAAAATGAAAATCGTAGACTTAAAATTATTGAAACAAAACTAGCAAACTCAGAAAGTGAATTAATTGAATTAAAAAAATTATTAAATTTTAAAATTAATCGTAGCAAAATTATTTTTACTGGAAGAGTTTTAAATATATCTGGAGGTACTTTTGCAAAAACTATGGTTGTTAATGGAGGAAGTTTAGATGGTATAAAAAAAGGACAACCAGTAATTTCATCGTTAGGTTTAGTAGGATCTATTATAACTGTTGGGCCATCCTCAAGTAGAGTATTACTAACAATCGATATAAATTCAATGATACCCTCTTATTTAACTCAAAGTGGTTGGCCTGCGATTGTTCAGGGTGAGAATGGAAAATTGTTAAAATTAAGATTTTTATCTTCAGAAGCCAAACCTATTATTGGAGAAATTATAGAAACTTCAGGGCATGGTGGTATTTTTCCATCTGGTATAAATGTTGGAAAAATAATTTCTATGTCAAATGGAAATTATTATGTTCAGCCTCTTCCTAATCCTCAGAAATTAAGATTTGTTTCTATTTTGTCTAACTTAAAACTAGAAAAAAGAAAAAAATCTATTGGGTTTGCTCCTCTTCAAGAAAATCAAAATCAATTAAATTTGAAAGGATTTAATAAATTTAATAATTAAATTTATAACAATGGAAAAGTTTAACCCAGAATTTTTTTTTAATAACTTAATATTTACACTTATTATTTTGTTAGCTTGTTTTTTACAAATATCTCTAAATTTTTTGTCATTTTTTATTATTTCACAACCATATGTTTTAGCTATTATTTTATTTTTAGCAATAAGAAGATTAAATTTTGAAACATCTAGTATTTTGATAATTTTGTATGGTCTATTATATGATTTGATAACAGGGGGGTTAATTGGAATTCATTCATTATTTTTTTTATTATTAAAATTTTTTACAACAAATTTAAATATTAGTAATAAGATCTTAAAAAAATTTGGTGAATGGTTTTTATTTTCTTTTTCATATATCACAAGCTTATTAATTACTAAGTTCATGTTTTTGATTGTTAATCTTAAATTTCCAGATATATATGCAATTTCTTTTAATATTGGAACAACACTTTTAATTTTCCCTTTAATTTTATTTTTAATTGATATACCTAAAGTAGTTTTTAAAGTATTTATTAGTAAATGAAAAATCTAACATTAAATAAAAATATTCATAGAAGATTTTTTTTATTAACTACTTTAAAAGGAATTTCTTTTGGAATTCTTTCATGGAGATTATTTGACCTACAAGTTATTGAAAATAAAAAGTATGATAAATTATCTAAAGATAATCAGTTTAATTTTAGTTTAGTTGTTCCAGAAAGAGGTGAAATCTATGACAGAAAAGGTAGAGTTCTAGCAGCAAATAGAGATGCATTTAGTTTATACATAAAATCATCTAAAAATTTAAATGTAGAAAAAATTTTAGGAAAGCTTTCATTAATAACAAATCTTAATGAAGAAGATATAAGTAATTTCAAAAAAAGATATATAAATTTAAATAAAAAAAATATAAATATATTTATTACAGATAACCTTTCTCAAAGAGATATTTCAAAAATAGCTGTTAGATTACATGAATTTCCAGAGATAAATTTTATAATGACTAAAAAAAGAGTTTATCCTCAAGGTGCTATAACAAGTCATTTAATAGGGTATACTGGAAAATTGACTGAAAAAGATTTAAAAAGAAATAAAAATCTAATCAATTTTTCTAACTTACGTATTGGAAAATATGGTTTAGAGAAATTTTTTGATAATAAACTCAGAGGTGAATTTGGAAGAAGAAGAGAAGAAGTTAATGCTAGAGGGAAAATTATAACTTCTAATTTGTATGAAAAACCTAATCCTGGAAAAAATTTAAAAATTAGCGTTGATTTAAATATTCAATCATATGCATTAAGCAGACTTCAGAATGTAGAGACACAAAAAATAGGACTCAATGAGCCAGAAACTGGTTCTGTAGTTGCAATGGATGTAAATACAGGGGAGATAATATGTTGTGTATCATCGCCAAATTTTAATCCAAATATTTTTACAAGAGGTATCAAGTCTAAAGAATGGAAATCTTTAATTGATAACAAAAAAGCACCACTTTTAAATAGAGCTGTTTCTGGTCTTTACCCACCTGGATCAACAATTAAAATGGCTGTTGCGCTTGCGGCTTTAGAAAGTGGTGTAATTAGTTATGATAATAAGTTTTTTTGCAATGGAGTTAAAGAGTATGGAGATATGAAATTTCATTGTTGGCATAAATATGGGCACGGAAATATAAATTTGTCACAAGCAATAGAAAGATCATGCGATGTATTTTTCTATGAACTTGGATTAAAAGTTGGCATTGAAAAAATTGGTCTTATGCTAAATAAACTTGGTTTATCTTCAAATATTAATTTAGAATTAAATGAGCTTCGAAAAGGATTAGTTCCATCTAAAAAATGGAAATTAGATGTTAAAGGAACAAGATGGACACCAGGAGAAACTATTAATGCCTCTATCGGTCAAGGTTATATGCTTAGTAATCCTATTGAGTTAGCTACAATGGTTGCTAGAATAGCAAACTCAGAAATGGCGATTGAACCAACATTATTATTAAATAAAACAAAAAAATTTGGAAAATTAAATATTAATAAAAATCATTTAAATTATATTAAAGATGCAATGTCTAATGTAGTTAATAGTGAATTTGGTACAGCGTATAAATCAAAGATAAGAAAACAAAATTTTAAAATGGCAGGAAAAACAGGAACAGTTCAGGTTGTAAGAATAACTGAAGACGAAAGAGAGAAAGGAATTATTAAAAATAAAGATCGTGAATGGAAAAAACGTGATCATGCTTTATTTGTTGGATATGCTCCATTAATAAAACCTAAATATTCAATTTGTGTTATTGTTGAGCATGGAGGAAGTGGTTCAACAACTGCAGCACCTATTGCTAGAGATATCATGGAAAAATTATTAGTGTGAATTAGCTTAGAAATGTTTTCTTATAAAAATAAATTTTACAAGCCAGATAGTTTATTAAAAAAACTTCTTAAAATGGATTGGTTACTATTATTTTTAGTTTTAATTATTTGTATAATAGGTGTTGGTGCACTTTATTCAGCTGGAAATGGTAGTTTGAACCCTTGGGCGATGAACCACTTATATAAAATTATTTTAGGGTTCTTAATAGTTCTTATTTTAAGTCAACTTAAAATTAAACTTATAATGAATTTTTCAGTTGCTCTATATTTTTTTTGTATTTTTTGTTTGATATATGTGATTTATTTTGGTGTAGGAGACGTAAAAAGATGGATTGATCTAAAATACTTTTTTTTTCAACCATCAGAATTGGCAAAGGTATCTATCATTTTATTGTTAGCAAAATTTTTTACTACTTATCCAAATAATTCAAAAAATTTGTTATATAATATCTTTGCAATTCTTTTAGTTCTAATACCTGGGTTTTTAATTATAAATCAACCAGATCTTGGGACAGGTTCTATGCTAATATTACTTGGTTTTTCTATAATTTTTTTAAATGGTCTTTCCTGGAATATTATTTTTTCAGTAACATTGATATCTTTAATTTCTTTACCAATAATATGGCAAAATCTTCTTGAATATCAAAAATATAGAATTTTAGTTTTTATAAATCCTGAATTGGATACTCTTGGTAAGGGTTATCAGATAATTCAATCAAAAATTGCCATAGGTTCTGGTGGGTTGTTTGGAAAAGGATTTTTAACTGGAAGTCAGAGCAGATTAGATTTTTTACCAGAAAAACATACTGACTTTGTATATACTTTAATTTCAGAAGAAATGGGTTTTGTTGGTTCTATATCAGTGTTAACATTATATTTTTTTATTAACATTATTTTAGTAAGAGAATTTTTAAAAGAGGAAAATTTTACTAATAAAATTTTAATTTTTGGTGTTTCCTTTTTAATTTTTTTATACGTTATTTTCAACATTGGTATGGTAACTGGTTTAATACCTGTTGTAGGAGCACCACTTCCTTTTATAAGTAATGGGGGAACTTCTCTAATAACTATTTTTATTGGATTAGGTATAATTCAAAGTATCAGAGTTAGCAGAAATGTTTAGATTTTTTAAAATTAAAAAATGGTTTTTATGGTCATGGTTAGGTTCATTTTTAATTTTATTTTCATTGTGGGTTCAAGTGAAAATTGACGTTAAAATAAATGAATGGTTTGGGATGTTTTATGATATGATACAAAAAGCACTAAGTGCACCTAATTCTATAACTATAGATGAATATTGGGATAGTTTATTTTCTTTTATAAGTTTAGCAGGAATGTATGTTGGTCTATACGTTATAATAAGTTATTTTACTGCTCACTATCTATTTAGATGGAGAACAGCAATGGTAGATTGGTATCATTCAGTATATAATACTGCAAGGAATATTGAAGGAGCTGCTCAAAGAGTTCAAGAAGACACGGTAAAGTTTGCTAGAATAATGGAATCACTTGGAACAAGTTTTGTTGAATCTATTATGGTTTTAATTCAGTTTATACCTATTTTGTTTGGATTATCTTTAGGAATACCAATTTATTTTTTTGGCGATTGGCAATATGGATTGATTACTGGAGCTCTTATATGGACTGTAGGAGGTACAATTTTTTTAATTGCTCTTGGTTGGTTGTTGCGGTTAGTAGGCGTTGAATATGATTTACAAAAAAAAGAAGCAGCATATAGAAAAATTTTAGTTATTGCAGAAGATGATCAAAATGTTAGGCCAAAAAGAATAGATGAGTTGTTTAGTGAAGTTAAGCAAATTCATTTTCTAAGTTACTTAAGATACCTTTATTTTAATATTGGTAGAATGGCATATTTACAGGCAAATGTTTTAAGTGCGTATGTTTTTCTTGCTCCAGCAATAGTTGCAGGTGTTGTAACTCTTGGTGTTATGCAACAAATTATTAGGGCATTTGGTAGAGTTGAAGGTTCTATGCAGTACTTGTTAAAGGCCTGGCCAACAATTATAGAATTAGCAAGTGTTTATAAAAGATTGAGAGAATTTGAAAAAATGATAATTTTAAATGACAAAAGTAGAACAAACAATTATAAAATTAGCAAGTGACGAAAAATCTTAAATTTTCAATTGGGATTTTAAGTTGGAAGGGGTATGAAAGCCTTTATAATTCTCTAAAAAGCTATGAAAAATATGGACTTAATTCATTAACAAAATTAAAATTTTTATGCTTGCCAGAGTATAGTAGTAGAGGCATCGAACTTGCAAAAAAATTTGAGTATAAACCTATTCTTTTCAAAAAAAATATTGGAATACTTAATGGCTTCAAAAGTTTGGCATTAAATATGCCAGATGGTCCAGTTTTACTTTTAGAAAATGACTTACCCTTAGTAGAAAATAATGAAAAAACATTTAATTTACTAAAACAATCGATTGATCATTTGTACAAGTACAATGCTGCGCAAGTAAGATTAAGAAGTATTAGAAATCCTGGTGAACCTTTCCATTCTATAAAAAAATATAATAACTACTGGGGTCGTGGATCTCTAAAAATAATAAAAAGATTGTTAAGACCAAAAAAAGCAAAAAAATTAATCGGAACAGGCATATATATAGAGGAATACCCACATTTAAAATTTTCTAAATATATAACAAAATTGGAAAATGATTCATACTTAATTAAATCTGAAATTATGAATTGGTCAAATTTAGCAATCATAGTTGATAGAAATTTTTTTTTAAAAGTAATTATAAAAGAAGCTGAAACTACTTTTAGTAAGAAAACAATAAATGGATTTAAAAATATTGAAATTGAATTAAATAAAAAATGGTGGCGAGACAAAAGTTGGAACTTGATTATAACAAATGGTTTATTCAAACACTTTAGAGTTGATAACAGAGGATATTAATTTTTTCTCTTATTAATAGATCTATTTTTTTTATTTAATTGTCTTTGTCTACCAAGTGCTAGTTCACCATTTTTAACATCTTTGGTAATTACTGATCCAGCTCCAATTGTACTATTACTTCCAATTTTCAGTGGAGCAATTATAGTTGAATTTGAGCCCACAAAGGCATTAGAGCCTATAGTGGTTTTATTTTTTTTAAATCCATCAAAATTACATGTTATTGATCCAGCCCCTATATTACTTGATTTGCCAATAGAAGTGTCACCTATGTATGAAAGATGATTTATTTTAACTTCTTTTCCTGAATTGACATTTTTCAATTCCACAAAGTTACCAACTTTAGCATATTCATTTAAAACAGTATTTCCTCTAATTCGTGCAAAAGGACCTATAGATACATTTTTTTTAATATAGCATTTTTCTAAATGAGAAAAAGGTAAAATTTGTGATCCACTATCAATTTTAACGTTTTCACCAATAAATACATTTGGATAGATTATTACATCTTTTTGGATAATAGTATCATAAGAAAAGTAAGTGGTTTCAGGATCAACTAATGTTACTCCCTTATTAAGAAAATAATGTCTAAGTTTTGTTTGAATAGCTTTTTCAGCTAAAGCTAAATCCTCTCTAGTATTCACTCCTATTATTTCTTGTTCATCAATATGAATTAAATCTATTTCAAGATTGATTTTGTAAGCAATTTCAATAACTTTAGTTAAATAATATTCTTTCGAAACATTGTCTGGCTTAATCTTTGATAATAAATCGAACATTACGTCACTATTAAAAGCCATTATTCCACCATTGCATAAAAGCATATTCAATTTTGAATTTCTATCTTCAGTAATTTTTACTGGTTTATTATCTTTAGACAAAATAATTTTACCATATGAATTTTTATTATTTTTGGTAAAACAGGTTAATGCAATATCATTACCATTTCTAATAGAAGAAATAAGATTTTTTATTGTTTTAGTTGATATAAAAGGAGTGTCAGCAAAACATATAATAATCACACCTTTGAAATTATTAAGTTCATTTTTTGTTTGAATTACAGCGTTACCTGTGCCTAATTGATTCCTTTGTATAACAATACTGATTGTTTCGGAATATTTTGAATAATTTATATCTTTTGATGTAACTATTATTTTTTTATCTATTTTTATAGAATTGTGAGTATTTAGGACCCAATCAATAAGTTTCAAGTTTGCAACTTTATGAAATGGTTTAGGAGTAACGGACTTCATCCTAGAACCTTTTCCAGCTCCAAGTATAACTGTACAAACATTCATATATTATTTATATATTTTAATAATAAAAATTCAAATCTATTATGAGAATGGGATAAGTTTATGTGTGGAATAGTTGGTATAGTTGGAAAAAACAATGCATGTAAACATGCCTTAAATGTTTTAAAAAACCTAGAGTACCGAGGTTATGATTCTGCAGGATTAGCTTTTTTAAAAAATAATGACTTAAATACAATAAAGGCCTTAGGAAAATTAAATGAATTAAAGTCTAAATTTGAAACTTTGGAGGAGGAAATCAAAGATGTTTTAATTGCAATAGGTCACACACGTTGGGCAACCCATGGAAAAGTTGTATTAGAAAATACACATCCAATTTTATCTGAAAATATAGCTGTAGTTCATAATGGAATTATCGAAAATCATGATCAAATTCGTTTAGAATTAAAAGAAAAAAAAGTAATTTTTGAAACTACTACTGATACTGAAGTAATACCACATTTACTAAGTATTTCAATGAAAAATACTAATAATTTTTTCAATGCTTGTGTTTCGGTTGTCGATAAAATAGAAGGAGCTTACGCGTTCGCTGCTATTCATAGTTCAAAAGAAGAAATTTTTGTTGCTAGAAAAACATCACCTTTAGTTTTAGGTCTAGGTTATGGATATAATATCGTCGGTTCTGATGCACAATCTATTTCACAATTGGTTAATGAGGTTATTTATTTAAATGATGGTGACTACGCTATATTAAATAAAACAAAAATACAAATTTATGACACTAATAACATGAAAGTAGAAAGAGAAAAAATTAATATAAAATCTAATTATAATATTTTGAGTAAAAATGGCTATAAACACTTTATGGAAAAAGAAATTCATGAACAACCCAACGTATTAATCAATACAATTGGTAGTTTGGTAAGAGAAGAAAATGAGTTAAATATTTTTCCAGAAAAAATGAATATAAAAAAAAATTACGGCATTACAATTTGTGCAGCTGGAACAAGTCACTACGCTGCAATGGTTGGCAAATATTGGATTGAAAAATTTTCATCTGTTCCTGTAAACGTAGAACTTTCATCAGAATATAGATACCGAAATCCTGCTACTTCAATGTACTCAAGTATGATCGTTATATCTCAATCTGGGGAGAGTATAGATACTTTAATGGCTATGAGAGAAGCCAAAAGGCTAAATTTGAAAACAACAGCTATAACAAATGTAGAAAATAGTTCTATTGATAGAGAAGCTGATTATTCTATCTATACTCACGCTGGACCTGAAGTTGGAGTTGCTAGCACAAAATCTTTTACTTCTCAGTTGATCGTATTGTTGTCCATTGCAATGAAAATCGCTATTAATAATAAAAAAATAACTATTGATAAATATAATGACTTTATAAAAAATTTAAAATTAGTGCCAAATTTTTTATCTAAAATTTTATCACTTAACGAAGAGTTCATTAAATTAGCTCAGTCTATTAAAAATAGTCAAAACATTCTTTATCTTGGCAGAGGAATTCTCTACCCTCTGGCACTAGAAGGTGCTTTAAAGCTCAAAGAATTAAGTTATATCCATTCGGAAGGTTTTGCTGCTGGTGAGATGAAACATGGGCCAATAGCTCTGATTGAAGAGGGCATGCCAATTATTATGTTTTTAACTTCTGACGGCATGGAAGAAAAATCAATATCTAATCTTCAAGAGGCGCTAGCAAGAGGAGGGAATATATTTTTAATTTCAGATAAAAAAAACTTAAAAAAAATTCATAATATTCAAAACAAAGTTATTGTTCCATCTTTCCAAGAAAATTGGAATGATATTTTTTCTCCAATTTTTATGTCAATACCAGCACAATTAATTGCCTATCATGTTGCTAGAGAAAGAGGTACGGATGTTGACCAACCAAGAAACTTAGCAAAATCTGTCACAGTGGAATGAATTCAAACGTACCTATCGAGATTATAAATTATTTTTTAAGTTCAATATTTTAATAGAAACTAATCAATTAGGACAATTTCAACTATCTAAAGAACGAATTAAAAGATTAGAACTAATCTATTCACTTCATAAAATTGGTTATACTAATAGAGAAATTTGTGATTTTTTAACTCGTAAAAAATTAAAAACATTTAGAACAAAAAAAGATTACACACCAAAATTGATCTACATGACCATTAAAAAGTATAAAAATAGACTTTCAAGAAACAAATCACGTTTGATAAGTTTAAGAGAGGGACTTTATGTTACTCCATTTTCAAAATAATGTGATAAAATGAATATATGAAAATATCAGAAATTCCAAAACTACTTAAAGAGTTTCATCCAATAAAAAATGGGGATAAGAAACCAGAGGATTTTACTTATGGGAGTGGAATTAAACTTTGGTGGATATGTGAAAGAGGACACGAATTTCAGAACTCTCCAAATCAAAGAACTTACTATAAACAAAACTGTCCTTACTATAGTGGTAAAAGAGTAACTAAAGAAAATAATCTTGAAGTATTATTTCCAGAAGTCTCTAAAGAATGGGATTATGAAAAGAATGGAGAATTAAAACCAAATCAAGTTACATCCAAAACTATTAAAAAGGTTTGGTGGAAATGTAAATTAGAACATTCTTGGTATTGTCGTGTTCAAGATAGGACTCAAAAAAAATCTCAATGTCCTAAATGTTCTAATAAATCATCACAATCAGAAATAAGAATATTTTCTGAATTTTTACATTTATTTCCTAATTCAATTCATAGACATAGAATTGGTAAGACCGAATATGATATTTACATTCCATCATTCAAAATAGGTATAGAGTTTGATGGAAGATATTTTCATAAAGAACGAGAAGTTACCGATAAAAAGAAATATAAATTTTCAGAAAGAATGGGTATTACTTTAATTCGTATTAGAGAAAAACCATTAGAGAAAATTAGTGAAAACGACATACTTATTCCTCATAGAAGAATACTATTAAAAAAAGATGTAGATAGTATTATACATCAAATTAGAAATTTAATTTTATTTGAAACATATCCTCCAAATTTGATTTCTAATTATTTAAATCAAAAAGAGTTTCAGAACGAAGAACATTTTGAACAATATTCAAAACAATTACCTATTCCAGTATTAGAAAAGTCATTTCTAAAAACACACCCTCAATTTGAGAAATTTTGGGATTATGAAAAAAATTATCCTCTAAGACCTGAACATTTTACTTATGGGAGTATGAGACATGTTTGGTGGAAATGTAGTAGGGGACATTCTTACAAACGACCAATTCAAAGTAAAGGATTGAGTAATAATAGATGTCCTGTCTGTTATAATATGAGTAATTTAACAACTTCTAGAAAAATTAATGATCCAAAACAAAGAGAGTTACAATTTTAATGTGGGAAGTTTATAAAAAATTCTTAATGATGGTTGGAGTAAGTATTATTTTTGTTTTTATTCTTTATTCGGTATAATTGTTAAATTAAATTAATATTTATAAAAGTAGTCTCTTATGGACGTTTACAAAGTATCAAATCAAAATAAATTAGATGTAGTTAATAATACATCTTTCGAAAATGAAAAAGAAATTCAAAACCTTGTTGAAAACAATCTAGAAACCCTATTCAATTTAACTTTTGTTAAAACAGAAGTGGTGTGTGAACAATTTAGATTTGATACATTATGTTGGGATGAAGAAAATAAATCATTTATAATCATAGAATACAAAAATACTAAATCTTTTTCCGTTATTGACCAAGGATACTCTTATCTTTCTGTTATGTTGAATAACAAATCAGATTTTGTTTTAGAATATAATGAAAATATGAAAGAAAATATTAAAAGAGATGATGTAGATTGGTCTCAATCAAGAGTAATTTTTATTTCATCCAAGTTTAATGATTATCAAAAAAATAGTGTAAATTTTAAAGATGTTCCATTTGAATTGTGGGAAATTGAAAAGTTTTCAAATGGAACAATAGGAATTCAACAAATTCTTTCAAATTCTAAAGAAAGTATTAAAAATTTAGAAAATAAAAATAATACTATTGTTAAGAAAGTTTCGGATGAAGTTATTAAATACGATGAAGAGACAATTATTACAAAGTATAATAAAAATTCTTTGAATGTTTATGAAAAACTAAAAAAAGAACTACTTGAACTAGGTAATATATCTATAAAAGTTACAAAAGGATATGTAAGTTTCTTAAAAAATAAAAAAGGGTTTATTTACCTTAATCCTAGAAAAGATTATTTAGAATTAGATTTTATATATAGAATTGATTTTGAAGGTAAAGTTAAAACTAAGAAAAGTATGTTTAAGTTTAATGATCCTGACAAACAGTTTACTTTCCATTCAAACAATTACAAAGAACAGTATAAACATAAGTTGACTGAAAAAAGTGATATTAGTTATGTCATGTTTTGTTTAAGACAAAAATATGAATCTATGAAGTAATACTTAAATGAGAAAAGAACTTAAATTATTTTATAAAGTTATAAGTCTTGAAACTCTATTTTGGGTTTTGTTAATTGTAGGTTCTGTTTATTATTTTTAGAATATAGGTAATTATGAATCTATTCTGTTACGGTTGAATGATGGGGTTAGGTGGCATTTAGATAATCCTAACATTCAAGTTTTTATGTCATTTACGGTTAAGATTACCGCACCTTGTCTTAAGAAAATTAGATATTCTCCTTATCAACAAAAACTCTGGGAAATCATTAAAGAAAAACATGATTCTGGAATGGGTTATCGTAGGATTTCATATTGGTTGAATGAACATGGATACAAAACACCTGGAGGACATGAGTTCAAAAATACTCATGTCTTTTCTATACTTAAGAAGAAAAAAATAGCAGATGGAAGAATGATTAAAAGATTTGAACCAAAAATTGAAAATCTAAAATTCTCGATTAAGAAAAAACTTTTAATAATTGATAATGAAATATGAATTAGACTTGTTAAAATAACTAAATCTAATTCATTTTCAATTTATTTATAATCTCCAGTAATCATAACTTTCTGAATTATTGAATCAGAAAAGTCTTTTTCAAATCTTTCTAAAGTATATTTGACAGCACTAAACCCAGATGCTTTTGCTTTAACATTTTCCTTTTGAGCATATATGGCAATACGGTATGTGTGTTTACCATCAGGAGGGCACATTCCTTTATAACCTGAACCACCATGTCCCTTACCGATAGTCCCACTTGGTTTTTTACCAGATGACAACGAATAACTATCACCATTTACTTTTATATTAAAAACATTCCAGTGAACCCAAATCTTACCAGCAGGTTTTACAGCATCTGGGTCATCCATAATTATAGAAATACTTTTTGTACCATTTGGTATTCCTGATAATGCTAATTGTGGACTAACGTCTTTGCCACCTTTTTTACTACATGCATGTAATTTATCTATTTTGCTATTAATTATTGATTCAGATGTAAGTTTCATTTCGGCAAAAGCAAGACATGGAGTCAGTATTAATGAACAAATAGTGATGATTATTATCTTTAAAAAATTCATATTTATCTCTCCTTTTGTGGTTATAATAAGAAAAATTTTAACTAAAAAAAACTATTTTGTTAATTAAATGTTTATTAAACCACACAACCCCACAAATCATCTACCGTGGAATAGTTTGGTTGTGGGGTAAGTTTTTTATTTATTCCCCATGTTTTTAGATGGTTAAAAACACTCTCCCACCCAAAACCGATAAGAAAAAATTTGAACTTCCCTTTCACCTTATTAGAATGAGTTTATGAAGATTGTTAGTTGGAATATGAACAAAAGAAAAGAGGGATCTTGGACTTATTTAATAGAAAAAATAGATCCAGACTATGCATTATTACAAGAAAGTTCACCTATATTATCGGATGATATAAGAGAAAAAACTACTGAAGTCAAAGTTAAACAAAACCTTCTAAATTCAGTATATGCAAAGAATAATTTAATAGGAAAAGTTAAATTATCGACTGATGGTGGTCTTGGTTTTAATGTAACATCGGTAAACGATCCAACCTTAGGTAAATTTTTTTTTCTAAGTGTTTACGGAAACCTAGACTTTTGGGACACACTAGATATTCACTTATTGGGAGCATTATCAATTTTTATTTATGATCTAAGAAAAAGACACGATGCAGAGCACATTGTTATTGCTGGAGACTTTAATATGGATAGAAGGATGGATGACAATCCAACAGGAACTAGGTTTTCAAAAAAAGGTGAAAGAAGGCAAAACATTTTTTTTGATTGTATTTTGGATCTTGGTTTCAAAGACTGTATCGCAGAATCCTATGAGGATTATGTGCAAACCCACAGACATAATTTAAGTAAGTTCCCTTGGCAGATTGATCATTTTTTTGCTACTGAAAAGTTATTCAAGGGTTTAACTAATTTGGAAGTTATAGATAATGAAGAAGTTAGAAAATTAAGTGATCATAATCCAATTATTGCAGAATTTGACTTAAGTTTGGTCAAATAATAATCGATCAAATGGATAAATTAGATATAACATTTAATGTATTTTCTGACACCCCTAAAGGGAAAGATCCAGACACTTACAGTCCGACACTTCGCAAATACCATCAAATCCTTTGGAGTAAACTTCTCCCAGATGGACGGATGTTTGAACTAGATTTAGATACTCCTAAATTACTACATCACAAATCAGACATAGGTGAATTTTTTTTATCTAGTGACGCAATAGGTCATACTTATAAAAATGTTAAAAAAATGTCTCATATATTGGATCAACTTCGACCTGGCGAAATAGATACATTTTTTGATTTATGCACAACAATCGGAGGTTTTATTATTTTTCCTTCCAAACAGATAAATAGAAAAATGACGATTAATGGATCAAGAGGAGTTAATCACCGAATACAAGATAGGTTTGACCTTACTCTAGAATGTATAAGGAGATATTATTTAAAAGAGACTAGTCCTTTATCAGAAACCTTTAATAGGTACTCATCTTTTTTCAGTCTGTTTAAAAATTTCAAGGGATATGTTGATTTCTTTCTATTGCAAGATCTTGTAGAACCTAATTATACAAAGATTAAGTTTTGGCATCCTTTTGAAAGTTTTGACAACTCTCCATTACCAAATGACATAGATGAGTATTATTTATTTAAAGATAAAGTTGTAAAGTTTATCACCTCAAGAAATGAAAGAATAAAAAGGTTTTCAAGAAATATTTAAAGTGTCTACCCCTCTCAAAACTGACAGGAATTGATTTGAACTTCCTTTATAAATTATTAGAATAATGTTATGAAATTAAATTATTGTTCAAGATGTAATCGTCCTTCAAAGAAATTATTTAACTGTAAATATGAAGAGCACGAAGTAGATTGGTTTTTACTTTGTGCTAGATGTGCATTTGAGTGTAGAAAAATATATAAAAAAGCATTTAAGAATAAATCTGGACAATTCGTTTCAATAGGATTGGTTAAATCAAGAAAAGAAAGAAGTTTAATTTAAAAGATTTACCAAACTTTTATCAACTACCTCCAAACTAAATTTAGACCATTTTTCTAAATATTTTCTTTTTAACTATTCTTCTTGAAATTTCTTTTTTAACTCCTGAATCATTTCCAAAAGATCAAAGTCTACTGCAACATCGGATCTGTTTTTATGAACTACCCCCTTACTGAAACAATCAGTAACAGTGGAATAAATTCAAACGTACCTATCAAGATTATAAATTATTTTTTAAGTTCAATATTTTAATTGAGACTAATCAATTAGGACAATTTCAACTATCTAAAGAACGAATAAAAAGATTAGAACTAATCTACTCACTTCATAAAACTGGTTATACTAATAGAGAAATTTGTGATTTTTTAAATAATAAGAAATTAAAGACATTTAGAACAAACAAATATTACACACCAAAATTGATCTACATGACCATTAAAAAGTATAAAAATAGACTTTCAAGAAACAAATCACGTTTGATAAGTTTAAGAGAAGGACTTTATGTTACTCCAATGAAACAGTATATTGATAAATGATGTGGGAAGTTTATAAGAAATTTCTAATGATGATTGGAGTAAGTATAATTTTCGTTTTTATTCTTTACTCGATATAATTTTAAAATGAAAAAGTTATTTTTAGTTATTACTATTTGTATTAGTCATTTTATTTTTTATGAATATTACAACGTTACAACAGTTGATGGTGTCTCAATGAGACCAAACATCAGTGATAAACAAAGTTATTTTTACTTCAATGATTTTTACAAAAACAACAATATCAATCGTGGAGATATAGTTTTTATTAATGTAAAAAATAAAGATTATTACCGTGTTAAAAGAGTAGTTGGATTACCGGATGATATAATCGAAATGAATAAAGGAATTTTAATTATAAATGAAATACCAAAAACTATCGACAAAGAATTAGAGATGAATATTTATGAAGAAAAAAATAATGAATCTAAATCATATAAAATTTTAAATATTTCTAAGAATGATGAAGAAGATAATTTTAATAAAATTAAAATACCTCATGGTTTTTACTTTGTTTTAGGAGATAATAGAGAAGATAGTTTAGATAGTAGAGAATTTGGATTAATTCCCAAAAAAGATATTTTACACAAATTGGTACCAGAAACACATTTCATTTATCATCTTTCTGGATATTTTTTCACTCTCTCAAATATGTTTAAATAGTCAGATAATGAAATAAAATGAAACAAATAGGTAATTATGAATCTATATTGTTACAGTTGAATGATGGTGTAAGGTGGAGTTATAATCAAATATTTGTGGTTAAAGTAAAATGAAAAAATATTTATTCAACTGTAAGAGAAAAGATATTTTTTAGGTTCTCATGTTCATTCTATCATTAAGAGAAAAATGGTGAGGAATATGAAAGTATCTAAAAAATATAAATCAAAAATATGTGATTTTAGTCTAAGGCTTATTGATTGAACTTTAATTAATACCATTAGGTAATTTAAATTGAACTTTTTTTGCTAAACATTAGGATAAATTTATGAAGAAATTACTGTTTATTTTTTTAACATTGATATTTTGTATTAATTCCATATTGGTGTTCGCTGAACAGAAGAAAAATATAGTTTGTTCAAAAAAAGATAGAGAATATGCAGAATTTTGGAAGAATTATTATGACCCAGAGAATGCATATCAATTTGGAGAAAAAATAAAGAAGTTAGTTAGAGATAAAAATCTCCAAAAGTTATTTGATTTAGTTGATGGAGAATTGACCTCTGGACCTAGAAAGAATTTTATTAAAGGAAAAAAATTTTCTGAGATTTTTTCAGACAAATGGAGAGATGAATTACTTAAAAGTAATTCACCTTGTTCTCCAGTAGGATGGCGTGGTTTCATGTTGGATAGTGGTTCAATCTGGTTTAATAAAGATAAAGATAAAAATAAATGGTTTATCTTTTCAATCTTAGGAGCAAAAAAAGAAGTTGTTAGTGAAAAATCACTTCCAATCGGATGGAGATTTGAGGATAGAATAATACCACCTCAATGTTTTTCAACATTATGGATGTCTGGAGACAATTATGAAGAATTTACAGAAAAGTTTAACATACAAAAATTTAAGGATTTTGTAAAAAATCCAGGCAAATATTTTGGTGATAAAATACCCAATTTTAAAGAAATCAAAACTTCATGGAATGAAGAAATTTATTTAATATCATCCATGAAGAAATGTTTTGAAGGTGAGTTAAGATATGGAGGAATTAAAAAAATTGGATTATCTGAGATTAAAATTAAGGAAAATGCAATAGAAACTCAAATCTGTTCATCTAAAGATGTATGCACTAAATTTTCTTATACTATTTTACATAATATTAATTCAGATAAGTGCCAAAGTCTTGCCCCAAAAGTTAAAGGAAAATGTTTGAAATCATATTTAATTGCAATTGGAGATTATAGTGGTGGAACAATTGGATGGAATATGAGTTATAATATTTATGGATTATTTAATTTACAAAATAATACAAAATTTATTTTGCCATTAAAAAACTTTTTTAAAAAAAATAATGCTCTAAACTTTGTAGATAAGTTAATGCAATAACTTTGCTTCAAAATTAGTTTTCATATGTGGAGATAAGTGTGAAGTTTATATCATTATGTATTGTAATAGCATCAATAATTATATCTTTTAATTACGTCTGGATTAATAGGATAGAAACAATTAAATTTAATAACTATTCTTTTATGATACTAAATAAATGGACTGGAAATCATTGTATATTTCATCCCTCTGATTCTGCAAGGAATGATAAAAGAGTAAAAAAAGAGATGACTAATTGTGAAGTTGATGATTATGGCAAAATTATATTACCATAAAAAAAGAGAATATTAGTAGACGCATTTAATGAGACATTTTACAAACTATATAAAACTAAAAATTTAACCCAACAATTTAGCATTAAACTTCACCGTGGAGTAGTTTGGGTATAGGGTAGTTTTTTTTAGTAATATTTTGAATTATAATTTTTTTAGTTGCTTATTTCTCTTTTAATGATTGATTTTAATGAGTTTTTTTGATGATGAAGAGTAACAGGATAAATGTTTATGTAGATATTCGTTTCTGATATAGTTTTAATGTGAAGATTGTTAGTTGGAATATGAATAAAAGAAAAGAAGGAACCTGGAGTTTTTTAATAGGAAAAATAGATCCAGACTACGCATTATAAGAAAGTTCGACTATGTTATCATATGATTTAAAAAAAATATTACTGAGGTCAAAGTTAAATACAACCTTCGAAATTTAGTATATGCAAAAAAATATTTTAATATTTCTAAAATACACTACCTACAAACGGTATTAAAAAAAGCGCGATTATGTATGTCAAAATACCAGACCTGACAACAGCATCTGTTTTGACATTATAAATTGATGCAAATATCAATGCCATCGCACCAATAGGTGCAGATGAGAGCATTAAAGTAGTTTTGGCATCTGTAAAAGTGATACCTGACAACCAAATAATTATTGTTAATACTATTAAAAAACCAAATAACTTTAAAAATGTTATTAGAAAAGATAATTGTATCTGGGTTGAATCTGTCTTGTAAGATAATAAAATACCCATTCCTAACAGGGTTAAAGGAACACCTGAGTCACATAAAAAATTTATTAATCTATTAACACTCTCTGGAAGATTTATAGAACTATGATAAATTATTAAACCAAGTATTAATCCAATAAAGGCAGGATTCTTCATTTGTTTTATTAATGCTTTTTTTACATCTAATTTATTTTGAGTGGTAAAATCCAAAGCACACACACTTAGTCCAACTGTAATGAAGTCAGCAGCAATAACTGTTTCAATTGGAACAATATCTTTCGCGGCAAATTCAACTAATACTATTGGATATATAAAAAATAAATGATTTGATGAACATGATACCAATCCAATTATTATACATTCTGGAGTGCTTCTATTAAAAAACTTTTTTGCTATTGTAAATGCAATGAAATAAATTATTCCTTGTCCCAAAAGGTAGCAAAAATATAATTTCCAATTTATGAACTCATAGTTGAAGTTACCAATTATTTTTATACCCAAAGCAGGTAAAACAACTAATCCAACAAGTTTAGTAAATACTTTTGCTTCAGAATCATTAAATAGTGAAAATTTTCCTAGAGAGTAACCAATAAAAACTAGAGCAAAAAGAGGTAGGGTTGAAAAAAATAGATTTGAAAACATTGACAATTATTTAAAATTTACACATCTAAAAATTTTAATGTATAATTTAAGTTAACCTAGTGATGCTTATTGTTTTAACAAGATAATTATTATTATTATTTAATATAAAAAAGTATTTGCTAAATTATTAATCATAAATGTTTTTCTAATTCTAAGTTCAACTTATTTCATCAGTTCAATTCAATCTGTAACTGTTGAATGATAGGGTTAGGTGGCATTTAGATAATCCCAACATTCAAGTTTTTATATCATTTACAATTAAAATAACTGCTTCATATTTAAGTAAAATAAGATATTCACCATATCAGTATGAATTATGGAATATTTGTAATTCTATGCAAGAAGAGGGTGTTATATTATATACTATTGCAAAGTATCTAAATAAAAATGGTTATAAATCTGCTCGTGGAAAATTATTTAAAAACTCACACATAAATTCAATACTTAAAAACAAGTTAATAGCTGACAACATAATAAATAAAAAGATATGAACCAAGTAATGAAAACTTGCATATATATTTTTGTAAGAATTTGTGTTGAGAAAATTAAGTGCTTTTTTTAAATGGAAAGAGACAAATCAATTTGTCTTCTTCAAACTTAAAATTAATATTATCTTCATTTTTAATTAATTTTAGTTTAAAGGTTTCGCCACCGAGCCCTTTTAAGGAAACTATATTATCTTTTATTTTTGTTTCTTGACCAAGGTCATTCCAAACAATTTTATTTTTAAATAATTCTATTGTTGTTGGAGTTGTATCAACTTCCGCTAATTTGCTCATATCTGGTTTTTTATTTGACTTCAAAGCATTGAGTATTTCTTTTGAGAAAATAATAGAAGTCATAGCACAACTAAATTCTGCCATTGGTTCCTTAGAGACTGTATATTTTTTGATATTTTTTTCCATATCATTAGAATCAAACACATATTTTTGTGATACTTCAGTTTCTCCACAACCTACTAATAGAGATAAGAGTATAATTGGTAAAAAATTTATTTTATTAATTGTCTAATCCAGTTTTTTTATACAGTCTTTACATTAATTATTTATGATTAATGTTTAGATGTCAAATTCTATAGATAAATAATTTAAAATTTAAGTATTGAATTTGTACATAATCATTAATATTGGATTAAAAATGACATGTATGTTCTATTCATTAATGATGGAATGTAAAAAAATACAAAAATTCAATATAAAATAAAGTCTTTATGTTTAGAAATTTGTTATTTTATTTTTTTAATCTTTATCATTACCAAAGAAAAAGAAACCACCGCCAAAGAAAAAAAATGCTAAAAAAATTATTAAATAAAGCCCAATGTCGTAATTATCCCATCCACAACTGATCTTTCTGCTTAAAACTGATCCACCTAATGAATTTAGTAGAGAGCAAAAATTATTGCCAAAAAATATATTATTGTATCCATATTAAACCTCTGAAATAATTTTATTATCAAACATTATCATAATTGTTTAAAGCCTGAAATATTTTATTGTCATACTTAATTTTGAAAATTAGTTATTTGAAATCTATTCTCTTAATATAGAAAAACTCTATAAGTCTATTAAAATTTTTTTAATAAAATATTAATTTATATCGATGATAACATTCTTCTTAAAAGTTTATTTCTTTGATTTATAATCTTATTAATTTTTTTAATGGTATTAGCATTTTCATAACCAAGATATTCAACATACGATAACATTTTATGACTTATTCAAATACTATTTCATAAAAAGTTTGAGTATTGGCAGCATTTATAATTTTGTCTGTGTTGGAGTCAATTATTCTGTCAGCAATTGCAAAATAATTCTTATTATAATAATTTACAAATACATGACTGACATAATGAGTCATTCCTAATTTAATACCGTCATCAAAACCTTTTTTATTGCCTAAACTAAAATCGACCGATGCATTTCCAATTAATACACCCGCACATGCTCCAAAATCATCTAACTCATTATTAAAAATTAAAAAAAAAATTTCGCAAATATATTAGTAAAAATAACTCAACAAAGAATATGGCTGAAATGAATTAGCAAATCTATTATTTTATTTGTCAAACAGAATTTCTTTTTTGTTTATTAACTTAAACTATAAATTTAAAATATATAAATTAATTGGCATGAGATACATATCCTTTAAAAATAGATGTTTCTTGATTATTTTTTCTCATATCAATTATATTATTTATTGGTCTTATTTCGTTTAAAAAGGCAATTAAGCTGGCTTCATCTTCCTTAGACCTCTTTTTACTTAATATTTTTTTAAAATTCTTAATTGATCCAAAATTTTCTTTTATAGCGAAATCATCAATATTGTATTGTTTAAAATTTCTATTAATGTGATTTTCAACTAAAGTTATTTTAAAAGACATAATACCTCCTTTTTGATACTTATAAAAATTATTTTAAATACATGAAATATTTAAGTTTGACTAGTTAGTAAGATTTAATAAATGAATAAAATTTAGTCAGGAGTTTTAAAAATTGTCTAAACTCTAAACATAAATTTATAATTTATTTAGCAATAAAAATTTTATCATATAGAATTTAGGATGATTTGTGCGCTTGTAAATCAGTTATATATTATTATTTCTCAGAATCACTAATAAAAGATATTTATTTTATAAAAACAATTAAATGTGATTAAGAATTTATCTTAAAATATATAAGTAGTATTAACTTTTCTAAGAAAATATCAAAAAAGTGAATTCTTCGAAAAAGATATATGTTCAAATGAAAGAAGTCAAAATGAGGGTGAAATTTAGATTTGGTAGTGTAAATCAATTAAAAAAAATATTTGGTAAATATGTGCGCGGAGAAAAACCAATAGATATAATTTTTGGGAAGTTAAGTAAGAGTTATTTACAGGATAATTGATTAAATATTAAAGATGAAGTTTTATGACAACTCTTAATTAACTCTTAAATAATAATAACTACTTAATTGATAAACTGTGTTATAAACCTGCATAACATAAAGAAAGTAAAAATTTATACAGGTATTATTAATTAGGATAAATAAATTTTAAAATTATGTTTTTACAATGGTGTTTATCTTTAATTTCTTTTACAGGGTTTTTAAAAATTTTAATACTTTATAATTAAAAGTTTTTGGGCTCTCGATGTTAATTAGATGACCAGCTTCTTCAATAATTGAAAATTTACTACCTTTAATTAATTTGTGAATTTTCAATGCCATTGATGGCGGTGTTAATGTATCTTTTTCTCCAACTAAAATTAATGTTGGAACATTAATTTGTTGAAAAATGTGATCGTGAAATGTAGACATAGACGCGTCAATAGTTTTTAAATAGCTTTCTTTGTGTAATTTACTCATAGAATTGACTAATGCTTTAATTGCAATTTTATTATTTAAATTGCCTATTAAAGACTTTGACACTGGAAGTGCAATATCTATAGGCTGCAATCCTTCTAAGAGAGGTTTTTTTCTACTATTAATAAACCTATTTATTTCTTCCTTTTCTAAATTTCCTAAACCAAAATGAGTATCACATAGTATCATAGATTGAACTTTATCAGGATGTTTTTCATAGAATAAACAAGCTATTTGTCCGCCCATAGAAAGACCTATGATATGTGCTTTTTTTTTACCAAAATATTTATAAATGCTTAATAAATCATTTATAATATCATTAAAAGAGAGATTCCCTTGATAATCTTCACTTTCACCATAACCACGGGTATCCCAAGCAACACACAAAAAATATTTTGATAACATAGATAAATTGAAATCCCAGTTATCTTTATTACCACCAATTCCATGTAAAAAAATTACCAAATCGCCCGTGCCATCATATTTGATACTTATTTTCGGTTTCGTGGAAACAAAAGTTTTTTTCATAAATTATTTAAAATCTTTTTTTATTTAAAATTATGTAGAACTATATATTATAATGGTAAATTTTTATAAGAATAAAATGAACTTATTCAATTTAAGCAGAATTATATCTTTAGTTAGTTTTTTTTGTATAGTAATATCATTTTACTTATTAATTTTTGAAAAAAAAAGTGCCACAATAGATGAATTAGTTTTAGTTGTTTTAGTATCAATTTCATATTTAATACCAGTTTTGATTTTTAATTTTGTATGTTTTAGAGAAATTACTTTTTGGATAAGAAAAATTAGAGATAAATAGAATTTAAATAAGTTTTAATTTTTTTTTCATAAGAAAAACATGAATTTTTTTTAAACTTTTGAAAATATTTTTCTGTTTCACCTTTAATTTCATAATTAATAAAGTTTACGCAGCTTTTTATGTAATTATTTATTTCAATAAGAATATTTTTATTTATACCGTCAACTGCTTCATTATTTGTGAGTTTAATTAATTGTAATAATTCATCTTGCGTAAAAGAATTAAAAACAAAACTTAATTGTAAATAACTATCTTCATACATATAATCGTGAGGAATCTCTTCATTCCATATTTCATTTGGCAAAGTCCAATTTTGCTTTAAATTAAATTTTAAAAGTTTAAGTTTTAATTCTTGAAAAGTATCTATCATTTTATGTTCAAAATAATGGGGAATAAATTCCCCATTTTAATTTTAATTTTATACTTTCCTATATTTGATTATAGGAAGTGGTAACAAATAAAATTATATTAGACATAGACCACCTCCTTTCTGCAGTAAAATTATCTTATTAATTAAAATAATTATTAACTCTAATATAATAATATAAAATGACAAGCTTATTAATATTGGTTTATTATATTTTTTAAGACAAAATTTTAAATTAATTAATTACTTTATATAAAGGATCACTTATGAGTGAATTTTTTGAATTAAGAATATACAAAGTTTTCCCAGAAAAAATGCCTGAATGGTTGAAACTCATGGAAAATACAATCATTCCATTTCAAGTGTCTAAAGGAATGGTAATTCATGGTAGTTTTACAGAAGATAGTTTTGATGAATTTTATTTAGATAATGGCAAACGTGAAATGAAGACCTTAGAAAATAGAAATTTTTATATATGGATAAGAAGATTTAAAGATCTGGATCATAAACAAAAACTATATAAAGATGTTTATGAGAGTGATGAATGGATTAACAACATCGCACCAAAAGTCGAAAAATTAATAGATAGAAATACTATTGTTGTACATAACTTGTTACCAACTTCATTATCAATAATGAAATAATTAAAATAAAGAATTAAATCCATAATCTCCTAAGTTTTTAAGGTTAACAGTTAGAAATATTGAATTTTCTGGAAGAATATCTCGGTCTGGTGCCCCATCTTTATTTTTATAACTAAGTTTTACAGATAGACAATCTTGAAACATGTATTCACCAACATAATCTAAAAGAATTTCCTCTTCGATTAATTCTGCATCATTGTCATTCAAATCATATTTACTAGTATAACTTAATTTCCAATTATTTATTTTTTTGCCAACAGAGAATTGGATTTCTTCTCTTTGAGAGTTATCACTTATTAAATTTCTGTTTACAGATCTATGAGTTAAATTGTAGTAAAAATTTGAATATTCCCCCGATAATTCTAAACCTGTATAATTGGTTTCTAAGTTATGATGATCGAAAAGTGCGTTATAAGACAAATTAAATTCTTTAGAATTAATCCATTGAATTTCAGTAATAAAATCTGATTGTCGATTAGAATTAGAATCTATAATATTCTGGTTTGATCCACCAAATTTCTGACTTTGTCCAAAGAAAAGTGAGAAAGATCCGATATCTGTATTGACATCATTATCAACACCAAAGTTTAATCTTTGATTTGTTTGAATATTATCTCTACCTTGGTATTGATTAATTAAGAATAAATTAGCATGATCAATTCTAAAATCTAAAGAATCCCTGTTAGGAATATCATTTTTTCTGTTTGTACTATGCATTGAGACCATTTGTAACTTTGGTGTCATTAATAAATCATGTTTACCAATATTAAAAATAAAATCTTTTTTTGATAAAACACTTATTCCTAACGACAATCTGTCCAGATATTTATTATTGTTAGTATCTGAAGATGGTCTATTTTTAATAGCGTAAAGATCAAGTCCTGTTTCTCCACTTATAATTAAATCTATAAATTTATTGTCAACTTTACGCTCTAATCTCCCAGAGGTTGACCACCTTTGAATATCATAACCCTGATCATCCTTGATTTCGTGAGCATTCAAAGAAATTTCAGAGTAAATATTTTTATTGTTAAAAAATTTTTTATGTTTTATTGATGGTTGAAGGTTTGGTTGATTAATTTTTGAGTTAACCTTTAAGTTTGTATATTTATACCATTCAATTTCAGAAAAAGAATTGTTTGTAATTTTATTTGTTTTTATAAAGTTTTTATAATTGGTTGCATCGTCAAAATTATATCTTCTCATAAAAGTATCTTGATCTGAATATTTCCCTGAAGCATTGATGTTCCAATTACTTTCAAGTTTACCATCAAAATATAAATTTCCTGCAAAAACTTGATCTTCATCTTCATTATTAGTATCTACTTGACCTTGAAATAAATTTGTTTCTAGAAAACCAGAAAGATATTTTTTTCTAACATTTAATTGATTTATATATCCATTTTTTCCTTTAAAGTGGTTTGTAAAAGTGGTGTCCCAACTTTCATCTTCAGTTGTAAAGTAATATGGTATTGTTGTTTCTAGGCCGTTTCTATTTGAATAACCAATTGAAGGCATAAGAAAACCATTTTTCCTTCTAACTGATGGATCAGGAGTGCTCAAATAAGGAATATAAAAAAGAGGATAATCCATGATTTTCAATACAACGTTTTTGAAATAAATCATTTTTTCTAATTTATCGTGAGTTACTTCACTTGAGTTAAGTTGCCAAACTGGTTTTTCTCCATTTTTAAAATCACAATTACATGGAGTATATTCTCCATTAAAAAATACACTTTTATCTGATGTTTTTGAAAGTTTTGAGGCTTTTAATTTTGAATTATCTTTAAATTTAGTAAACAAGGTTAATGCTAATATATCTTTAAATTCATTTGTTAAGGTAATTTCAGAGGTCTCAATAATTGTTCCATCATTGCTAATAATTGATATATTTCCAAATGCTGTTGCTTTGTCTAAAGATTTATCATATTTAACACTATCTGCTTTAATTGTTTCTTTTTCAGATTTAATGATTACATTTCCTTTAGCTATCATTAAATTTTTATTTTCATCAACTTCCAAACTATCACTAGTAAATTCAACATTACTTTTGGTATTATTTTGGGAATAAGAAGACACTGAAAAAAGAACAAAAGATAATATTAAAATTATAAATTTCATGTGATTATAATAGCTAAAATTTTAAAATAATGAACACTTTAAATTAGAATTTTTCCTGGGTTCATAATATTTTTTGGGTCAATCATATGTTTTATATTTTTCATTAAATCATATGCTACTGGATCTTTGAAAAATCTTAGATTATCTTTTTTTAATTGTCCAATGCCATGTTCGGCAGAAAAAGATCCATTTAATCTTTCAATAATTTTGTATAAGTTTTCTGTTATATTGTGTGATTGGTTTTCAAATCCATCATCTCCTTTGCCATTACCAAATATATTGTAGTGTAAGTTTCCATCTCCCAAATGACCAAAGAAAATCGTTCTTGTATTTTTTATTTTTGTAGAAATCATTTCTTGAGTTTCTTTATGAAATTTTTCTATATTATTTATGGGCAAAGAAATATCATGTTTAAGACATTTTTTGGCATGAGAATTTATTAATTCTTTTTTTTCATTTTCAGCGGCATTTTCTCTAATTTCCCATAATTTATTTCTTTCTAAATCATTTTTACAAATTATTGCATTATCAATTAATTCTGCATCTAATGCTTTTGAGAGAAGATGTTCAAGTTTTTCGTATAAATATGTTGTCCCTTCATTATTAAGCAAAGTATCATTAGTAGATGTTGTTGTTAATTCTAACAAAACGCCCATTTCTGGCATTTTATTAAATGGAAGTGATAAGTTTTCTGTATTATTTGATGCTACTTCCCAAAAAACTTTTGGCATAAGTTCAAATGCTTCCAGTTCGTTTTTCAATTCTTGTTCAAAAAGGTTCAAAAGTTTAATTGCATTATCTATTGAGAGCGTTTCAACAAAAGAAGTAAGACTTAATTTCGGTTTTGGAAATAATTTCATGGTAGCAGCTGTAATAATTCCAAGAGTTCCTTCAGCGCCAATAAAAATATTTTTCAAATCGTAACCAGTATTATCTTTTTTAAGCATTTTTAACAAGTTCATTATATCACCGTTAGGTAACACAACTTCTAAACCTAAACATAGATCTCTTGTGTTACCATATTTTAAGACATTTATACCCCCTGCATTTGTAGATAAGTTTCCACCAATTGTACATGAGCCTTTAGCTCCTAAACTAAGTGGAAAAAAAAGATCATTCTTTTCAACTTGTTCATGAATGATACTTAAAATAACTCCTGGTTCTAAGGTTATTGTCATTGATTCTTTGTCTATAGAAATAATATTATTCATTTTTTCTGTACTTATGATGATTGAAAAGGAATTTTTAAGAGGAGTTGCTGCACCACAAAGGCTTGTATTTCCACCTTGTGGAACAATTGAAATTTCATTATCATATGCAAATTTTAAAATTTTTGACACTTCATATTTATCATGTGGTTTTAAAATAGCTATTGCATCTCCAATATACTGTCCTCTCCAATCCTTTGTATATTTAAGATGATCTTCAATATCAAAAATAGGTTTAGATTTTAAATTCAAAGAAGTTATTTTATTTTTATAATCATTCATTAAAAGATGCTCTTTTTAATCTATCATTCAAAGCCTTTCCAATTCCTCCGCTAGGAATAGGTAAAACTTGAATAAATTTTAAGTCTAATTTATCTAAATACCTTAACCCTTCATAAAGTAAATGGGAAGCCTCAAATAAATTTTCAGATAAGCTTAAATTGAAAATATGCTTACAATTTCTAAAAGTTTTTGGAAGTTTGCCAAAACCTAAACAAGCTGAACCAGCTATATACTTTTTTTGGTTTAATAAAACTTTGGTTTTAGGGGCATAATGTTTTTGCAACATGCCAGGTGATATTAATTCATCAGTGAAATTTTTATTTGTTATTTTAATATCCATAACGTCTTCTATGTTTTGTTGTGTAATAAATCCTTCTCTTAAAATTATTGGAAGTTCATTTCTACAATCTACAACAGACGATTCAATACCAACTTCACATCCATCAAAATCTAAAATATCAGAAATTTCCCAAGTTGGACCATTTAATTTTTTAAAGTCTTGTTTGACATGTTCTGCAGAAGTTGGACTAACGCGTCCAGATTTATTTGCACTAGGCGCTAAAATAGGGGTTTCAGATTTTGATATTAAGTCTAAAGCTACTGGATGAGAAGGAATTCTTACTGCAAGTGTATTTTCCCCTCTGGATAAAATTGTTGAAAATCGATTTTTTTTATTAATATTTAGAACCATTGTTAAAGGACCAGGCCAAAAATTAGCAGCTAGTTTATTAGCTAGATCTGTAAAAATAACATATTTTTTTACTTGCTCTAGGGAAGAAAAATGTGCAATTAGAGGATTATTTTGCGGTCTATTTTTTGCTGCATAAATTGCAGAGATAGCTTGTTCATTAGTGCCGATAGCTCCCAATCCAAAAACTGTTTCAGTAGGGAAAACAACAAGTTTTCCATTTTTTAAGGAGCTTGATGCAGTTTCAATTTTTTTTATATAAACTTTATAATCTTCAATATTTTCTAAAAAATATTTGGATAAAGGAAAGTTTTTATAATTACTAAAAGCTATGAAGTTATCATTTTTAAAATGATTTTTCCCATAATATAATTCTAATCCATTTGTGGTAAAAATATTACCACCACTTGCTTTTAAAATACTATGTCCTGCAGCTGTGTCCCACTCCATGGTTGGTATTGATCTTGGGTAAATATCATACTTACCTTCCGCAAGATAACAGAATTTAAGACTTGATCCTATATCTGAAATTTTTAATGGATTAATCATATTTAACCAATTTTTTATACCTAATTTTAAGTTTGTAGAACTACAAATCATATTGAGTTTATTGTAATTTATAGTTTTAGGTTTTAATTCTTTAGCATCTAAAATGTTATATGTTTTTTTAATTTTATATGCTTTATTATTATTATTAAACCAAATAGAAGAGGTTGTTGGTTGACATATAATTCCAAAAACAGGTTTATTATTTGATATTAATGCAAAATTAATTGTAAAAAACCCACTTTTAGTAATGAATTCTTTAGTACCATCTATAGGATCAATAAGCCAATATTTAGTCATATCAACTTCATTTAAATGAGTTATGTTTTCCTCTGATATTATTTTATCATTAGGAAACATTTCAGAAAGTTTATTAGTTGCGATTCTACTAACTTCTAAATCAGCTTTTGTTACAGGTGAGTTATCATCTTTAATAGACACTTCAATGTGTTTTTGTTTATAAAAAGTTAATGCAACAGCACTGCACTTTTCAATTATTTTGATAATGTTTTTGATTTCATCGTTTTTAATCATTTTTTTTACTGTAATAATGCCATAACAACAAAGCAGCAGACCCCCTAAAAGGTCTCCATTTTTCTGCTATATTATTTGATTCATTTTCATCGGGTCTTACATCTAAATTTTTTAAACGTTTAATGGCTTCTTGAACGGCTAAATCACCACCAGGCCAAGCATCACAATCTTCTAATACAAACAATTGATAATTATTAATTGTCCATTTGCCAATACCTTTAATTTTTATAAGAGAATTATATACAACCTCTGAAGATGATTTTTTAAACTCATTTAAGTTAATTTTTTTTTTATAAATATTTTTTGCTAAGTCTTTAATGTATAGAATTTTTCTAAATGATAAACCTAGGTTTTTTAAATATTTGTCATCAGTCTTCAAAAAATTTTTATATGTAGTGATCTTTTTTTCTTTAAGTTTTTGATATATACTTTCGGCTGCTTTTCGAGAAATTTGTTGGCCAATTATTATTCTCATTAAAGTTTCAAAAGTGTTACTTTCCTTACGTGAATCTGGGAGGTTATATTTTTTATGATATTTCTAGAATTATAGTTAAAACCTAAGTTTGAAATAATTATTTTACCATCATGAAATTTAAAATTTTTAGCATTATCTCGATCAAATATATCTAACTTTTCATTCATTAATTCAAACATTTTTTTCATATCAAAAATTGATTGCCTTATCTCCCTATAAACATACCCTAAAAATTCTAATGGCACATATAATTGAAGCAAGAATGTGTTTACAACGACAAAATCACCGAGGCTCATTTTTTCACGATAAATATCATATGCGGCCACAGACATAATAGAAAACAAACCTAAAGAAATAATTAAGCCTTGTCCCAAATTTACTGCTGTAAGCGACAACCTTGTTTTTACAGCTTTGTCTTCATAATCTTTAAGAGCATTATTGTAAGAATTTATTTCTTTAATTTCAGAATTAAAATATTTTACTGTTTCATAATTCAGTAAACTATCAACCATTTTTGAGCCTGCATTTTCATCAGATTCATTCATTTTTTTTCTGATTAAGATTCTCCATTCGGTCAGTTTAAAAGTAAAAATACCGTAAAGAAAAACAGTTGACAATGTAGCAGCACAATAAAAAAAACCAAATGTTGTCCAAAGTACAACACCAACCATTATTACCTCTAAAACAACAGGAATAACTTCAAAAATACTAAATCTAAGTAAAAGTTCTATTCCTTTTGCGCCTCTATCAAGAGCTCTAGATAATCCTCCTGTTTTTCTATTAAGATGAAAATTTAAGGATAAATTATGAAGATGTTGAAAGGCAAATAATGCCGCGGCCCTTACAGATTTTTGTGCAACTTTTATGAAAACAAATTGTTTTGCTTCATCAAAAAATACTTTGGCAAAGCGAGCAAATCCATAGCAACCAATTAATACAATTATTAAATAAAAGTTTGAAAATTCATTTTTGTTTACTAAATCAACTGAAAATCCATATAAAAATGGTATTAAAATATTAGTTAATGTTCCTAAAAAAAGAAAAAACATAGCTATAAAGATTCGAACTGGAATTTCAATGTTTCCCTTTGGAATAACAAAATCATAAAGTTGTTTTAATACAGAAAAGAAATCCAATGTACTTGGATTTACTGTTTCATTAACATTTTTTTTCATTGAAAATTAAGAGCTTGAAACTGTAAAACTTTCACCACATCCGCATCTTGAAATTTCATTTGGATTTTCGAATTCGAAGCCTGAACTAAATTTATTTTCTTTATAATCCATTTTTGATCCAATTAAAAACATTGTTGCAGCAGGATCTACTAAAATAAGTACATCATCAACCATTACTTTTTCTTCAAATGGTTTTACTTCTTTAGCGTACTCAATATTATATTTCAAACCTGAACAACCAGCTGTTTTAATACCAACTCTTAATCCAACAATATCATTATCTGTTTTTTTCATGAGGAATTTCACCCTATTTAATGCAGCATCAGTAATAGTCAAAATTTGTTTGTCATTCTTCATCTATATATCTAACGCTAATTTAGCGTCCTCGCTCATTCTTGCTTTTGTCCATGGTGGATCCCACACAAGTTCTACTTCAATTAGACCTATATTTTTAATTTTAGTCAACTCATCTGCAACCTGTTTTGGTAATTCACCTGCAACAGGGCACCCAGGTGATGTTAAAGACATTTTTATAAACACATTATTACCTTTTGATATATTTATGTCATATATAAGACCTAAATCATAAATATTGACTGGTATCTCTGGATCATAAACATTTGTTAAGTTAGAAATTATATCTTTTTTACATATTGAAATTTTATCAAAAGTATTTTTACTCCCTAACTTTACTATAAATGGTTTTGTTAAACCTTTTGCGTAGTTTGGTATAAAATCATAAAGCGTTTTTGTATCTTTATTCATCATTTAAAAATCTTCTTAACTTTTTCCAGAGATAATACTAATCTATCAAAATCTTCATATGTAGAGTAAGCTCCAACTGATGCTCTAGTTGTAGAACTTAAATTAAAATGATCTAAAAGTGGTTGTGCACAATGATGACCAGCTCTCACGGCCACACCTTCTCTATCAATTATTGTAGCAATATCATGAGAATGTGCGCAGTCCATTGTAAAGGATATTACTCCTGCTTTATTCTTATTTTTTCCAAAAATATTTACACCATCTATTTTTTCGAGTTTATCATATGCATAAGAAATCAATTTTTGTTCATGATTACCAATATTTTCAATTCCATATTTATTAATCCAATCAATAGCTTTTCCTAATGCAATTGCTTGAACAATAGGAGGAGTGCCAGCTTCAAATTTTAAAGGTGGGTCTGCAAAAGTAGTTTTGTCTATGCTTACTACGTCAATCATATCACCTCCACATAAAAAAGGAGGCATGTTTTCTAGTAGTTTATAATTTCCATACAAAATACCAATTCCAGTTGGTCCATATAATTTATGTCCAGAAAAACAATAAAAATCACAACCAATATTTTTAATATCAACAGGGAAGTGATTTATTCCCTGGCATCCATCTATTAAAGAAATAGCATTAACAGATCTGGCTAAATCAGAAATTTCTTTAATTGGAAATATTGTCCCTAAAACATTTGAAACGTGAGGAAAAGTTACGACTTTAGTTTTATCTGATATAAGCGATTTAATAATATTTATATCAAAATCTTTATCAGGATCAAAATAAGCAATCTTTATTTTAGCTTTTTTTATTCCAGCAATATATTGCCAAGGTACAAAATTAGCATGATGTTCTGCGATTGTTAATATTATTTCATCATTAGCACTTAGATTTTCCATCCCCCAACTATAAGCAACTAAGTTTATTGATGCAGTTGCACCTGACGTAAATATAATCTCTTTTTCATCTGCATTGATAAATTTTGCAACTTTTCTTCTGGATTCTTCATAACTCTCCGTAGCTTTTTCTGATAAAAAATGTAATCCCCTATGAACATTCGAATATTCCTTAGAGTAGTTATTTTTAATTACATCAATAACATCTTTTGGCTTTTGCATTGATGCTGCTGAATCTAAATATACTAATGATTTATCCCAAACTTTTTGTTTTAATGCTGGAAATTCATTAATGATTTTTTGTGCATCAAAATTTTTATGTATATCATTCATGTTCATTGGCTAATAATTTATTAATTTTAGTTTTAGTTTCATTATAAATAATGTTATGGAATTTATCACTAATTGATAGAGAAATCATCTCATTCAAAAATGCATCTATAAGAATAACTTTAGCTTTTTGTTTCGATATACCTCTACTTGAAAGATAAAAAATTTGATCTTCATCTAATTCACCAACTGTTGCTCCATGCCCACATATCACATCATCTGCATAAATTTCAAGTTCAGGCTTAGAATTGGATACAGCTTTATCTGATAACATAATAGCCCTGCTCATTTGTTTAGCTTCAGTTTTCTGCGCAAGTTTTTCAACCCTGACTTTTCCTTGAAATACTGCAGTTGATTTTTCGCCAAGTACACCTTTAACAATTTGAGAAGATTTGCAATTAGGTACATTATGATAAACACATGAAGTTAAATCATGATGCTGATTCCCCGATGATAAATAAATGCCATTAATATCTGCTTTTGAGTTTTCCCCTTCTAACAAAGTATGCATTTCTGATCTAGTGAATTCACCACCTTTAATAAGTGCAAAACTTCTTAAATTAGCTTCTCCCTTTATTACAGAAAGTGTCAATGATAGATTATGTGAATTTATTTTATCATCATATATTTTAATAATTTCTAAATTTGAGTTTTCAGATAAATTTATAATTTCAAAAGGAGCTAATAATTCAGCATAAGTTGAGTAATGTTGAAAAACTTTAACATCAGTATTTTTTCCTAAATCAATAAAAATAAATGGATGTATTGAAGTGTTTTCAGTTCCTCCTAAATTAAAAATTTCAATTGGTTTATAAAACTTACTATCATGTTTAAATTTAATTTTAAAAAACTTCTGTGAACATGAAAGTGTAGAATTTAATGTTGGGTGATTTTTTACAGATAAGTTATCAAACTTATTAATTATCTCTTTAAAATCTTCTATTTGAACTTCTTCAATTACAATTTTTGAAAGTAATTTATCTGATAATTTTTTTTCAAATTTTCCATTAACAAAAACTAAAGATATAGAGTCTTTTATTAATTTATTAATATTGAAGTTTTGTTGATTTTCCAAATTTAGTGGTAAAATATTTTTTCTAGCTAACTTACCTAATCGGCTAAATTTCCAAGCTTCATCTCTTGGAGTAGGCCAAGATTTTAAATTCAAATAAGGTTGTCTTTGAGGTTGATTTGGATAAACTTTATTAACAAATTTTTCTAAATTTGAAAAGAATTGGTCATTTCTAGTTTTTTTCATTCAAAATCTCAGAATAACCATTTTTTTCTACATACAAAGCTAGGTCTGCATCTCCAGACTTAATAATTTTACCGTCTGACATTATATGAACAATGTCTGGCTTTATATAATCCAATAATCTTTGATAATGAGTGATTACAACTACAGCATTATTTTTATTTTTTAAATTATTAACACCTTCAGAAACTATTTTTAGTGCATCTACGTCTAAACCAGAATCTGTTTCATCTAGCACAGAAATTTTGGGATTTAAAAGAGCCATTTGAAGTATTTCAAATCTTTTTTTCTCTCCACCAGAAAAGCCAAAATTTACATATCTTTTTAACATTTCATCTTTAATACTAAGATTTTCAGCAACTTTTCTTAAATGCTTTATAAAGTCAAGATGTGATAATTCAATTTCACCTAAATGTTTTTTTCTAGAATTAAAAATTTCTCTTAAAAAATTTGTGCTAGATACACCAGGTAATTCTACTGGATATTGGAAAGCTAAAAACAGCCCTAAATTTGACCTTTCATCTGGTGAAAGTTGAGTAAGATCAATATTATCAAATGTAATGCTTCCATTATCTAATTCATAGCCATCTCTTCCGGCTAACATATATGAAAGCGTACTTTTTCCAGATCCGTTTGGACCCATAATCGCATGAGTTTCTCCCTCATTAACGTTTAATGATAATCTTTTTAATATCTTTTTATTATCAATGCTTAATTCAGCATTTTTAATCTCAAGTATAGGCATAAGACTTTACCCTACAGAACCCTCTAGACTAATACCTATTAATTTTTGAGCCTCAACAGCAAATTCCATAGGAAGTTCTTTCATGACTTCTTTACAAAATCCATTAACAATTATAGATGTTGCTTGTTCAGCATCTAGACCTCTTTGCATACAATAAAACAGTTGGTCTTCTGATATTTTTGAAGTGGTTGCCTCATGCTCAACTTTAGCATTTGATACATGTTGATTAATATAAGGTACTGTATGTGCTGAACAGGTGTCACCAATGAGCAAAGAATCGCACTGAGTAAAATTGCGTGCATTTTTAGCGCTTTTTTGTATCTGAACTTGTCCTCTGTATGTATTTTGTGACTTTCCTGCTGAAATACCTTTTGAAATAATTGTAGATTTTGTGTTTTTACCAATATGTATCATCTTAGTGCCAGTATCCGCCTGTTGAGCATTATTAGTAATTGCTACTGAATAAAATTCTCCAATTGAATTATCCCCCATAAGAATACAAGATGGGTACTTCCACGTAATTGAAGAGCCTGTCTCAACTTGTGTCCAAGATATCTTAGAATTTTCACCTAAACATTTACCTCTTTTAGTTACAAAATTATATATCCCACCTTTACCTTGTTCATCTCCTGGATACCAATTTTGTACAGTTGAGTACTTTATCTGTGATTTGTTCATAGCAACTAGTTCGACCACAGCAGCATGCAATTGATTTTCATCTCTTTGTGGAGCTGTACATCCTTCTAAATAAGAGACATAACCTTCATCCTCAACAACTATTAATGTCCTTTCAAATTGACCAGTATTTTTTTCATTAATCCTAAAATAGGTTGATAATTCCATAGGGCATTTAACTCCTTTTGGAATATATACAAATGAACCATCAGTGAAAACAGCAGAATTAAGGGCAGTATAATAATTATCAGTTACTGGTACAACAGAACCAATATATTTTTTTACCAAATCTGGATGATTTTTTATTGCTTCGGAAATTGGACAAAAAATTACACCAACTTCTGAAAGCTTTTCTCTAAAAGTTGTTGCCACGGAAACAGAATCAAAAACAGCGTCAACCGCAACGCCAGCTAACATTTTTTGTTCATTTAGAGGAATACCTAATTTTTCATAGGTTTTTAATAGTTCAGGATCAACTTCATCTAAACTATTTAACTTCTTTTTAGATTTTGGAGCAGCATAGTAATAAATATCTTGAAAATCAATATCTGGGAAAGAAACTTTTGCCCAATTAGGCTTTTCCATTCTTTTCCATTTTTTAAAAGCTTCTAATCTCCAATCTAACATCCATTTTGGTTCGTCTTTTTTTTTAGAAATAAATCTTATAATATCTTCATTCAGCCCTTTTGGAGCCTTATCAACTTCGATCTCAGTGGAAAATCCATATTTGTATTTATCTGTAGTTGTTTTTACTTGATTAATAGTTTCAGTTGTTGCTACCACTTTAATATACCCTATTTGAAAATATTTCTGATTTTAAATTATGTTATGTATATAGTATTATATAACATTAATTAAAGAACATTTAATAAATAATTAATTCCTAACCTGAGGCTTTAATAAATATTTACCTTTTTGAATCCCACTAAACATCTGCTCAAGGTCAGGATGGTCAACTGGACCATTATCGCTATCCATAATAATATTTTGTTGAGAAACGTATGCTGAGTAAAAAGTTTCTGAATTTTCAGCCATTAAATGATAAAATGGTTGTTTTTTTGAAGGTCTTAAATCTACTGGAATTGATTGATACCACTCTTCTGTATTAGAAAATTCTGGATCAACATCTACAATTACACCTCTAAATGGATAAATTCTATGTTTAACGATATCACCTATGTTAAACATTGGATTTTTTGATATTTTTTTTTTATCACCCACGCTCATGACCTTATATCAATGTTAAAAGAAAGTATTTTTAATAAAATATTTGTTAAGAAAAAAATATTAATTTTTTGTTTTGATTTTTAAAATCTGTTTCCCATTATACATACCTGTTTTTAGATCAATGTGATGAGGACGATGTAATTCACCAGTATCCTTATTTTCAACGTACGCATCATTATCAATTGCATCATGAGATCTTCTCATTCCACGTCTTGATTTAGTTATTTTACTTTTAGGAACAGCCATTTTTCTCTCTCTAACAAATATATTTTATGGTGGAGCTGGACGGGATCGAACCGACGACCTGATGCTTGCAAAGCACCCGCTCTCCCAACTGAGCTACAGCCCCATACGTATATATTTGTGATATAACTAACTAGGATTTACGTCAAGTAATTTATCATATATATTATGATCAAATTTTGAGATATTGCCTAAATGATTTTTAAAACTGTTCAAATACAAAAATGCATTGGTTTCATATTACCGGAAAATATTTTTGTAATAAAAAATGGAAAAAAAGTTAAGCTGTCTAAAGGAACAAAAATTAACCAACAAATTAAAAATATTCTTGTTACTAATGGTTTTAAACAAATTAGTGGATTTTTACTTGATCAAAATGATTTTGATGAAAACAAAGCATCAGATTTAATAGCTAAAAATATATGTAAAAATAAAATTAATAATCTGAATTATAAAAATTTAAATACTGGAAGAAGTAATATTTACAGTACTGCATCAGGATTATTCATTTATAAAACAAATAATTTAATAAAATTGAATAATAATTCAAAAATTGCCATAAGTGCAATAAGACCATTTTCTAAAGTTAAAAAAAACCAAGAATTAATTACAGCTAAAGTTATACCTTATGGCATTGACAAAAAACTATTAGAAAAAAATAGTTTAAGATTAATAGACACTTTTAAGGTGGTACCCTTTAAAAAGAAAAACATTACTTTAATTCAAACTTTTGACAATAAAATTAATGAAAAACTCATAATAAAATCAAGAGATGTTACACAGAGACGATTGGAATCATGTGGTATAAAAAAACTCAAAGAAATTATAATTCCTCATAAAGAAAATATTTTATGTAATAAAATACAAATTTGTATAAATCGAAATGTTGACATTATTTTAATCATAGGTCCACATGCTATAACACATATTAAAGATGTAATCCCAAACGCCATTTCAAAAAGTGGAGCAAAAATAATCAGATTTGGTATTCCTGTTGAACCAGGAAATTTATTGTTATTATCTAAATTTAAATCCTCTAATAAAGATATTTATATTATTGGTATGCCAAGTTGTGCAAAATCTCCAAAAGAAAATGGTTTTGACTGGGTATTGTGGCGTATTCTATGTAATATTAATTTTAAAAATTCTAATCTTAATGAATTATCAATAGGTGGTTTGATAAAATAGAATTTTCTAATCTTTAGGACCTAAATGTTTTAAATTCTTAACTTTTGATAACTTGATTTGCTTTTCTCTTTCATTAAATCTCTTTTTTTGTTTAATTGTTGTTTTATCATAACAAAATTCACAACTTTGACCTTTTAGATAATGTTTGTTTTTTTTATTTTCCATACTCAAGGGCATTCTACAAGCATAACAAATATCATATTCGCCCTTTTCCAGAGAATCATTTAAAGAAACGCGATAATCAAAAACAAAACATTCACCCTTCCATTCATTTTCATCTGATTTAACATTTTCTAGATAATTTAAAATTCCTCCATCCAAATGAAAAACATTTTTAAACCCAAGTTGTTTCAAGTATGATGTAGATTTTTCACAACGAATACCACCTGTACAAAACATTCCAATTTTTGAATTTTTTGAAACTTTTTTATCAATTAAATTTTCTTGAACCCACTTTGGAAAATCTCTAAAAGATTTAATTTTAGGGTTTGTACTGTTTTTAAAAGTTCCAATGGATACTTCATAATTATTTCTAGTATCTATTATCATACTATTACTCTCATTTAAAAGTTCATTCCATTCTTCTACATTTAAATATTTTCCTACTTGGTTAGATGGACTTACTTCAGGAATGCCAATTGTGACTATTTCTTTTTTGAGTCTTACTTTCATTCTC
>CACMRG010000007.1 GCA_902616005.1 uncultured SAR116 cluster alpha proteobacterium
ATGAAGAAAAAAAATGAAAATAAACGTCAAAAGTTTGTCAGGCTAGCCGAGCTAAGAACTGAAAAAGCTGTTTTAGCAATTGAGAACTTAATTGGCTTATCAAATCCAAGGAATTATAATTATAATACAAAAGATGTTGATTTGATAATTAGAGCTCTTAAAGATGCTGTAAATGCCGTATCTAGTTCTTTTTCTAAATCTAAAGAAAAAAAGCAATTTAAAATAAGCTAACGTTATTGGCGGAGGGAGGGGATGTCAAACATCTTTTCTAACGCAATATAGCTAATAAACATTGTTTGTAATTAAATCTAATCCCTTACTTAATCCCCTAATAAATAAAAGTTTTATATAATTTTTTTCTATTTTTAGTATGGAGTTTTATTGATTTTATCTTAAGTGTCTACATGATGACAAATAAGGACTTGGCCTTCTGCATCGAGGATAAGAGCATCCATATGAATTCTTTGTTCTATAACTTTCACATGAATAATATTCATTCCAATCTCTAATACATTGATTTTCTTTTTCCAAACATTCCTCGTATTTTGCTTTTTTTTCTAAAGCAATTTTTTTTCTTTCCTTTGCTCTTTCAATATTTTGTGAGTCTTTTTTTGGATCAGTGCAAAAAAATTCATCTTTTCCTCTTTTTTTCAAAGCTTTACCTATTTGAATTCTATTTTCTTTCCACATAGTTTTACCATTAGGGTAATTTTCTTCCCACATAAGACATAATTGCATTGTTGATTTAGCATCAAAATAAAAATTTATGTCACTTTGAGGTGCTGTTGAATACCATGCAGGACTTGTTTTTTGACCAATAGTATAACCACCACCAGAGTTTTTAGAACAATTTGACACCATTAAGGATAATAATATTATGATTACAAATCTATGCATTTTAAAAACTCATTGGTATATAAAAAAATATTATTACTATAATACTTACATCTATCTTTTTAATCTATTATTTTTAATTCTAAAGTTAGTAATAAAGTAAATAGTTATAATTTTTCACATCGAAAACCTCTAGCTTGCATATGTGGTCTATGCGATGGCATTTCATCAACAATTTCATAAACTCTTTTTTTACAAAGATCTTCTGTTTTGTAAGGTCCTCTTATATCTTTTAATTCCTCACAATATTCTGGCAATTGTGGTTTTCCCCATAAACAAGCTAGAACATATGATATATATCCTTTTTTGACATTACATTTTAATTTTCTTTTTTTGGCTTCATTAACAAATTCTTGTAATTCTTCATCTTCAGACCAAATCAAATCTTTTTCATTCCAATCGAGTTGTGTTGCTTTATCACATATATCGTCATTATAAAATTTTCCTAAAAATAATTCGCCACTGTCTTCTAAAAATTTTTCTATACTATGTTTAACATATTCCCCACTAATATTTATTTTTTGATCACATTTCCGTTCCGTATTCATTTTTACAAAAAGTTTACTGTCTTTTAGTTTTAAATCTATTTTGCAATTACCTTCTTCTAAACTTTGATTAGAATATTTAGCGTATTTGATTTCGCTATCAAAATACCCAAATTTACGGGGTTTTTTTGAAAATATTCTAGACTGAAGAATTAGTTTATTTTTCCAATTTGATATCAATATATAATTGTTATTAGGAATAAAATAATGACTGAAATCTGGATATTTTTGTTTATTTTTATCATTGATCCAGGTTGGTATATATAATCCTGACCAATCTTGAAGTTTATCATTTTTGTTAGCATTAGCTGATTGAACAGCTAATGCTACGAGGAGTTTTATGCATAAAATAAAAACGATGGAGGAATGTCGTTTCATTGATTAAATATTCATTACAATTATGATGAGATTTAGAGCACAATAAGGTAATATTAAGGCGTATCATTTGAAATTAATTTAATTATTTATAAAAATCAAAGCTTAGATTTAACATATAAATATTTTAAATTAATGTCTCGGTTATTTGTTTTTCAAAGTGTCCGACAATCGGACACATTAAATACGAAATTAATATTTTATGTTGGTGCTCCCTTAACTGTGTAACCATCAGCTCTCCATTCATTACCTCTAGACTTTTCTCTTTCTTCAGCAATATTGTATTTCATAGGACCTTCGAACTCAATTAATGCAGTTGCATATTTTTTAGCGTACTTACTAGCTTTATGTCCTATAATATGATTTAGGTATCTTTCATATGGATGAATACCAGTTAAACCTACGTATAAGTAATTAGGCTTACTTTTTAAACGAAGCGTGTATACATAATGTCCTTTAGATTTTGGCGTTTCGGCTTCTTTTAAAATTGTTTCTTTTATCAAATTCCATTCAGGTGAATTTTTTTCAATTTTATTATATTTCTTTTTTATTTTTGATTTATCCCAGTGCACAGCTGAACAATTTGAGCATTTAAAAAGTAATCCATAAAATTTTCCATCTTTACTACAGACCCTGCACTTTGTATCAGTCATCTTTAAGGTCTTCTTTAATTATATCGATTAAATTTGTGTATCTTAAGACAGGAATTTTTTCTACACCTTCAGAAAATGAGCTTTTTTCACCTACGAATACAGCCTTATCTTTAGCTCTAGTAAGTGCTGTATAAATCAAGTTTCTTCGCAACATATATCTATGTTCACTAGAGCAGGTTATGATAACACCTTTATAGTCTGAACCTTGACTCAGATGAATAGTGATAGCGTAGGCGAGTTGTAAGTCAAAAGTATCCTTTACTGAAAATTCTATTTCTTTTTCATTAAATTCTATAAAAACAGTACTACCACTTTTTCTTAAAACTCTTCCTATATCTCCATTGACTAGTCCAAGTTCTTTAACTTTATTTTTTCTCATTATAACTTTGTCACCAGAAAAAAAACTCATCTCAAAATCATTATTTTTACTTTTCAGTTTATTTGTAAATAAAGGGTTTCCTCTAGCAGTAAGTTTTTGTTGTATTAATCTATTTAAATTATAGATACCTACTTCTCCTTCTCTTTGTGGTGTAAGAATTTGAATATCTTCTTGTTTAATTCCAAGACTGGGTAATGTTTCAAAATAAAGAGTTATTATTTCATCAGCTTGTTTACCAATAGGTAAATTTTTGAAAATAACATCTTCATTTAATTCATCTGTTAATGTAGGTATTTTACCTTTTACAATTTCTCTGGCTGACTTTGCAATACCACTCATAGAGTCTTGTCTGTAGTTGCCTGTTAACTTTGCTACGGTTATTTTTTGAGATTTAATAAAATCTTTAAAAACTTGACCTGGGCCAACTGGAGGTAATTGGTCAGCATCTCCTATAAAAACAATTGAAGCTTTATCAGGAATAGATACTAATAATGACTTCATTAGTTCTATATCAATCATTGAAGATTCATCTACAATCATAATATCAAACTTCTCTTCAGACTTTTCTTCAAAAGGTCCAAGATATGAATGTATTGTAGAAGGTTTATATTGCATTAACCCCTCTGCAGCTATTCTAGTAGCTGCTTTTCCTGTTGGTGCAGTAAGTTTTAGTTTTAACTTTAATTTTGTTATTGCACTTACTAAAGCTTTAACCATCGTTGTTTTCCCAGCCCCAGGGCCCCCAGTAATAATTGAAACAGGATTATTTATAGCTGCATTTACTGCGTCTATTTGTTCATCAGATAAATCCACATTTTTTTGAACTTTAAGCTCTGATTTAATGAATGTTTTTTTATTCTTTCCTCGAGAAAAAGTTTTAATAATTCTATTTATTTCCTGAACAATTTTTTTATCTCTTAAATTTGAGTCATCAGACTGGATAATTTCTTTACTATTTTTTTCTAAAAACTTAAATCCTGAGGATGGTTGTTTAATGGTTTTAATAATAAAATCTTTTTCTAATTCTGATAATTTTAAAACTTCTGGCACAATACCTTCTAAAGGGTAACAAGTGTGTCCATCAGATATTTCCTTTTTATTCACAACATGTTTTGTAACAGCAATGGCTTTTTGTTCATCTGAAATTTCGAAATTTAACCTTTCACAAATTCTTTCAATATCAGAAAAGGATAATAAAGGAATGGCTCCTAAAAGCGAAATTGGGTTTGTAGCAAGTACTTTGATTAGAAGTATTCCATAGTTATCCTTTAATCTTTGTTTCTGAGTATTAGTAAAACCAAGTTCATTAATTAGAATTTCGTAATAAGCTGTATCTTTATTTTTTTGCCAACCATTATGTAATGTTTTAGTTTGTTCATCATTAAGTTGAAATCTTTCTTTAAGGTTTGAGGTGTTTCCTCTTATTAAAGTTAGTGTGGTCATTTTTGCTTCTTCAACAATCTTATCTGCTAAGACTTCACCTATCCCTTTGAAATACCAGTCAGATAAAAATTTTTTGATTCCTCTTAAAGGTGCTTTTCCAATATGTAATAATGTAGCATCATCTTTAATAGCCTTATTTATAATTTGGGCAGGGTCTACAATGTGCCAACCTTTTTTAAAGTTTTTGTTTTTAGGAAATTGTATTTTTCCATAAGTTAAACTTTGACCAAGATTTTTTTCTTTATCTACTACACCAACAAAATCGATTTTAAGATTTGGTGCTTCTTTTTTTTGCTCTGTATTTTTTTTAAAATTAAATTTTGAGTTATATTTTTTTCTTATCATTTTATAACTCCTTTAATTTGTCAAATTTTGTTTGTCAGCTTCTTCTAAGTTTAGAAAAGCTAGTATGCTAGGGTCAATACTTTTATTAAAGAGTTTTGACATGTATTGTTTATTTTCATTCCATTCACATTGGTATTCATCAACCTTATTTTGATATTTTTGAAATGAACTTTCATTTTCATCTTCTAAATTCAATTCAGGTAATAAATATTCTTGCTCAAGAACATCTCTTATTGCTCTAAGTTCAAACCAAAGGTCAGTGACTTCAGAAACAATCTGTTTGTTTGTAGTAAGAAGTTCTTCTTCATTTTTAACGATAAGTGTTAATTTTGTATTTAACTGTGTGTTAAACCAAACTTGTTTTTCTTCCCCACTGTCTGGAGTCCATATTTCAAGTAATTCAAACTTTGATTTTAATAGTAAAGATTGAAGTGAATTAATATTACTTTGTGAAACTTTGATAATATTTGAGAAATTTTTTGTCATGTTATCTCCTTAACTTTCTATTTATATTTTTTGTCTCTCACAAATCATTGAGACAAAAAATATAAATAGAAAGTTAAGAAAGAATTTTTTACAAAAAAAAAGCTAGACGAAATCTAGCAATCTATAAAATAACATAAATCCTAAAATTTGCAATTTTTTTTTATGTATTTTTTATTCATATAAATCATGGATTAAACCCACCAGAAATTATTATGGATTATATTAATTAATTATTATAATAATTCTTAATTTGCTCTTGGTATAATTAAATATAAGTTTGAAATTAACCTTACTTTATTTAAAATATTAGATAAATTAATGATTTGGTGTTAGTGAATGGAATTTTTATCTAAAAGTGAATTAAAGCCTAGAGCTTTGGATTTAACTCTAAATAATCTGTCTCCAGAAGGTCTTTTTTTAGGAAATGGAAATCAAGCCTTAGAGGTAGCAGTATTTTCATCAAGTTCTAAACCATCTTCAGGTATATTGGAACAAGCTTTTAAAAAAAGAAAATCTGGGAGAGCTGTGCCAGTTCTAGTAATAGTTAATTATACTTCTGGCACGTCTATTTGTGGTGTCGGAGGAGAACACCCACCTGTTTTTCATTGTAAAGATATGAATCAAGTTGAACGACTTTGTGAAAGTGCGTTAAAACTAGCTGATAGAAATGCTGCTATTAATTTTCTTTCTGATGCAATGCCTTCTCTTGAGACACCTATACCTGGAATAACTAATGAAGGTTTATTTTCATTACATGAATTAACACATGGCACCAAAAATAAACCTGACTGGAAAAATGCAGTCGAGAATGCAAGCAAAGTTTTTAGCAGTCATAAAACTGATATTATTACAGGATTAGGCTTTGATAGACAAAATTTAGATAATCTCACTGATTTATTAACTGTAAAAGAAGAACGCACAGCACTAGCAGTATTATTGAAAGAACATGAAATTCCTGAAGTTAGTAACGAACGTTTCAATAATATGACGCCTGTTTCTTATGCATTGACAAAAGCTGATAGAGAAAAGCTTCCCTGGGTTATTGTGGTTAAAGGTGACAGAATAAGACTTTATAACACTAAAAATATTGGAGTGAGTAAGCGAGGCCGTACAGAAACTTTTGTCGAGTGTCAAACATCCGTAATGAGCAATGAAGACATAGGTTTAATTTGGATGTTATTTTCGAGTGAAGCTCTAAAAGAAGGAGGAAGTATAAACTCACTTGTAGAAGAATCTAAGAGATTTGCTGCTGATGTCGCTGAGCAATTACGTGATCGTATTTATGATATTGTTGTACCTGAATTAGCTATGGGAATTGCGAATGCCCAAAATCTTAAAAACCCTACAAAAGAAAGTATAGAGCTGACATATGAAATGGCTCTAACTGTACTTTTTCGATTACTATTTATTGCTTATGCTGAAGATAGAGATTTATTACCTTATAAAGGAAATGAAGCTTATCGAGTTAGGTCATTAAAGAATAAAGCTATAGAGCTAGCTGAATTAGCTTCAAATAATAAACCTATCAGTAAAGGTAATCATCACTGGATGGAAACATCAAAACTGTGGGATGCAGTATCATTTGGAAATAAAGAATGGGGAGTGCCTGCATATGATGGAACAATATTTTCAAGTGATATTGAGGTTTCAAGAGCAGGTGCAGCTCTAGCTGAAATTTCTTTGCCAAATGATTGTTTTGAATTAGCATTGCGTGGATTATTATTAATTAAAAATGAAAATAATTTATATGTGCCTGTTGACTTTAGATCTTTAAGTGTGCGTGAGTTTGGTACCATTTATGAAGCATTGTTAGAGTCAGAGTTATCAGTAGCTGAGCAAGATCTGACCCGCAAAGAGAGCGGAGCTTATTTGCCTGCAAATGCTGAAAAAGAAGTATATGTGAAATCTGGAGAAATTTATTTGCATGACCGATCAGGTGCTCGTAAATCATCAGGAAGTTTTTATACCCCAGATTTTGCAGTTGAACACCTGTTAGATAGAACCTTAGAACCTGCTATCGATCAGCATCTCAAGCTTATTTCACAATTAAATGAGGCCGACAGAGCTGAACAGTTATTTGATTTCCGGGTAGCAGATATTGCCATGGGATCTGGACATTTCTTAGTAGCAACAATAGACAGAATTGAAAGACGTTTTATATCATGGTTAGATGAAAACCCAACACCTGGAGTTACTCGTGAATTAGAAAATCTTAAAGCGGCTGCAAAAAGAGAGTTAGGAGAGCTAGCTGATGCGGTGATGATTGAAGATAGTCAATTACTTCGACGAATGATAGCTAGACGTTGTATATATGGATTAGATTTAAATCATTTAACAGTTCAATTAGCTAAATTATCTATATGGATACACACATTTGTACCTGGTCTCCCACTGTCTCTTTTAGATCATAATCTGGTTCACGGAAATGCTCTAGTAGGTGTTGGATCATTAGATGAGATTAGAAAAAAATTTGAAGAGTCTTCAAATACTCTATTTGCAGTAGATTCAGATAAACTACTATCACAAGCAGCCAAGCCACTTGAGATACTTGCAAAATTATCGGATGCCTCTTTAAAAGATATTTCAATTGGCCGCTCTCTAATTAGAGAAGCTAAATTAAAAACTGAAGAAGCTAAAGCACTTTGTGATCTTATAACGGCTCATCCTGTCTCAAATGATCCAAGACTGAAAGGTTTTGAGTTTCATGATTGGGAAAATCAAAGAGACAAAATACAAAACTCAATTTCACTTGAACTTGCTCGTGAATTGCTAGAACCAGTATCAGCGTTTCATTTTCCAGTTGCTTTTCCTGAGGTCTATCTTGGTAAATATAAGGGTTTTAATGTTATTTTGGGTAATCCTCCATGGGAAGAAGTTGTTGTAAACGAAGATAAATTTTGGGCTAGATATAGACCTGGTTTAGCAGGATTATCCCCTGGAGAACAAGAAAAATTAAAATTAAAGATGCATGAAGAAAGACCTGATTTGGTCATAGAATTGAAAAAAGAATTAGCCCAGTCAAAATTGATCAGAGAATTTTTACATTCTGGAAATTTCCCTGGGATGAGTACAGGTGATCCTGATCTTTACAAAGCATTTTCATGGAGGTTTTGGTATGTAACCTCTAATTTACTAGGAAGAATTGGAGTTGTTTTACCAAGATCAGTGTTTGTACAAAAAGGTTCTGAAATCTTTAGAAAAAAATTATTTCAATCAACATCTTCAGTAGATATATGTTTTTTATTAAATTCCAAAGGATGGGTTTTTCCTATACATCATCAATATATTGTTTCTTTGGTAGCTATAGAAAAAAATACCAATGACAATAATTGCAAAATTTCTGCCCTTGGTCCTTATGACTCATTTAATAGTTTCAATAAAAACAAAGATAAGAATAAAAATATTTTTTCTTACTCTGAATTATTATCATGGAGCAATGATTCATCTATACCATCACTTCCAGATGAAAATTCAGTCGAAGTTTTTAGAATTATCAAACAGTCACCTCGATTAGATTATGATCAAGACAATCAGTGGAAAGTAAGACCTGATACTGAATTACATGCTACTAATCAAAAATCTCTCCTAGATTTTTCCGATAAATGTCCAAATGGTTTTTGGAAGGTCTATAAAGGAGCAAGTTTTGAAATATGGGATCCTGAAACTGGTATTTTAAATTCATGGGGTGATCCGTCAATTATATTACCATGGTTGCAAACCAAAAGAGAAAACTCACACAGGTCTGCTAGAGACAGTGTTCATAAAGAATTTTCAAATGATTATATCAAAAATAAAAATACACTTTCAACTTGGAAACCTAGAATTATTTTTAGGGATGTTACAAATAGTTTGGATAGCAGAACAGTATATGCCTGTTTAATTCCTCCAAAAACATTTGTTACTAATAGTGCTCCAGTTATTATGTTTCCTAGAGGTGACCAAAAAGATGAAGCATATTTACTTGGCATGCTTTCTTCAATTCCTCTTGATTGGTCTGTAAGAAGATATGTTGGTTTACATTTAAATTTTTACCTGTTCAATTCAATATCTGTACCTAGGCCAAAAAGAGATAATATCATTTGGAAGAGAGTTGTAAAAATTTCTGGACGACTTGCTAGTCCAGATGAGAGATTTTCAGAATGGGCGTCAGCAGTAGGTGTGGATTATGGTATTTTAGATCCTGAAGAGAAACTTAATCTTATACATGAACTAGACGCTTTAGCGGCTCTTTTATATGGACTTTCAAAAGAGCATTTAATTCACATATACAAAACTTTTAGAAAAAATTGGAATTTTGAAGATCGTCTTGATTCAGTTCTAAAACATTACAAACAATGGTCAGAGAAAGTATATTAGATGCCTGAAAAACCAGATTTTATTGATAATATTGAAGGTAACACATTATCAAAAGCTCTCAAAAATTTGTTAAATGGTGATGAGAGGCAATTAGATCCCTCGCAAATTATAAATATTGAACAAGCTAGGATTGCAACTGCGTACTTTAGTCCTTCAGGTTTTAGTAACATTGCTAAAGCAATTGCTCACATTCCTACAGTGAAATTATTATTAGGTTCAGATCCTATTGCTGATAATGCACGCTGGCAAAAAAAGCTTGAAGAAAGCGAGAGTTTCTTCTTTGAGAGAAAATTAAAAGAAAAATTTAGTGAACAAGAGCGACTTTTAAGATTAGAGCGTGATCTAATACCATTTAATAAGGATTCTGATAAATTTGTTAAACAACTAGTTGATTCACTTAGAGCTGGAAACATGGAAGTCCGTAGATATGAGAAAAACTTTTTGCATGCGAAAGCATATATCTTTTCACAAAAAAATAACCAAATAAATCCAACACATGGAGTAATAATAGCTGGATCATCTAATCTTACTTTTGCTGGCTTGAACTCAAACCTTGAACTTAACCTTGGCAAATATAGCGAAAAAACTGTGTCTAAAGGGAAAAAATGGTTTGATAATCTTTGGGATGAGGCAGTTCCATTTGATTTAGCTTCTTATTTTGAAGAGATATTTCAAGTTAAAACACCATTTGAGATTTTTTTAAGGGTGTTATGGGAGTTATACGGCCAAGAAATTGATCAAGATTTTGAGACTGATAGAGGACTTCCATTAACAAGTTTTCAAAAACATGGAGTTGCTCGTGCATTGAGATTAATTGAAGAAACAGGAGGTGTAATTGTAGCTGACGAAGTCGGGTTAGGAAAGACTTTTATAGCTGGTGAAATATTGAATATTTATAGAGAAAGGAGACAAAGAGCACTTTTAATATGTCCTGCAGCCTTGAGAGATACAGCATGGAAACAATTTCAAAGTGAGTTTGACACTCGCCTTGAAACACTGTCATTTGAAGAACTTGCAAGAGATAAACAGCTCTTTGATGAAAAAAGAAGGCCGAATGCTAATTCTTCTAACTTGGAAAGAGAAATTGAAGAATATCAATTAGTTATAATTGATGAAGCTCACAATTATAGAAATCCAGATTCACCGACACGTGCAGACGCATTAAGAACTTTTCTTTATGGGAAGAGAAAAGATGTTCTGATGTTAACAGCAACACCAGTTAATAATTCCTTATGGGATCTTTATCACTTAACGCGTTTTTTTCTTAAGCAAGATACATTTCTAGCTAACAGAGGTATTATTTCAATCAGAGGCCGCTTTGATGAAGCAATGAGAACAAATCCTAATAGTTTGTCACCTGATGTTTTATATCCTATAATAGATGCTACCACTGTAAAACGTACCCGTCAGTTTATTCAAAAACATTACCGAAATGATCAAGTTAAAATTGGAGGAGTACTTCAGACAATTGTTTTTCCAGAACCAAAAGCAATTTCAATACGATATGATATTGAACAACTTGCGCCTGGGCTATTTGATTTAATTGAATTATATTTTGATCCAGATGAGGATGATTGTCTAGAATTTGCAAGATACAAGGCTAATTCTTATTTAATAAACTTTGATCCTGAAGACGAAAGAATTGGTATTGCAGCAACAGGCTTGATATTAAGTGGCTTACTAAAAAGATTTGAATCTTCAATTGGTGCATTTAAAATTTCTATAGAAAGATTGATTGAACAACACGAATTGTTTCTGGCTGGACTTGATAATGGAAAAGTTATTTCAACTGAATTTTTAAGAGAAGCAGCTGCTAATGATGACGAAGATTTTGAAGATCTTCTTACCTCCAGTGACGCTACTTCTTCAATTGATTTATTTCATAGTGAAAATCTTCGTGAAGATATTGAAAATGATTTAGACAAGTTAAATAAAATTTTTTCTAAATTAGAAAATATAAAAATAGAAAACGATCCAAAGTTAAAAAAATTAATAGAGAATTTAGAATATATAATTGAAGAAGCGGAAAGAGAATCATCAAATAGAGAAGATTTTTTTGATAAAAGAAAGGTCCTTATTTTTTCATTTTTCTCAGATACAGTGTTGTGGATACATCATTTTTTGAAAAATGAAATTATAAATAATCCAAGACTTCACCCATATAAAGATCGATTTGAATTTTTAACTGGTACATCACAAAATGAACAAGAAAACAGAGCCAGTGTGGCTGCACGTTTTGCTCCTAAAACTGCTGGTAATTCTGGTGATCAAGATAAAACTGATCTGCTCATTACAACAGATGTCTTGGCTGAAGGTGTAAACCTGCAACAAGCAAGACATATTATTAATTATGATATGCCTTGGAATCCCATGAAGCTAGTCCAAAGACATGGGCGAATTGACCGTATTGGAAGTCAGCATAACAGAATTTTTATGAGGACTATTTTCCCAGCTAATAGATTAGACGCCTTACTAGGTCTTGAAGCTAGAATATCAAGAAAAATTGCAATGGCTGCAGCCTCAGTTGGTATTGTTTCACCAATAGAAAGCCAATCTTCTGAAAATAGAGATTTTAGTGAGACTAGGGAAGAAATTGAGAGATTATTAGCTGAGGATCCTTCTTTGTACGAAAGAGGTGGAACAGAATCAAGCGTTCAAAGTGGTGAAGAATATAGACAAACTTTGAGAAAAGCATTAGAAAATCGACGCGAAAATATATTAGAAATGGCTTGGAAAAGTGGATCTGGCATGTGCAAAGGAAAAGAGCAGGGCATATTTTTCTGCGCCAAAGTGGGAGATAGAACTTATCTTCGTTTTGTTCACGCTGACAAAAATTGGCAACCATCTTATGTAGACATGCAAACAGAAAATGAAATAACTAGAAAGTTAAAGATTGAAATTGAATTAGGACGATGTTTAAGATTAATTGAATGTTCTGAAGAAACTGAAACTGTTCTTTCAGATACATCAAAAGATGCAGCCTATGATTTATGGTTACTAGCTAGAAAAAATATTTACGATAGTTGGATGTTTGAGACGGACCCTATAAATTTACAACCAAAAGTACGACCATTAAATATTAAAGTTGCAGATTTTATAAGAGAGAATAATCCCACAAATGTTTCTCAAACTCAAATTGAAAACGCTTTAGATATAGTCGAATCTCCTTGGATTAGAAGAGATGAAAGAAGATTAAGAGAATGGTTTGAAACTCAAGAAACTGGATCACAAAAAGCTGCTTATTTAGTAAGAAATATTTTAGATTCTGGTTTAGAACCGTTTATTTCTCCGCCACCTCTACCAGACATCTCAGAAGATGATATTAAACTATTAACGTGGATGGCGATTAGCACTAATGAATAAATTTTTTACAAAATAATTTATTTAATTAACATATTTATTTTTAATAATTATAATATGTTATGCATCAGGTTTTCTTAACAGATAATTTATTTGATTCTTTACAATCTCTTCCAAACAAAGATTTAGGAAGAGTTTTTAAAACAATTCAACAAATAAAAAAAAATCCTTCTAATCCTGGTCTCAAACTTCATAGAATAGTAGAATCACCTGATGATCATTTCTGGACTGTTAGAGTATCAAATGATGCAAGAATAGTACTTTATAAAAAAGAAAATTTAATTTTAATTTGTCATGCCGATAAACATGACGAAGCCTATGAGTGGGCAAAGCGTAGAAGAGTAAGTAGTGATACGAAATCTAATTCTGCCAAAATTGTATCACTTGATGAATACGAAACAAAAAAAAGAAAAAAGCCTCCTTTTTTTAAACAAAATAATAATGTTGATGTTAAAGATAACAAGGCAGAGGAATTAACAAAAGAACCTGAATTATTATTCAAGGATCACAAGGACGAAGAGTTTTTGAACATTGGTTTTGATGCTGCAGAACTATCGCTAATTAGAACTATTTCATCTGAAGAAGACCTTCACTCGTTGGAACCTAGTTTTTCTGAAAGTAAATTTGATAAACTAATAAGTCTTTATCTTGATATAGAACCACAAGATGAGAGTTTTGAAAGTTTTGAAGATGACGAAGAAACGCAAAATGAGTTGATTGAATTTACAGACACTGAAGATATCAAATCTGCTTTAAGCCAGCCTTGGGAGCAATGGTTAATTTTCTTAAGTTATGCTCAAAAAAAATTAGTTAAAGCAAATTTTAAGGGTAGCTCAAAAGTTTTTGGAAGTGCTGGAACTGGAAAGACTGTTGTCGCCTTGCATAGAGCAAAATTTTTAATTGAAAAACAGAAAATTGATAAAGTAGCTTTGTTTACTTTTTCAAGAGTTCTTACACAAGACCTTAAAATTAAAGCTGATCTACTTTTAGGCGATAGCAGTAAAAGTAGAGCTAGCCTCCATATAGATTATCTTGAAGGTGAAGCTGGTAGAATTTTTAATCAACATAACGGCAATCGTTTTAAATTAACTGGTGATTACACCACACATAACACACTAAAATCAATTTATGAAAAATTAGAATTGCAAAATGATTTCACACTTGAATTTGTCATAAGTGAGTATGAAAACGTAATAGGGCCTTGGAATTTGTATGAGTTCAAGGACTATAAAAATTTCCCAAGAAAAGGTAGAGGAACTCCATTAACGGCCAGTCAAAGAGAAAAATTGTCACGGTGTTACAAGATGTTAAAAAAACAATTATTAGATGAAGGTAAAGTTTCTACATTTGATTTGTATCATATGGCCTCAGATATTTTGTCTAAAACTACTGAGAGATATAGCTCAATCGTAATTGACGAAGCACAGGACTTAGGACCACATATGTTGAGATTTGTAAGATCGCTCACAGATAAGAAACATAACGACATAATGTTTTGTGGTGATACAGGGCAATCCTTGTACTACAGAAATCATAGCTGGCTTCAACATGGAATAGATATCCGAGGTAAATCCTCGAATCTTTTTATAAATTATAGAACTTCTAAACAAATCAAAGACTACGCAGAAGTTTTAAATGAAGATATTTTAGAGCTAACTGATAAGCAAGTTGAAAACAGAAAAAGTATATCAACATTTAATGGACCTAAGCCTGAGATAAAATCTTTTAATAATCAAAATGAAGAAATTCAAGGACTTGTGGAATGGATAAAATCAAAAATAAAACAAGGAATAGATCTTCATGAAATAATTGTTTTATCTAGAGAAGTTTCAGATCTAAAACCTTTTGCAACTAAATTGAAGGAAAATAATATATCGTGTTGGGAATTAGATGCTTCCAGTAATTTTATTTATAATGAAGTTGGGTTAGCTACTGTCAGACGAGTAAAAGGTTTAGAATATAGGTGTGTAGCAATTGTTAACTGTAACGAAGATCAGTTTCCTTCAGAAAAAGAATTAGCTAAAATAGGCGACATTACTGATGAAAATGATTTTTTGATAAGAGAAATAAACCTTTTGTACGTTGCCATGACCAGAGCAAGAGATAACTTATACATTTCACACACAGGCCCATCTTCAATGTATTTAGATAATATCGAAGATTATTCTAAAAAGGGAAATTAGTTTGAAATTTTCGTTATTTTTAAATGTTTTCTTATTTGTTTTGCCAAATTTGGCATTTTCTCAAGAAATTAATAATAAAGAAATAGCTGAACAAAGGGGTGTTGCAAACTATCTAATAGATCTACTATTAAGTATTTTCAGGAATGATAACACTGCTTTGTTCCTTGCTGGAATTATGATAATTTTATCAATAATTCTTATTATTGATTACAGGCAAAGAATATCTGCGCCTGTGATAAATGACTTAAAAAATATTAACAAACTTTTTTCAAAAACTTATAATTCTGAAACCTTTTCAGAAAATATTGAAGACATTAATGAAAAAATAAAATCACCTGAGTTTTACAATATTAAACCTATATGGCTAGAGTTTAATGAGACTCTTACTACTCAAAAAGATGCAGGTGGTAGACAGATTTGGTTCAATACAAAAAGACCTGAAGAATATTTTACACCTACCTCAGTAACTAGAAATAGAGGCAATTTTAATTCAATTGAATCTTGGGGGGGTTTTTTTGTTGGTGCGGGTTTACTTTTTACTTTTTTAGGTCTAGTTGCTGCTTTGGATCAAGCTAGTTCGGCGGTGTCAGCAGCAAATAATAATACAACAGATGTTTTGAAGGCCTTGGAGCTTATGCTTCAAATTTCTGCTTTTAAATTCATGACTTCTGTTGCAGGCATTTTTTGTTCAATAATTATAACTGCCTATGCTAGATCCTCTCAAAATAAAGTTTTGGGAAATTTAAATAGATTTAATGATCAATTAGAGAGGTGTTTAACATTTATGCCAATAGAACAACTACAGCTGCGAACAATTGAAGCTATTGAAAAAATGTCAGCAAGTGTTTCTGAGGGAGTGTCTCAAGGAGTTCAAAATATAGCTGGTACTGAGCTGAGAGATTTTGCTACAGCACTAGGTTCAATTTCGGATTCACTGACTAAATCAAAAACAGACATAAAAGGTATTAGTAAGATTTATGACGAAGAGATGGGAAATATTAAAAAATCTCTTGAAAAGGCACTAGGAAATATTTCTAAAGAATTAGAGAATTGGACGCTTGAAATGAATAATGTTTTAAAAGCAAATTTAGATAATACAAATGATGTATTAATCAATTTTGTTGATAACTTAGACAATTCTATACAAATGTCTGAAAAAGCTGCAGCTAATCTTAATACTGAAATTATTCAAAACATAAATGATGCAGCAAAATCTTTAGGTAAAAATGTTAATGAATTATCAAAAGGTATTGATAAAAAAGTAGATGGCGCAAATGATTACTTGAATAAAATTAATGAGGCATCTTCAAAGTTAATTGCTGATACTGATAAAGTTACTACTGCTTTAAAAATTTTGGTTGATAAATTGTCAGGTGGAGATAATAGTTTTAGCAAATCAATGGATCAGTTTGAAAATAAAATTGACGAATTATCTAACAACTTTTCAAATACAGTAAAATCAATCGAAAAAGTTTCGCAATCATTTGAAAAAGAATTATCAAAATTACAAAATAAAGATAATGCTGTCAGGCTTCAGTTGCAGACTGCTGTAAGTCAGTTTTCTTCTTCAGTTTCAGATTCCGTAAACAACTTTAGTGATCTAAAAAAAGAAATTAACTCTACCTTTGATCCTTTGAAACAGAGTGTTGAAGAGTTGTCAGAAAATATTAAAAAGTCTTCGAAGGGTTCTAGTCTTTTCTTTTGGAGAAAGTGATGGAAGAACCTAAAACACAATCGCCTTACTTTATGTCAATTGCAGATTTGTTGATTGGAGTTTTATTTATCTTTTTAATAATTATGTTTTATTTCGCATTAAATTTTAGTGAGTTTGCTAAATACGCTAAAAGATATGAAAAAGATCAAAACTTGATAGCGACCTTAACTAAAGAAAACGAAGATCTAAAAACTATTGTTGAAAAATTAACTGCACAAAACAAGGAATTAGAGGGAAAGCTTGGTAATGCTATAAAGCGAGCAGAGATTGCAGAAAGAAAAGCAAAAGAAATAGAAAATCTTATTTTATCAGTTAATAAGACAAAGATTGAAATTCTGAAAAAAATTCAAGCCAGACTTATGAAATTAGATTTTAGAGTAGAAATTGATGAGAAAACAGGTGTAATTAGACTCCCGCAAAAAGAAATGTTTGCAACAGCTGAACATCAATTATCTAGAGATGGAATTGAAAACATTAAGAAGCTATCAATAGTTCTAGGAGAAATTCTTCCTTGTTACTCAAAATTAAATAATCAATTGAAAATGGTTTATACTCTTAAGTGTAACGGGCTTTCTGAAAATAAAATCGATGCAGTATTTATTGAGGGACATGCAGATACAAGACCTTTTTATTCACCAACTATTAAGGATAATCAAGAATTATCCACAAAGAGAGCTTTATCTGCTTTTAACGCTATTGTAGCCAATGAAAATATCAATCGTTTAAAGAATAGTAATAATGAATTTTTACTTAGTGTGAGTGGTTATGGTGACAAGAGACCTTTGCCATGTTTTGACGCTAAAGAAGTGTGTTATTCTAAAGATAGACGAATAGATTTAAGATTTATAATGGAGATACCAAAAAAAATGAAAAATTAAATTAATTTTCATTAGTAATTTTTCTTCTTCTTCTTGCTATTTCGTTTATTGCCCTTGCTGGTACATTCATTTTTTCATGTAGTGGTTGTCTTTGGTGACATGAAATACACAGTATTTTAATATTACGTGGACTATTATCACCTGAACGTCCATTAATATGATGCATATGAAGCCATTCAGGATGATCCTTTAGCTGAACGTCACATTTTCCAGTGCCTAATTCACTACCTTGGCAAGTATAATCTGTTTGTTTTAATAATCGGTCTCTTATTTTAGCGTGATCGACACTATAATTACCACGATCTTCGTCTTTAAATTTTCTATAATACCTACTATCAATAAAGAAAGGGTTATAATGTTTAAGAAATTTATTGAGATCCAAATTTCTAATTTGTTGTCTTTGGGAATAATTTTTTTTTGAGCTAAAGCCCAAATAATCCAATTGCATCATGCAGTTGTGGCATGCCAATAGCTTAGCTGGAATTTTAGTTTTTGTATCAATAATTCTTGTTAAAGGATCTCTTGGATTGCAAGGAAATTCTCCATTGATATTTTGAATTAAAATATATCTGTCTGATCTTTTATCTTTGTGCATTTTTTGTAGAGTTTTACACTCTTTAACAATGTGGAATCTAGGACCATTTTCACTAGGTATTTCTTCTAAATCTTCTTGAGACGCAAAAGGTTGGTCAATATACAAAAAGGCGTGATGGCCCTCAACATTCAAAAAACCAGCCACAGGTTTGATTTTATCGAATTCACCACGACTAATTGAGACACCTTTTTTTATTTTTATTTCAATTGGGTCAGTAGATTTGATTTTCTTAATAGGAAACTTTCTTAAGGCTCCACCCATTTTCTTTAATGCAGCATCTAATTTATTAAAATTAACAGACATTAACTTAATAAGCCTCTCGAAGTTCTTTTATAAGTTCTCGTGCTTTAGTTCTTAATTTTATTTCTATTCTTCTTGAGGCTTTTTTATCTTCAAATTGATTTTTATCATTGTAATCATAAGGCTGAGCATTAGTATTCAACCTTCTACTAAAGGAAAGTCCATTTGCTGTTAAAGTATCTCGCATCCATTGATACTTCGGCCTAAGAGAAGGTAGTTCCTTTTTGTTAAATACAAAATTTAAAACAGCTTTAGACCTTCTTTGAGATAGACCCATATTATACATATATTTATCATTAGTTGATGTACCTGGTTTACCAGCGCTGTCTGTGTGGCCTTCAATTCTAACTTCATCAATCATGGATGAAAGATCAATTTTTTCACCTTTTGTATTAACGTAATGCCAATCATTTATAATATCTAAGTAAATAGGAAAAAATTTTCTTAATGTTGTCTTAAACTCATTGTTTAGTTTGTGCTCATTATGTTCAAATTTATATTTTTCATTTATGAAAGTAATTCGTATTGGTTCACATGAAATTTTTAAATCACTTTTATTAAAATTTTTATATAGCTTATCCTTGAGATCGTCACATAGCTGATTTTCACTTTCTATGAATAAGTCAACAACGCCTATTACTTTACTTAGTGTTCTAGTGGCATTTAGAGCTATAAATATTGCTAAAATCATAAATAAAACCATTAATACTGTCATCATATCTGACAAAGATAACCAAGTTGTTTCTTCTGATTTATCAATTTTTTTAAACATTATTTATCTTCTAAATCTTTTGCGGCTTTTATGGCTTTAGCAAAAGCATCACTTAATTCTCCGAATTGTTCTGACATCCTAAGGGCTATAGATCCTAATCTGTCAGAAAATGCATTTAGCTCTTCATTAAGAATTTTGTCTAACCCTTCTTTTGTATTATTAAGAGAATCTTGAGTAAATGAGTTAATATCTGCAACTGATTTGTTGTACTGTTCGGTTAACTCTTCTGTGAAGGATGATATTTGCGTTGACTGTTTATCTTGAGTTTCTCTGAGGGCATTTTCAAATGTATTTGAGAGTTGTAATACCGTTTCTTCAAGTTTTGAACTAAGCTGTGTTCCAATCGTGTCCACTTGTTCTGAAAGTTTAGAAGCAATATCTCTAGTTGCGCGTGAGTGTTCAGTTGTAACTTCAGTCGCATTTTTAATAACTTCATCTGAGGCTTCTTTGAAATTATTGATTGTACCTTCAGTAACACTCGTAAACTCGTCTATAATATTTAAAGATTTTTCATTTTGAGCTGCAGTTAATTCACTTAAATTAGTTAAAATTGTGTTAGATGTAGTTTCTAAATTATTACCTATAGTCTGCATTGAATTTTCAGCATTTGTTGTAAAGTTTTCAAGAATATTAGATGTTGTAGTGGAAATATTAAGTGCAATTTCTTCAGTCTTGGTCGACAAGCCTTCAGTTATTTCAGTTATTTTAGTTTGAAGATCAGCACCTAATTGACCAAAATCATCAAAAACAGTTTGGAAATTTGTTTTTAGTTCTGTGTAAACCCCTTCTTGTGCTTTTAAGTTTTCTGTTAAGTTTGCTAAAATTTCATTCGAGGTTTTTTCTAGACCATCAGTATAATTTGTGAGTACTTCCTCAATTCTAGGAAGAGCATCTTTAGCCTGATTACTTACATCTGCAAAGGCTTGTAAATGATTTTCTATATCCTTTACTTGAGCTTGGATAGCTTCTAAAACACTAGATAAACCCGATACAGTTTCTGGAATAGTTTCAGCACTTTCTTTAATTTTGGTGAGAGAACTTTCCGCTTCTCCAATACCTTTCACAGCTGTATCAATAGAAATCCTCATATCTTCCATATCTTTTTTGTTGTTTTCTTGCCATTCTAATAATTTGCCAACTGCCTCGTTGAGCTTTTTAAAATTTTCACCAAATTGATCAGTTAGGTTTTTATTAAAGTCAGCGATGGCTTCTTTTAAAGCGTCAATGAAAGCAGTTGTGTTTGCGTCAGCAACAGTTTTTGCAAAATCATTTAAGTCTGTTCTCATTAATTTCATTTGTGTATGAAGACTTCCGTCAGCATCTCCACTTATTGCACTTAACAATTCTTTATTTTGTTCTTTAGCATCTTTTCGTGAGTTTTGGAGCTCCGTTAAAATTTCTTCTGCACCAACTCCTTCAGGAACATCTTCGTCATTCTTTTTAGATTGAACCAGTTTGACAATAATTCCTGTTAATAATCCAAAAATAGAGGTTACAAATGCTACTTGTAAGCCGTTAATGATCAAAGTCATTGAACCTTCTATATTGTTTTGTTTAAAGTTTAATAGAGCTATAAAAACACCCACAAAAGTTCCTAATATTCCTATAGAAGGTAAAACTGTAGTAGCGCTAGAGGAAAGCAATCGTCCGAAATAAGTTTTTGAAAAAAATAAAACTACTATAAAAATGGTAAGAATAATAATAACGAATGTTAATGAAATATTATTTCCTAAGACAGAGCCAACTGCTGTAATTATTAATTCATTTAGTCCCATCTGTTCTTGAACTGGAATTTGTTGAAATTTAGATAAAAGATCACTCTCTTTTGACATTAAACCTCCAATAAATTATTAAATGATTTAACAATAGTTTATAAAACTTATCAAATTTTAATAATTTTTATATTATTCAATTACACTGATTACTGTCAATAACAATTTTTTTGTAATTTACCTATTGACATTTTATTTTATTTGTTTTACACCATTTACTGTAATTAACAAATTGAGTGTAATATAAATGTCTAGTCTTGAAAAAAATAAAAATTTTAAAGGGTCTTTAAGTGACTTTATCAGGAAAATCAAGGAGTGTAATCACCACTACGATATTCAAGATGATAAAATAACAGAAAGACTAGTTAGGTATTATATCACCCAGTCTATAATACCACGTCCTAAAAGAGACGGTAAAGAATTTTTCTATTTGTATGAGCATTTATTAAAATTTCTTTATGCAAGGAAACAAATTATTGATGGTTGGCCATTAAGTAAATTAAAGGAGATGATGAAATTTGAAGAAAATCAGTATTTTGAAGATTTTTTTAATTCTAATTTAAACATGGAAAAGTCTGATGCTTCGATGTCACTTATAAAGTCTTTTAAAACTGAGACCAGAAACTTGAGTGCAAAAAAGCCTAGGCAAATGTCTAACCCAATAAAATATCAGGAAAGTAGAGATATTCCAAATTTAAGGGAAGCTCTTTTTGAAATTAATGCAGATCTTGGAAATGTTATTAAACAAGAATTCACTGTTTTGGAATTAGCTAGCTGGTTAATTCTACAAATAGAAAAAAATAAACTGGTAGGAATGACTTATGAGTTATCAAGGAAAATTGGAGATGCTGTTAGTGCAGCTCTAATAGAGAGAAACCCAATGACTACAGAAGAATTACAAGCACAATTTAATAAAAATAAAGAATATGAACAATTAAAATACGATATGGAAAAACTGTCTCGTGAAAATTTATACCTAAGAGAACAATTAAATGAAGAAAATTTGAAGGAGGAAAAAAATGAAAATTTTAAGTCAAAGACAATCTCAACATTAGAGATGTTGTCTGAAACTTTTAACGAAAGACTTGAAAGAGTTTCAGAAGTAGACGATCGATCAAACTCTTATCTAATGAAGATTATAGGCTCAATCATATTAGAGTTAGAAAATATTGACCTTAAATATATGAACAAAGACGTTTTAGAAAGACTAGTTGCAATAAAAGCTGAGATTGAAAACTTATTTTCAGAAAAAAATAAAAACTTGTCTTTAACAGTGAATGATATGAGAAATTTAGTAAGGCAGTTGGTTGAAGATCTAAAATTATAGAAGAGTAATAAATTCTAAAATTTGAATTTAATTCAGAAAATTACAAATTCTGACAACAGGATAGGTTTGCCTAACGAAGGAGAAATATATGAAATCGGGGCATAAAGGAAAACAACAATCTAATCGATATGGTCGAAAATTTTACCCCAAAGCAAGTCATCGAAAAGGGATAACTGTAGGTAAGAAAAGCGGTGATTATCGAGGAATATTGAACACATTTAAAAAGAAGTAAGAAACATAAAAGTATCAACTTAATTACAAAGAAAGGAAAATAAAATGACTATAAATTTAAAATTAACACCACAAAGAAATGCTTTGTTAAAAGGTTATGACAATGAATTTTATGCATTGTTGCAGCTAATAGATGAAAATAATAACAATGATAATAACAATAAGAAAAATTTAAATTTATCTATTGTGTTAGACAAGTCAGGCTCCATGTCTGGACAACCATTTGTTGAAGCTAAAAAAGCTGCGATAATGATTGTCGAAAAATTAAGACCTAGCGACAATATTTCAGTTATAGCTTACGACGATACCGTTGAATTAGTAGTTCCGTCCATAATTTGTTTGGATAAAAATAGTATTATTAATGCTATAAATAATATTGAAATTGGTGGCGCAACAAATCTTCATGGGGGGTGGTTGTTAGGAGCTGAACAAGTTGCTTTAAAAAAATCTAGTACGAGTATTAATAGAATACTGCTTTTGTCAGATGGTAATGCTAATGCGGGTTTAACAGATCTTTTAGATATCAGCAGACAATGTTCACAACTATCTGAGACTGGAATTACTACTTCAACCTATGGATTGGGATATCATTTTAATGAAGAATTAATGGTTAAAATTGCAAATTCTGGACTTGGTCAAAGTTACTATGGTCAAACTTCGGAGGATTTAATGGATCCCTTTTATGAAGAGTTTCAAACTTTAATTCATACTGTTGCAACAGACATCAAGTTAAAAGAAGAGCATCCAGAGTTTATAAATGTTGAGCTTATGAACAATTTTCAAAAAACAGATGGTATGATTAGGTTACCTGACTTAGCTGAAGGTGGGGAAGGTTGGGCTTTATTTAAAATCAACATTAAAGAAAACAACATTACTAATCAGGAAATTGAAGTTTTAAGATGTAATGTAACTTATAACAATGTCGAAGGTAATGTCATTAACAAGGGGCCAGTCAAAATAATACTTAAACCTGTAAATGTAAATGCGTTCGAGATGGTGGCTGAAGATGAAAAAGTAAGACTTAGAATTTCTGAAATTATGGTTGCAAAAATCCAAGAACGAGCAAGAGTAGCAGCTCAGCAGGGTGATTGGAATACTGTTCATCATTTATTGAACGAAGCTAGGAAAGAAGCAAAAGATAATGAATGGCTAAATTCTGTAATAAACAGCATCGAAGTTTATGCTAAGAAAAAGCAACAGCAACAGTTTAGCAAGGAGGCAATGTATAGTTCAGAAAAAATGCAAAAACGTATGGTTAGCAATGACGAACTTAATATGAGTTATGACTACAATGTTGAAAACGAAAAAGCTTCTTATTTAAGGCGTAAGATTGAGCGTGGCAAAAAGTTTTAAAGAAAAAAAATAATATAACATTTAAAAAGGAGAGAATAATGAGTGATAATTGTCCTAAGTGTGGTTTTGAACTTAAAGATTTTTATACAAAAAAGATAGAGCTAGAATTAAAGAAAAAATTTGATGAAAAACAAAAAAAATTGTTTGGAGATCTTAATGAAGAACTTGAAGCCGAAAAGTTAAAAAATTCTATTCTTGAAAAAAAATCTAAACAAAATGAAGAGTTACTCAGAGAAAAAATAAAAACTGATTTATCGGCTCAGTTTTCGGAAAAAGAGTTAGATTTTAAAAGGCAAAAAATTAATATGGAAGGTAAAATTTTAGAATTAGAAAGAAATAAAAAGTCGCAAATTGAGGTTGCTGTGGCTGCAAAACTTCAACAACAAAAATCTGAACTAATTGCCGAATTTAGTCTAGAAAAAACAGAACAAAGTAATGAAATTAGTCGATTAAAAAAATTGATTGAAGAACTCGAAAATAAATCAAATCAAGGATCACAACAAGCTCAAGGTGAAGCAGGTGAGATACTTATTGAAAACACTCTTAGAGCTGCTTTTCCATCTGATCTTGTCGAAGAGGTTGCTAAGGGTGTTAATGGAGCAGATATATCTCATTACGTCAGAGATAATTCTGAAAGAGAAATTGGGTTAATTTATATAGAATCTAAAAATGCTAAGAAATTTTCTCCTTCATGGGTTTCAAAACTTAAAGAAGATATGAAGAATAAAAAAGCTAATTATGGTATCTTAGTTACATTAGATATCCCAGATAACGTTAAAAATTATGAAGAAGACGATTTATTTATTTGTGGGTTTCATGATTATATGTTGGCGGTGAAGTTATTGCGTACTCAACTTTTTGAAATTGAAAAAACTAAAATTCTAGAAGTTAATAGAAATGATAAGTCAGCAATGATTTATGATTATGTTACAGGTAAAGAGTTTGCTCAATGGGTAAGAGGGATGATGGATTATATGAAAGAACAAAGAGAACATTTGGAAAAAGATATCAAACATCATGTTAAATCTATGGAAACAAGAAGAAAACAAATAGAAAAAATGGAAAATTCAAATTTAACATTAATAGGACATTTTAAGGGTTTGGGTTCAAATGAAGATTTTACTATCCTAGAAGATATGACTTCAGATGATTAAATCAAAATGGAGCAAAAATGGCATATAATTATAACATCAATTCCATCAATGTTTTGTTAATAACAAAATTAGATACATCAAAAAATAATAATAGTTAAATAGAACTTAATGTTTTTGAATTTGTTTATTATTTTAAAAAATAGAAATGTCTCAAATGTTAATTATTGGAAATTTATATAAAAGAATAGATTTAAACGACTACTTTAATACAAAGAGGTTTTCTTCATCGCGTGAGGGAATATTATCAATAGATAATAATATAATACTTTTTTGTACTTTAGAAAAATCCCTTAAGGACAAACAGTTTCATTATAATGATTATTTTGAAAATGATTTTTTTAGATGGGATAGTCAGAATCCACAACATATAAATACGCCAATGATACAAAAAATGGTCAGGGGTGAAGTTGATATATATATGTTTTGTAGGATTTTTGATAAAATAAAAGGGCGCTCACAACCATTTGTTTATTGTGGGTTATTAGAATTTTCGGAACATTTTGAAAATACATCAAGACCAGTACATATAATTTTTGAAAGCATCGAATATCAAGATAATCCTAATTTGAAATTAAAAGAGATTTATGATTGGAGACCATCAGGAAAACGTATTAACCCAAAAAGGAAATCTGTAAGTTATAAAATTAGTAAAAGAAAAAAATTCTCAAATCTTAATAATGTAGGAAATTATTCCATTGACCATGCTCAAATAAGAGAGAGACTGTTAAGAAATTTAAATTATACGTGTCAAGGAAGTGAATTGGGTACAGGCAAATGTGATGTACAACTTAAGGAACATCCTGAATGGTTGTATTTGCACCATATTAATGGACTTTTGAGCGATAACAGTCCTTCAAATCTAAGGCTACTATGTGTTTCTTGTTTTCAAAGACAGCCTTTAAATAATAAAATTAAAGTTCCACCAGGTGTAATACATGAAATAGATCGAAAAAGAGCCAAGATATCTTCAGATGTAAAAAAACGTGTTTCTAATAAAAATGAAAATCCATATGAAAATGATTTGAATGAAATTATTCAGACTTACGCAGTAAATCGAGCTATTAAGGTTTATGAAAATAGTATGTATGTTGTTAATAAAGTATCAAGTGATAATAAATTTAACTTGTTGTGTGACAAGAAAGGTTATCAATCAAGGAAAATTTTAGTTAAGGGATCTATAGAAAGCGGGGAAGTTGTAACACTTAATAAACATGAGGTGATATCCGCAAGAGATCAGTCTTCAATAACTGATCTGTTTATAGTTCATTCTATCACTGTTGAAAAGGTAGATAATAAATTTGAGGCTAAAGGTGGTACAATTAAGCATTTACAAAATTGGGTCCCTAGCCAAGATGACTTAACTCCAATTCAATATAATTATATTGTTCCTTAACATTTTTTTTAAACAATGCAAATTGCACCACAAAATATATCCACTTTATTTGAAATTAAAATCAAAAAGAAAATTCTGAAAGAGTTCAATGAAGACTTGTATCGTAATTTCAATATGACAATCACTGATGCAGATGAATTATATGGATGGGGTTGTGGTTATATATATAAAATTTTAAATCGAGTTTTTAAGAAATATGGACCTATTGGACTTAAAAAAGAAACTGTATATATAATTCAATATTTTGATTTTCTATTCAAAAAACTTAACTATGTACTTTCTTTAGAAGAAAAACAACTTCCGCATTCAAATCGAGATATTGATTTAGAACTTTATAAACTTCTATTCTCTCTAACGTATTATTTACAATATTATCGTCACTACGGTCGAAGAAAAATTGAAAATCCTAACCAACTATGTTTTAGATTAAACAATTGAAATATATTGATTATTTTAAAGATAATTGATAATAAATAAGAAGGTATTTAATCAACCAACTTGTACACCTTGGCATGGGCCTAAAGTACTAAAGCGGAGGCTAAAATGGCAAAAATCTTAAAATTTCCAAATATAAAAAAACAAAAGATGTACTTTAAAGGTACTGTTGATGGCAAATATATTTTTACTGAAAAAATTGCTAAAAATTCTTCTGTTGAAGATGTATATCAAATTCTTCTTAAACAATTAACAGATGCTGAAATAGAAGTAAAAAAAGGAAAAAAAGATAAAGAAGAAAAGTAATGTTAAAAAAAAAGAGGGGTTAAACCCTCTTTTTTTCCTATTAATGAATAGTTGTTTCTTCTATATCAGGCAACAATCCAACTATTTTTGGTTTGCTACCATCTTTATCTTCTTCTCTGCGTTTTTCAATCCAGTCTTGCATATCTTCGCCGTTTTCTTGTGCTTCATTAAAAGCATTAACTTCTTCAGCAATGCTCTCAAGATACTTTGGATCATTCATTTGTGAGTAGCTGACATCAACTTCCATCAGCTTCAATTCATAATCGCAACTAGATGACCAGATGAGTTCAATATTTTGATACTCTATCGTATCAAAATACATGGTGTAAGTCCTGAACTCTAAAACACGTTCTTTTATAATCTTAAAGATATTTTCAAAGTGATTTTCTAAGTTTTTGAAATCAGCTTTTTGAAAATCTTTTATGTTATTGAGTTTATTTATCTCTTCATCTGTAGCATAAGTTTCAATAACTTTAGGACTAAAATAGATATCTACTATCATATCTCTAATCTTATAAGTACCCAATAGGGATTTTTTTACATGATTCTTAGTCATATATTTCTCCTTTATTTAAGTTGTCAAATAACGCACCTCTCCTGTGATAAGAAACGTTAACTTTAATAAAGGGAAATCTTAGATATTCATGACACTTTATTATCACATTGAATTGATATGTAAAGGCTTATATTCAAATAGTTCTTTTAATAACAAAATTATAATAATTTATCATTTTTTAAACATTTTAAAGACATAATTAACATTATAAACTTTAACATGTCTGCAAACTCAGGAATTGAATGGATTGATTACACATTTGATTATTGTGTGAAACTCTTATTTGATATAGCGCATATCATGGGTATAACCTACGAAGAGATCAATGTTTGGATTTTTTGCGTTATATGGCCCATTCTTTCTCTAATCATGTTTGCCGAAATAATTCGGCTTAGATTAAAAATAAGTTCAAAGAAATTATAGTTATGACACTCAAGTTAATTATATCAAAATTTTTATTAATAATATCATTATTATTATTATTTATTTCATCTACATATCTTTATATTGGAATATATGATGAGATTTTTGAACCAATTGAAAAGAACAAATTATGGTTTGGGGACAGAAGTGAGGGTATTGTTCCGTTAGTATTGTTTTTTATAATTTCTTTACTTTATTTATTCTCATATTTTAAAAGATGATTTTATTTTTTGTTTTTAATACTTCCCATGCCGAACATTTCTTCCATTAATTCATCCCATCTAGTTGCGGCATTAACATAAAATTTATGAATGCAAATTAAATTTTTTTCATTTAAAATCTCGTTTAATTAACTTTTTTATTATTTTAATGAAAAGTATCTTTTATCCATTGATCTTTATGAACGTATGCTCTTCGCAATGCTTCTTCGGTAATATCTTTACTTAGTTGTTTAAAATATTCTACTTCCTCTATTGTTTTAGCATCTCTAAAAATATTTCTTAACCATTTTTCACACTCATCAACTTTATTTGGAACTGCTACAAATTCCTGTCCTCGACCAACTACATCGACAGTATTTTCATCCCATCTAGTTAAATCATTATGGTAAGTCATACCACACCCACCATGTTTAGGGTTTAACCATTTAGGACATTTCCACTTAGATTTTTTGATTGATGGATTAATACTTAAATTTGTTTTCTCAGATGCCTTAAATTTTCCAAATCCATAATAATCCTTAAGTCCAAAAGCATCTAGTTTTTTACTTGCTAAATAAAGCGTATTATTTTCTTTCCAATAACCAATTGTATGAGGGTGAGACGTTGAATTTGGATTTTGTTCTGTTTCTGCTAGGTACCAACTAGGGTCTTTGCCTAAATGAATAATGTTACCAATTTGTAACCATCCAAAAAATCTATAATGTCCAGGATCCTTTTTTGAGAAAACAGTTTTCTTATTTATTGTTATGGTTTCTCTAAACCACCCCCAAAATAAAAAAAGGTCTCCAACTTTTACTTTATTATTTTGCAAATGAGTTTGAGCGGCACCTACTTGTCCAAACTCTCCATAATCAAGATTAGGATCAAAATGACAGGTGTCGGTAGGTTGTATTTTGTTATTTGATAACTCTTTAACGTATTTGCCTAAACGACAATCATTATACGTAGTTAATGTATTTTTCTGAGATGGTATAGGAAAACTTATAAGTGTCTCATCCCTTTTGTAACTTGGCATGCCGCCAGTACTACTATCAAAACCTTTACGACTAAAAATTATTTTTGTCATCTTGAAATCATAATCAAAAGTATTATAATAGCAAATAGGTATTTAATAAACCAACTTGTACACCTTGGCATAACGCCCAAAGTACTAAAGCGGAGGAAAAAATGACTTCAAATACATTCTCAAAACACGACAAAGACTTTGCTGATGCAATGGCTACAAAGTTACGTTTAAATAGAGAAAAAAATAAACGAAACCAGACAGCAGACGAAAAAATCAATCAATTAACTGCCGAACAAAAAAAAGAAATTGGTGAATTTAGGTTATCACTTATTTACGAAGGTCTAAAAGAATTTCCAGATTTAGACCCATTAACAGCACTGAAGATGATGGAAGAAATCGGTGCTTAATTAAGCGTTATAAAAGACATGAAGGGTATTTATTAACCAACTTGTACACCCTGTCATACTGACAAAAGTACTAAAAAGGAGAAAAAAATGGCTAAAAGCAAATCTACTAAATATCTAGATAAAGATCACCCTATTTATGAAGAGGGTTTTAAAGTGTCGTCTCATAATAAGTCCATAAAAAATTATATAAAAGCAAGAGAAAAAGCTGAAAATAAAGAGAACCTTTTTTTAGAAAAAATTGCAGATAAAGATACTACTAAAGATGAAATGATAGAGAATCTTAAAAATGTCCTTATTGCCAACGGATGGACTTATAAGGAGGACAAAAATGAATAAAACAGAACATGAAAACTATGCCAGGAAGGTATTAAATGTACTTGGTATTGAGAGAATAAGAAATCTTCATAAATTACAAAAACAGTCTTTAAACAATCAATTGCAAGACTTGTTTGAGGAACATAATAATATAATTGAAACAATCACAGATGACGAGATAATGGGACGATATGAGTTAGTAACTCAATACATTTATCCCAGTGATTTTATAGAAATATCAGAAATTCTGAAACAAAATGATTCTACATAATCAAGGATTTTAAAATTTTGATTTTATACAAGCTCTAATGGATCCAACTATGATGGGGCAGTAATTGGGACTGCCTGCAAAGTTAAATACTTTATCCATTGGAGTTTGTTCTTCAATAAAATAAAAAGCAGAAAATAAAACATTTAAAATATATCCATCTGGGCTAAGTTGAGCTTTTTTAACTCTAGACAGGATTGTTTTTAGTTCAGCTTGAGTTGAAATATTTTCTAAGGTTTCTTGGAAAGAAAGTCCCTCTAGAAGCAGTCTGCATATCATTACGACCAACGCTGAGCCACTACCTACGTCTGGGTGTTGATGTGTTATTAAAGCCTCTTGACGAGCAATACTTATAAGCCAAGTTGATAGAATATTCATAAAACCAGCTAAAGGAGCACAACGGTGCGCAGGTCCGCATCCAGCAGTGTTTTGATCAAATTCTTTAATCTTTTCGCCAATTCTTTTTCAAATATCCATGGTCAATGAACCATGTTTCAAGTTCTTTTAGCTCACGTCGAATTATTCGACCTTGCTCTGCTCTGGCTTTAGCTTTTTCTCTTTCAATCTTTGTAAAGCGTCCATGTATAGTTTTTGAATCTGCTAATCTTTTTAGACCATCCTCGGTCCTTGGGCCTGTACTAGCACCTCCATGAAGTCTACATCGACCAACTGGTAATTTGGCTGGGCGTTGACAAGGTGTGCCTTTTCTAGTTTGTGCTTCACATCTTTTACCTGGCCAGTTAGGACCAAAACGCCAGAGTATGCCTTTTAAAAGGTTTCTTTTTGTTGTCTTTTTAATGTCACCTAACATGGGTTTTATTATAACAAAAATTAATACACTTATCAGCGGAGTGTTTTCTTAATAAATTTTACATATAAATGTCGATGGTCAATGAACCATTGACCCTGAGGGGTTGTCTTTTGTTGTGTTTAATCAGCAATAGTCAAATGCATGCTTGTTTCAGATAAAATCGGTTAAAAAAAACTTCCAACGTTAACAATCAAATCATATAGATTCAAAAAACACCAAAAATTTGAAATTTAATATTTTTGCAATCAATAAAAGTATATTTATATGTATGAAAATTAATTCAACAAGTAAATCAGTTAAAAATAATATAATTACATGGCTTCCATTAAAAGATTCTATGTTTAATGAGTTTAATTATACTCAAAATTTTGGAAAATTAGGGTTGTGTGGTTGTCCAGGAACTATATTAGATGCTAATAATCAGATTATTGGAATTCAAAAAACATTAAATATTTTTAAATTTCATAAGATTGATATTGTTGTATCTCTTGTAGAGACGTCAGAATTAAAAACACTTGGGTGTGATGATTTAATAAAGAAAATTAAATTGAATAATTTTCTTTGGTTTCATTTTCCTATCACTGACTTTGATATACCCGCTAAAAGTTCACTTTTTGAATTAAATTTACTTCTTTCAAACCTAGAAAAATTTTTAAAAAAAGAAAAAAATATAGTCATACACTGTAAAGCAGGTCTAGGTAGAACAGGTACAGTGGCAGCACTTTTATTAGTAAAATTAGGAATAACTGCAAAAGTTGCTATTCAATATATAAGAAAATATCGACCTGGGTCCATTGATACTAATGAACAAAAAAACTTTGTTTTAAATTGGAAAATTTAACAAAGTGATTCTCTGTAATTAAATAAATTATTTGTTGTGAGGATTAATAATATATAAAGAAAACTTAATAGATTTTTTTTTTAATTACTAAATTATTGATTTTTTTAATAAAAATTCAATTTAATAATTCAGTAATAATATTTTAACAAATTTGAAATATTAACAGTCTACGAATCCAGAAATTATGGAGAATCGTATGCTGCAAATTAATAATGTGTGTAAATTTTTTGACCAAGTTAAAGCAGTTAATGAAGTGTCAATAAATGTAGGTAAACCTGAAATGATAGCTATTATAGGGAGGTCTGGTGCTGGCAAATCTACTTTGCTTAGAACTATAAATAGACTGACGGATGCTAGCTCAGGTGAAATTCTTTTCCAAAATCAAAATATATTAAATTTGAACAAAAAAGATAAACTCGTATGGCAAAAAAATTGTGCCATGATATTTCAACAATTTAACCTCGTTCCAAGATTAGATGTGCTTACGAACGTGATGTTGGGCAAATTAAATGAAATGTCCACTATTCGTGCTAGTTTAAAACTTTTTACATCTAAAGAAAGATATACAGCACTAAATTTATTAGATAAGTTTGGCATGATACAAACAGCTCTACAAAGAGCTGAAACACTCTCTGGTGGCCAGCAACAGAGGGTTGCAATATGCAGAGCTATGATGCAAGAACCTAAATTAATTCTTGCCGATGAACCAATAGCCTCATTAGACCCTTTAAATGCAAGGCATGTAATGGAGGCACTTAGAAAAATTCACGATGAGAAAAAAATTACTGTTATTTGTAATCTTCATACCTTGGATACAGCAAAGCAGTATTGCGATCGCATTATTGGAATGCAAAATGGAAGGGTGGTTTTTGATGATTTACCATCAAAACTTACTAATAAAAAAGCAAGAGAAATTTACGGTGCAGAGGCTGAGGAAGCTTTTGAAGGCACTATGACATCAGTTTCTTTAGGGCATGCAGAATTGAAAACTGCATAAACATAAGAAAATTTAGGGAAAAAAAGGAGAAAATAATGATAAAAAATCTATTAAAAATGATAACGACATTATCAATGGCACTAGTTGTATCTAGTGCAGTTGCAGATGGCCATAAAAAATATGACGGTCCTCAAATGCAACTAAGTAAATTTCAGCCAGAATTTAGAATTGGTTTTCTTGGTGACGAGGCTTCACAGGATATTATTGCTAGAAATGGTTGTTTAAAAGACTATATTGAAAAAGCCTACAACGTACCTGCAAAAATGTTCACATTTAAAGATTATGCAGGAACAATGGAAGCTATGCTAGGTGAAAATCTTGATTATGCATGGTTTGGCTCATCTGGTTATGCTGGTATTTACTTGCAAGATCCAGATGCTGTTGTTCCAGTTTTAACAAGAATGCAACCAACAGGTGATACTGGATACTATTCAGTAATGGTAGCTAGAAAAGACTCTGGAATAAAATCATTAGATGATTTAAAAGGTAAGAAGTTGGGTTTCGCTGATCCAAACTCTACATCCGGCTATTTAATTCCATCTATAGAATTACCTGAACTCTATAATGTTGATATTAACACATATTTTTCTAAAACTCAGTTTTCAGGAGGACATGAAAATAATGTGTTAGCAGTACTTAATGGAGATGTTGATGCTGGTGTAACTTGGGTATCAGGTGTTGGAAAATGGGAAGAAGGTTATTCATCTGGAAATTTAAGAAAAATGGTTGATAAAGGTATTTTGAATATGGATGACTTGGTACAAGTATGGTCTTCAAAATTAATTCCTAACGGTCCAATCGTAATGCCAAAAAAATTACCAAAAGAAGCAAGGGATGTAATGGTTGGTATGAAAAAGTGGATACATAAAAATGATCCTAAATGTAGCGAAGATGTTGCGAATGGGATTGTAAAAGCTTGGGTGCCTGTTGATCATAGCTTTTACGAAGTAATTGTAAAAGCTAGAAAAGCTAAATTAGAAGCAAAGAAGAAAAAAGGTTAATTTTAACTAAATAATACAATGAGTTAAAGACGGATCGTGCCGTCTTTAACTCTTTAATTACAGGAATTAAAATTGTCAGATCAAGTTTTTAATAATTTTCAAAATGTAGAAAAAAATTTGAAAGCCTTAGCTTTTAAACGACTAATTTACTCTTTATTAAGTATTGGTTTCATTATATTTTTATTTTCTGGTGGTTTAACGATTGCAGAAAATAACAATGCAGGAAGTTTTGAGAGAGGTATTTCAAAATTTTTTGATTATCCAGTTGACCTTTTTAAAGAGGCATTTGAATCAGGTTGGACATGGTATAGTTATTTATTAAAATATTTACCTGAGTTAATTTCTACTATTAATATGGCGTTTTTCTCAACGTTATTTGGTAGTATATTTGCGGTTTTTTTGAGTATATTCGCAAGTAAAAATCTCATAAAAAATAAATATGTTGTGTCATTTTGTAGAAGAACAATGGACATATTAAGGTCATTTCCTGAAATTGTAATAGCAATGATATTTCTTTATTTGATGGGTAAATCTGAAATCCCAGCAGTTATAGCCATCGTTATTCATACCTCAGGAGCATTAGGGAAATTATTTTCTGAAGCTATTGAAAATGTAGATTTCAAACCAATAGAAGGTCTTGAATCTTGTGGTTCTTCCTGGTTTCTACGTATAAGATTTGCTGTGTTACCCCAAGTATTGCCACTATTTATATCTTATTCACTGTTGAGATTAGAAATTAATGTGAGAGCATCTACAATTTTAGGTTTCGTTGGTGCTGGTGGAATTGGAGAAGCTTTGTCAACAGTTATCCAATGGAGATATGGTGATGAAATATTAGCTATTATGGCTCTTCTAGTTATTACAATTATTTCTTTAGACTATATCTCTTCCTATTTAAGAACAAAATTAATTGGAGATAACAAATGACTAGTGATGTAATATCATCTGAAATTTATTTGAAAGTAAATGCTAATCATAAAAAGCACGTTAAAAGTCTCATTATTGCAGGTGTCGTTTTTTCATTATATATTGTAGCAACTTTTCTTCATTTCGACTTAGCTAATATTGCAAAAAAATGGAATTCCGATAGAGCAGCTATGTTTATTTTAGACACCTATGCTCATAAAGACCACATAACAATGAAATGGAAAAATCCAGAAAAAATTGATGTTCGTTTTGAAGGCGGTTATAGGCATGTGTATAAAAAAGATCCTGAGTGGTTATCAAGAAATACTACGTCTAAATCTACTGTTGTTAATTTTGATAATGGTGGAAAGTTTATATTTTTTTCAAATCGTGTTGAAATGAAAGACTGGCCTGATGTTAAAGAAAATTTTATTTTTAAAATTAACTCCAATGGTAAACCTTATGTTGAAGGCTATCAAGGTAAAGAAGACCTTTTGCCAAATTGGATGAGAGCGACAGAAAACAAGGTTGAAGTTAGACCCTCTCTTTATGAAAGATTACAAGTTTATGGATCTAAAGTTGAAGTTCACAGATATGAATTAGGCTGGAAATATTTTTGGTTTGACTTTGATAGTCCGCTTTCTGGCAAAGGTTTTCTGGATGGTATTTCACTGATGTTTAGCGATCAAAGAGTTGATCCACTAAAATCTAATTTTAATCTTGTCATTAATGAATTTTTAGAAAATGAAATATGGCATCATAATACAGTCTTATTCGCTATGGTTGAAACATTATTAATGGCTATTTTAGGGACATTCATAGCTTCAATATTTGGACTACCTTTGGCATTCATGGCAGCATACAACGTAACTCCATTTGCATCATTAAGGTTTTTTTTAAGAAGAATATTCGATCTTCTTAGAGGAATAGATATGTTGATTTGGAGTCTAATTTTTCTAAGAGCTTTTGGTCCTGGATTGTTTACGGGAATATTTGCAATCGCATTTACTGACACTGGAACCTTAGGAAAGTTAATGTCTGAGGCTATAGAGAATACTGACAAAAAGGAAAAAGAAGGCATTCAATCAACAGGTGCTAACAAAACTTTACAACATAGATTTGGTATTATACCGCAGATCTTACCAATTTTTATCTCACAAAGTCTTTATTATTTGGAATCAAATACTCGTGCAGCTGTAATAATTGGCGCCATGGGCGCTGGGGGTATAGGATTACATTTCCTTGGTGCTCTTATGACGGGTAATGACTTTGAAAATGTTGGGTATATGGCATTACTTGTTCTTATAGCAGTAATGTTAATTGATACTCTATCATCACGGTTAAGAAGGTTTTTAATTGGAATAGAAGAAAAAAAATAAAGGAGTAATTATGTATAAAATATTATTAACTATTTCGTTTTTCTTAATATCAAATCTTGCTTATGCAGAAAATAAAGAACTTAAAGAATTAAGCAATGAAGCAGAAAAGCAAGAAGCTGGAAAACTTGTTAATACCGAGGAAATATTTAAAAAATTAACTGAAAAATGTGATGAAACAGATGTTTTAGTATTAAGGGCAAGAATAAGGCTTGAACTCCCAAGAATTGATAAAAATACTGCCTCTGAAGTTGAGAAAATGATGATGAATGGTCTTGAATTATGTTCAGAAAAAAAAATAGATGAAGCAAAAAAATTATTAACTTCAGCTTATAAAAAAGCTCAAGATGCAGCATCTATTAAATTCGGCCAGCAAGGAACAGGGGCAATAAAAGGCGTGAAGATGTCTGATACGACTAAAGCACTTACTAAAGATGGTTCAATTGATAATGAAAAAAAACCTTGGTGGAAATTTTGGTAAAATTTCTATGATCTTGAGATAGTGAGTTTTTTTAAATATGATGTTACGTCCATTTAGCAAAAGTGGTTCTTTTTATAAAGGGAACTTGCATGGGCACAGCTCGAATTCAGATGGTAAATTTAGTGTTAGTGAAGTTATAGACGCCTATAAAAAAAGAGGTTACGACTTTACTTGTATTTCAGATCATCTATGGATTGACAATCGATTTTGTGCTGAAACTGTTACAGATGCATCTAAATACAACACTCATGATTTTATAGCAATTAATAGTGCAGAGCTTCACACAAGAGGAAAAAAATATGACAAAGAAAATTTGTGGCATCTTGTTGCAAATGGTTTGAGCAAAGATTTTAAACCTTCCAACGATGAAGAAAATATTCAAGATTTAATTAAAAGAGCTAAAGGAGATGGTGCCTTTATTTCAATAGCTCACCCTGAATGGTACAGTTTAACTTTTGATGAAGCGATTATGTTAAAAGATTGTCATAGTGTGGAGATATATAATCATGCATCAACAGTAAAATGTAATAGAGGCAGTGGAATCTATATTGCTGATTTTTTATTGAATGAAAACGTTAAAACTTTGCTTACCTCAACTGACGACTCACACTCTTTAGAAGAAGATGCTTATGGAGGTTGGGTTTTTGTTAAAACTAAAGAGTTAAATGAAAAAAAAATTTTAAAATCTTTAATCAAAGGTGATTACTATTCATCAACTGGAGTAGTTATTTATGAAGTAAAGCTTGAAAATCGTTTGTTAAAACTTAAATTTTCTTCTTCTAATAATATTATGGTTTCAGGTGCTGGTCACACTAATATATCTTCGCATGGTTATAATCTAACGAACGCAGAACTTGATCTTGAAAATTTTGATTCACCTTTTTTCAGAATTACAATTTCTAACCAATTTGGCAAATATGCGTGGACAAATCCATATTGGTTCAATGAATTAGACTTAGATTAGTGATGGTTAAATTATCAGAAAAAAAAGCAATTATCCATGCAGATTGTGAGATAAATGGTTCAAAATTTGGTAAATATACTGAAGTTGGTTGTGGTTCAATTATTTTAAATTCAAATTTTGGTGATTATTCATATTGCACTAGGTACTGCGATATTGCTAATACTGAAATAAAAAAATTTTCAAACATTGCAAGCTTTGTCAGAATAGGCCCTACAGATCATCCAATGGAAAAAGCAAGCCTTCATCATTTTTTATATAGATCTAATGATTATTGGGATGAAAAAAAAATAGATGAACAATTCTTTAAAAAAAGATTTTCAAGAAAAACTATTATTGGTCATGACACTTGGATAGGTCACGGTGCCATAATCAAACCAGAAATCGTAATAGGAGATGGTGCTATTGTAGGTGCAGGTTCAGTAGTAACAAAAAATGTAGAAGATTATACTATCGTAGCAGGAAATCCTGCTAAGACAATAAGACGAAGGTTTTCAGAAAAAGTTGCAATACAGTTATCTGGCATTCAATGGTGGAACTGGTCTCATAAAGTATTAGGATCTGCCTTAGATGATTTTAGAAATCTAAGTATTGAAGATTTTATAGAAAAATATAAATAGATTAAGATACTGAATTAGATGATTTAATAAACCTGTCAGCAGCGTTTTTAGAAACGTTGGCAATCTCTCCGTTGCAAATAGTCGCTTCTATCTCTCTTGTTTTCGGGTTAATTACAACCAAATCTGCATAGTTATTAACTTTGATAGTTCCTCTTTTATCGATATTTAATGCCTTAGCAGGATTTTCTGATATTAATGCCCATGCATTTTCAATAGAACAAATGTTATGATCCAATAAATACCAAATTGACTGTAATAGTGAGGGGTAATAATAATCTGATACAAGGATATTACAGTATCCTAATCTTAATAGTTCTAGGGTAGATACATTCCCATTATGCGATCCACCTCTAACTAGGTTAGGTGCACCCATTATTACACATTCGTTGTTTGAGAATGCTTCTTTAGCAGCTAAAATCGTTGTTGGAAATTCACAAATTTTTGCACCAAAACTTCTAAACCATTTCCTATCTTTAATGTTTTCATCATCATGTGAACCAAAATTAATATTTTTTGAAATTAGAAAATCGCTTAATATTTTCAAACTATGACTTACTTGCTTTTCTTTTGATACTCGATAACGAACTATATTTTCAAGTTCACTATTCTTAAGAGACATTTTATTAGCCCATACAGAAAATGCGAATGGTTTATTTTTAATTTTATCTAGAGCATCTGGAATATGATTATTGAACACAACATAGTTAAGATTATATTTTTTTATTAAATTAATAAGCTCTTGAACTTTTTCTACTAGGTGTGTCTCATATCTTATCTGAATATCAATATTCGTAATCATAGATTGTTTGTATTTATTTAAATTTTCTAGAAATGTTTTAGCATACTCTGGGCTTCTCACTTTTCCTTCCCAACTAAAACTGCATGCTAAGTAAGCCATTGTAATTCCATTTATAGATAGCTCTTTATCAACAATTTTTAGCGATTCACTTATATCAAAACTTACACCTGGTCTAGGAAACAATTGTCTTTCAAAGCCATCTCCATGCAAATCTATTATTCCAGGTAATACCCAAAAACCTGTCAAATCTACAACTGGATAACTTTTTTTCAAATTTTCTAATTTTTTGTTAGCTTCAATTGATGAGATAAAGTCATCTTCAATGGTCAAAGTCCCTGCCTGCATTTGACAGTTATGTAAAATTTTTGCTCCGTGTAAAATGTACCCTGAGGTATTAACTGATTTAAAATGGTTCATTAGTTTTAATTAGCTTGTTTTTATGAAATTTTTATTACAAATATTAAAATATTTAATTTTCTAATGCTAATTGAATTCGCTCCCCTACAAACCATGTTTGACTATACTCTATTGGAATGAGATTTAGATCTTGGTTAATGTATGTTGTTTTAAGGAGAGGGCTATTTATCTTACAATGAAGCAAATTAGCTTGAATACTGTCAGCCTGTTCTGCAGTCACAAGAGTATTTTTTCTAAAAAAATCATTTACGCCTAATATTTTAAGTGTTTTTGTAATTGATAATTGTTTTTGAAATATATCAAAAAAATCAGGAAATCTTTTATTTGAAATTATTCTCTTAGTTTTAATTGATGGAACGTTGTTAATCTTTCCTATTGTTTCGATTAAAAGAATTTCATGTTTTGAATTTATTTCTAAATTTTTTGCCTCTATTTTTGAAGCTTTTCTAATTTCTGACCTAAGTATAGTTGTTTCAGGAATATAGTTTTCGTTTAAAATATTTTGAGAAAATCTTACTCTTTTTCCAATCTTATATTTAAATCTATTATCATGGACAATTATACCAGACCCTCTTTTAGAAAATAAAATTCCTTCATTTTTTAAAAGTTGCAAAGATCTTCTTATTGTATGTCGATTCACTCCAAATCTTTTTGAGAGAACCTTTTCAGAAGGTAACTTCTCCCCTGGTTTATATAAGTTATTACTAAGATCTTTTTTTAAAGATTCATATATCTGATAATAAATAGACATAAAATTTATGTAATAAAACTTTAACAAAAATAATGTTGTGCAATAAACATAACATAACTATATTTAATTATAAGTTGTATAGTTGTATAGTAAAGATATATTTATAATGATTGAAAAAAGAAAATCTTGGATGAGTTTGTTAGCAACGTCTGATCAGAATGATTTGCTAAATCTTTGGGATCAAAAAAAAATAAAAATTTCTTATGAATGGCTAAGACAGCCTGAGATTGGTAGTATAATGGCCCAAGGTAAAATGGGTGTTACTGGTGACAAATTTAATATTGGCGAGGTCACAATAACTAGATGCTCTGTAAAATTAGATTGTGGTACAATTGGTCATAGTTATGTTCAAGGAAGAAGTAAAAGAAAAGCTGAAATAAGCGCTGTATGTGATGCCCTTTTACAGACTAAAATGTCCAAGGAAGTTAATGAAAATATTATAATTCCTTTAGAGAAAATTAAAAAAGATAAAAGAGATAAAATTCTTTCAAAAGCTGAAGCTACTAAGGTTGATTTTTTTACTCTTGTAAGAGGAGAGAGTGATTGATGGAAAATAATTATCATTTTTCAGAAGAATCTATAAATAGTTCTATTTCTTTTAGATCTTTAGTTAATGCTACCTCTTATCCAGGTAGACACTTTCAAATCACTAAACTTAAAAAACCAAATATTTTGTCAAATGCTGCCGCTACAATATTGATTACATTATGTGATAATGAAAGTAATGTTTACCTCTCTAAAGATTTTAGTACAGAAGAAGTTAAAGATTGGTTGATTTTTAATACTGGAGCTATTGTTTCTGACAAACAAAATGCTGATTTTGCAGTTGGAGATTGGGAATCTTTACTACCTTTGGATGAATTCAAAACTGGAGTGCCTGAGTATCCAGAACGATCTGCAACTTTAATAATAGAAGAGTCAAATTATAAGAAAATAAAATGTAATATTAATGGGCCGGGTATAAAAGATAAACTGCAAATTGAATTACCTAATCCAGAACTATTTATTAATAATAGTCATCTTTATCCTCTAGGTTTAGATTTCTATTTTACAAATGATTTAGACATTTTATCTATTCCTCGTTCAACAAAAATTAGCGTCACAAATTCGGAGTATTAAATGTATGTAGCAGTTAAAGGTGGAGAGAAAGCAATTGATAATGCACACTCTTGGATGTCAGAGATAAGAAGAGGCGATCCTTCTGTTCCAAATGTTTCTCTAAACCAAATTACAGAACAGCTTACACTTGGAGTAGATAGAGTAATGTCTGAAGGATCTCTTTACGATAAAGATTTGGCAGCATTAGCTATAAAACAATCCAGAGGTGATTTGATTGAAGCGATTTTTTTGTTGAGAGCCTACAGAACTACTCTTAAAAGATTTAGTTATAGCAAACCTATTGATACAGCTAATATGCTATGTCTTAGACGCATCTCAGCAACATTTAAAGACATACCAGGTGGTCAAAAACTAGGTCCTACTTTTGATTATACCCATAGACTTTTAGATTTTAAATTACTAGCTGAAAATGAAACTCCCTTAAGCCCAACACAACAATTTGAAAATAAAAAAGTACCTCATGTTTTGAGCTTTTTAAATCAAGAAGATTTAATGCAAAAAGAAAAAGACAATAATCTTGATCCTATTGATATTACTCGAGAGCCTATTAGCTTTCCAACATCACGTGCAGCTAGATTACAAGCATTATCAAGAGGTGATGAAGGTTTTTTGCTAGGTCTTGCATATTCTACTCAGAGAGGATATGCAAGAAATCATGCATTTGTAGGAGAGCTTAGAATAGGTATAGTTGAAATTGAACTTAATATACCTGAATTAGGTTTTGATATTAATGTTGCAGAAATTATCTTAACTGAATGTGAAACAGTCAATCAATTTCAAGGATCAAAAATTGAACCTCCACAATTTACAAGAGGCTATGGTCTTGTATTTGGACAAACGGAAAGAAAAGCTCTAGCTATGGCCTTAATTGATAGAGCATTAAGATGGAAGGAACTAGGTGAAGACTATTCTGGTGCACCAGCACAAGATGAGGAGTTTGTAATTTCACATTGTGACAATATTCAAGCAACTGGGTTTCTAGAGCATATAAAATTGCCACATTATGTTGACTTCCAATCTGAACTTGAACTTATTAGAAAAATTAGGGCTGATGCTAAACGAAATGTAAAAAGGTTATAAAATGAATGATATGAGTAAAGATAAAAATATAGATATTCAAATTTATAATTTTGCTTATTTAGATGAAAATACAAAAAGAATGATTAGGAGAGCGCTATTAAAAGCTTTATGCATTCCTGGATATCAAGTTCCTTTTTCCTCAAGAGAAATGCCAATGCCATATGGTTGGGGGACTGGTGGGATTCAGGTAACATCTGCATGTTTAATACCTAAAGATGTCTTAAAAGTGATAGATCAAGGTGCAGATGACACTACAAATGCTGTATCAATTCGAAAATTTTTTCAAAAAACTGCAAATGTAGCTGTAACTGAAAAAACCTCCGATGCATCTCTAATACAGACTAGACATAGAATTCCAGAGACAAAATTAAAAGAACAACAAATATTAGTATATCAGGTTCCAATTCCAGAACCTCTCAGATTTTTAGAACCTAGAGAGACAGAAACAAGAAAAATGCATGCTCTTTCTGAATACGGATTAATGTTTGTGAAACTTTATGAAGATATTGCAAAACACGGTCATATTGAGACAGCATATGCATATCCAGTAAAAACAAACGGTAATTATGTTACAGATCCTTCTCCTATTCCAAAATTTGATAATCCCAAAATGAATAATAATCCAGCTATTCAACTTTTTGGTGCAGGAAGAGAACAAAGGATTTATGCTATCCCACCTTACACAAATGTTAAAAGTCTTGATTTTGAAGACTATCCTTTTGAAGCTATGAAAGCCAATTTCAAATGCTCAATATGTGGATCCAGTGATAGTTATTTAGATGAAATTATAGTCTCTGATGATGGTAAAAGATCATATATATGTTCAGACACGGATTATTGCAAAGAACAAACACAATTAAATTCAAAAGAAGAAGATCAATAATGATGCAAGATTTCTTATTTAAAGCTTCAAATATTTCTAAATACTATGGCCAAAATGTAGGGTGTAAAAATGTATCTTTAGATATTAATTCTGGTGAGGTCCTTGGAATTGTTGGCGAATCTGGCTCTGGAAAATCTACATTATTAAATTGTATATATGGAAATTTAAAAGTTGATGAAGGAGATATTCTTTTAAACGATAAATCAAAAACAATCCTCAATTTCACTAAAATCGATGAACCAAAACTTCGTTTAATTCAAAGATCTGATCTAGCATTTGTGCATCAAAATCCTCGTGATGGTCTCAGAATGAATATAAGTGCAGGAGGAAATATTGGGGAAAGATTAATGGCAATAGGTCATAGAAATTATGGAGAAATTCGCGAGATTGCTTCAAGTTGGTTAGAAAAAGTTGAAATTGATGTTAGTAGAATTGACGATAAGCCAAGTACTTTTTCTGGAGGAATGCAACAAAGGCTTCAAATTGCAAGAAACCTAGTAACTAAACCAAGACTTATTTTTATGGACGAACCTACTGGGGGTTTGGACGTATCTGTTCAAGCAAAAATTTTAGATTTATTGAGAAACCTTGTAAGAGAACTTGGCATTGCAGCAATAATAGTTACACATGATCTTGGAGTTGTAAGACTATTAGCTGATCGTATCATTGTAATGCAAAATGGAAATGTAATAGAAGCTGGTTTGTGCGATCAGGTTTTAGATGATCCACAACATAAATATTCACAATTATTAGTAAGTTCAGTACTTCAGGTGTAGCATGATACAAATAAAAAATTTAAATAAATCTTTCGAACTTTATAATCAAAATAATACAAACATTAATGTTTTTAAAAATATAAACTTCAAAGTGGATAAAGGGGAAGTTGTTGCTCTTACAGGAAACTCTGGAACAGGTAAATCTACTTTACTAAAATTGATATATGGAAGTTATGTTATAAGCAAAGGTGATGTTCTTATCGCAGATGTAAACGTCAGAAAATCAAGTCCAAGAGATATTTTGAAATTAAGAAAAAATAAGCTAGGCTATGTTAGTCAATTCTTAAGAGTTGTTCCTAGAGTGCCAACAATAGAAGTTGTTATAGAACCTTTACTTGATATTGGATGTGAAAAGAAAATAGCATTAAAAAAAGGACAAGAAATTTTAGAAATCCTAAAAATTCCTAAAAATTTATGGAACTTATCTCCTTTAACTTTCTCTGGAGGTGAACAACAAAGAGTAAATATTGCAAGAGGTTTTATTCATAATTACCCATACCTACTTTTAGATGAACCAACTGCAAGTTTGGACCACAATAATAAAAATATTGTATTACATTTGATAGAAAAAGCTAAACTAAATGGCTCAGCAATAATTGGAATATTCCATGATGAAATAGCTAGAAACAAAGTTGCTACCAGGGAAGTTAATTTAGAAAATTTATAGAGATTTTGTAATCAGATGAACAAACTTAATGGTAATTTATTTGTGATTGTAGGTGCTTCTGGTGTTGGTAAAGATACTTTATTAAACGAAATAAGAGATAAATTTAAAAATTTTTATTTTGTCAAAAGGTATATTACAAGAACTCCCGATGACAATAATGAAGACCACGTATCAATATCCGATAAAGATTTCCAAAAAAAGGTTAAAGATAGCTTTTTTACGATAACTTGGGATGCTCATTCCTTATCTTACGGTATCCCAAAAAAAATAGATGAATTCTTAAAAAAAGGTACAAATGTAATTTTTAATGGTTCAAGACATGCTTTGAAGGAAATAAAAAAAAAATATCCTAACGCAAAAATTATTTGTATTGTTGCATCAAAAAAAAATATTGAAAATCGACTTCTTATAAGAAACAGAGAAAACAAAGATGAAATCAATAAAAGACTTAATAGAAAAATAGAAAATTTGCCTTCTGATACAATTTATGTCGAAAATGACTCTGATTTAGAATCGGGAGTTGATAATTTAATTAATGCTTTGAATGGGTAAAATTAATTTTTTTAATAAAATAAAATTTTTCATCAGTCTTTTGTCCAAAAATACAAATACTTTTAAAGTGTATTTTTCTTAAATTTACACTCTTTAAAATTGTTTGAAGATATTTATAAACGTTGTCTATTTCTTCAATTCTAAGTTTACCTGTAAGAGTTAAATGAAATTTGAATTCATTAAATACATAAGGATAACCCCATTTGAAGAGCATTTTTTTTTGGTTAAAAGACAATTTATGAGGATGTCTTTTTTTAATTTCATCTTCAGAAAGATCATCTCTTAAAAAATCTAATCCTTCTACAAATTTATTAGATACGTCATTTACTTTGAGGTTTTTAGATGGAGTTAATGCTATGAAATTACCTAATTTTTTAATAACTAATTTATCTAAATGAAAACTTTGTATTTGTTTTGATATTTCACAAACTTTATTTTCAAGATCATTATACGTATATTTATTTTTTAATCTAAATGGAGCTTTTATAGTACCATGAAATCCATATTGTTTTGGTGCAAGAACTAAGCTAGAAAATTTTTTGAAACTAGGTAATTTTGAAAGATCTGACTTTGTTGTTTCTTCACCTTTGTAAGGATCCCAACCAAGCCAACATTTTCCGAACAGATCAAGCTCCGGATTTTCTATAGGTGCGTAATATATTGCATATCTTTTATAATTTTTTTCCATAAGCTTTATTTATAGTAGTTTTATTTCAATTTAATTAAATTTTTTTTTACATTTAAAAAAACTGTAATATTAGATTTGTATTTGTAGATTAGAGGTGTTTATTTTGTCTGACGTAATCTTAAATAATATTAATATTGTAACTCATGACGAAGTCTTTTTGGGAAATGTCCAATTAAAAGATGGGCTAATTAAAAGTATCAACAAAGGAAAAAGCTCTATACCCAGATCTATTGATTGCAATGAAGATTATTTAATCCCAGGTTTAGTAGAATTACACACAGACAACTTAGAAAGACATATGAAACCTAGACCTGGAGTTAATTGGCCTATAAATAATGCTCTTATAGCTCATGATGGTGAATTAGCATCTGTGGGAATTACAACAGTGTTCGATGCTTTAAGAGTAGGATCTATAAACAAAGATGGTGTACATAGATATGACAAATATGCAAGAGAAACAGCTACTTCTATTAATAAATTATCAAAAGAAAAATCGTTTAAGATTGACCATTTTATCCATCTAAGAGCTGAAATATGTTCAGAAAATTTAATTCAAGAATTAGAAGAGTTTAATACTCAAGATAAGGTAAAAATAGTAAGCCTAATGGATCACACACCTGGCCAAAGACAGTTTCGTGATATTTCACAGTTCAAACTTTATTTATCAGGAAAATTTGGTCTTTCAGAACCACAGATTGAACAACACTTTTTGCATTTAAAAGATTTACAAAAAATGTTTGGTAAAAAACATAAAAGTGAAACAATAAAATTTAGTAAAAAAATTAATGCAGTATTAGCTAGTCATGATGATACTACAATTTCCGATGTAGAAGAGAGTTGTTCACAAGGTATAAATTTAGCTGAATTTCCAACAACTCTTGAAGCAGCAACAAAGTGTCATAGTAGTAATATGAAAATAATAATGGGAGCTCCAAATTTAGTAAGAGGAGGGTCTCATTCGGGTAATGTTTCAGCTCAATCACTAATTGATAAAGACCTTCTTGATATTTTAAGTTCTGATTATGTTCCATCATCATTATTAATGGCAGCTATAATGTGGGGTATAAGGTCAAATAATTTACCTAAAAGTATCTCTGCTGTAACTACAAACCCTTGTAAAGCAACTGGCTTGAATGACAGAGGTCTAATCAAAGAAGGTTTAAAAGCAGATTTGGTAAGATTAAGCATTAAAGATGATTTGCCAATCATTAGAAAAGTATGGGTAAATGGTCAGGAAGTTGCTTAAAAAACATGAATCTTAAACACAAAAAATTAAATCTTTCATTTTTAGATAGATATCTTACTTTTTGGATATTTCTTGCAATGATTATAGGCTTAGCTATAGGTAATATTTTTAGTAATATGCCTAAATTTCTTGATTCAATAACCTATAGTAATACGAATATTCCTATTGCAATAGGTCTTATCTTAATGATGTACCCACCTTTGGCAAAAGTGAAATATGAAAAAATAATTGAAGTATTTAAAGATAAGAAAGTTTTAGCTCTGTCTTTATTCCAAAATTGGATAATTGGCCCTGTATTAATGTTTTTTTTAGCTGTTACTTTTCTTTCTGATAAGCCTGAATACATGACTGGTGTTATATTAATTGGTTTAGCAAGATGCATAGCGATGGTTCTTGTTTGGAATGATTTGGCTAGGGGGAGTTCAGAATATGTAGCAGGGTTAGTTGCCTTTAATTCAATCTTTCAAATTATTTTCTTCGCACCTTATGCATGGTTTTTTTTAAAATTTTTGCCTGAATTTTTTGGGTTTAGTGGACAGATTTTTGATATTTCAATATTATACGTAGCCAAAATGGTTCTAATTTATCTAGGTATTCCATTTTTAGCTGGTTTTGTTACAAGATCATTATTAGTCAAGAAATTTGGAGAGGAATGGTATGAAAAAAAATTTATACCTAGAATAAGTCCCATTACACTATTTGCGCTTTTGTTTACAATAATTATTATGTTTACTCTAAAAGGAAATGAAATTTTTAAGCTTCCTTATGATGTTATCTTAATAGCAATTCCTCTTATTATATATTTTCTAATTATGTTTTTTATTAGTTTTGGTATGAGTAAATTTACGAGTATAGATTATCCAAAAGCTACTTCTTTATCATTCACAGCTGCTTCAAATAATTTTGAATTAGCTATTGCAGTTTCAATAGCTACTTTTGGACTTGCATCAAAAGAGGCTTTCGCAACTGTCGTTGGTCCACTTGTCGAAGTACCAATACTAATATTACTAGTTTCAGTTGCTTTAAAATTTAAAGAAAAATATTTTAAAAAGACTTAAAATTTCTAATTACACTCTAGCCTTATATTGACTGAATTTAAGTGTTTATAAAAATTTAATATTTTTGTAATCAATAAAAGTATATTTATATGTATGAAAATTATTATAAGCTTAATTTTATTTATTTAATTTTTTAGAAATAAATCTGTAATAAAACCTATGTATAAGGATTTTAAATTAATTCTAAAAAATTCTATTTAGATATGGGTAAGTATCAAAATAAAAATTATAGAGCTATTTGGATCTCTGACATTCATTTAGGTTCAACTGGTGCACAAGCTGAACATCTTCTTGAATTTTTAAAATATAATGAAAGTAAATATCTATATTTAGTTGGTGATATTATAGATGGGTGGCGTTTAATGAAAAAGTGGTATTGGCCTCAATCACATAATGATGTTATCCAAAAAATTTTAAGAAAAGCTAGAAAAGGCACAAAAATTACATTTATTCCAGGCAATCACGATGAAGGGGCAAGAACTTTTCTAGGTATTGCATTTGGTGATATTAAGATAAAAAATGAGGCTTTTCATATAACTGCAAAGAAAGAAAAATTATGGATAGTTCATGGTGATCTTTTTGACGAAGTAATGCAACATGCTAGATGGCTAGCATATTTAGGAGACTCAGCATATACTTTTCTATTATGGCTAAATAGGTGGTTTAACAAAATAAGACGTTTTTTTAAATTACCGTATTGGTCACTATCCAAGTATTTAAAATTAAAAGTTAAAAAAGCAGTTTCTTTTATAAATGCATTTGAAACTCTTATGGTAAAAGAGGCGTCTAGAAGAGGATGTGATGGTGTGGTATGTGGTCATATACATAAACCTGAATTGAAAACAATCAATAATAAAATTTACGCAAATGATGGTGATTGGGTTGAATCTATTACAGCTTTAGTTGAACACCAAAATGGAGAACTGGAAATTATTAATTGGGCTGAATTGAGTCATGATCATTTATATCAAAACGATCTAACTAAAGTTAAAAAAATAGCATGAAAATTTTAATTGTAACAGACGCTTGGTATCCTCAAGTCAATGGGGTAGTAAGAACTTTAGATGAGACATCTAAGCAATTAAAGAAATTTGGTCATGAGGTAAAGTTAATTACACCAGAGGGTTTTTTAACAATACCATGTCCAACTTATCCTGAAATAAAATTATCTCTTTTCCCTGGTGCTAGAGTTTCATCTATGATCAGAGAATTTAATCCAGATTGTTTACATATTGCTACTGAAGGTCCTTTAGGTCTTTCCGCGCGTGGATATGCTAATAGAAATGGTTTAGCTTTTACATCAGCCTATCATACGAGATTTCCAGAATATGTTCATGCAAGGACAAAACTTCCACTTAAAATTACTTATTCATTCTTAAGATGGTTTCATAATAGCTCTGAACTTATAATGGTTCCTACAGAAGAAGTCAAAAAAGATTTAATAAAACACAAAATTAGCAACCCTAAAATATGGTCAAGAGGTGTAGATTTAGAGATTTTTAAGCCCAAAAGAGGCAGAAAAAAAAATCAAAAACCTATTATGTTAAATGTAGGAAGAGTATCTGTAGAAAAAAATTTAGAAGAGTTTTTAAAAATAGATCTGCCATATGAAAAATGGGTTGTAGGAGACGGCCCTGCATTAAGAGAATTAAAAAAAAAATACCCTAAGGTTAATTTCCACGGCGCTAAGAGTAAAGAAGAATTGGAATACTACTATAACAAGGCGGATATATTTGTTTTTCCAAGCAAAACTGACACATTTGGCTTGGTATTATTAGAGGCTATGGCATGTGGGTTGCCTGTTGCGGCTTTCCCTATAAGTGGTCCTTTAGATGTTATTGGTAACTCAAATGCAGGTATTCTTGATTCTAACCTAAAAAAAGCATGTAAGAAGGCTTTGCTAATACCAAGAAAAGTGCCAAGAGAATACGCTAAAACATTTTCATGGGTATCAACAAGTAAAACCTTTGAGTCTTATCTGGTAAGCATAAGAAAAAAAGACACTACGTATAATATTGAAGACAATCCTCATAAGGGTAATACTGGGATTACAAGAGCATATCATGCGGCTAAAAACTCGTTGTCAGGTTTAAATTTTGCTTTGAGAGAAGAAAGTGCTTTTAGACAAGAAATGTTTTTATCAATAATTTCATTATCTATAATATTGATTGCCGAAGTTAGTACTATTGAAATCGTGCTAATGATTTTCACAACTTCCCTTGTCTTGATCATAGAATTATTAAATTCTAGTATAGAAGCTGCAATTGACAGAATATCATATGATTATCATGGTTTATCTAAAAGAGCTAAAGATTATGGATCAGCTGCTGTAATGTTAACATTAATTTTATGGGTCGTAATTCATGGATTAATTTTATTTAATAATATCCATTAAAGATGACTTGCCAATCAAAAGACTTAAAATTTCTAATTATACTCTAGCCTTATATTGACTGAATTTAAGTGTTTATAAAAATTTAACATTTTTGAAATAAAAATTTAATATAGACAAATTATTATCTTGTATGTTGAATGGTATATGCATTGACACATTGACTCCTCCTTAAGATAAACAACGCATATGCCATTCAGATAAAAATCTTCTTTTTCTGAAAATTTTTATTTTTACTTAAAATATAAAAAGTTATTTAAACAAAAGTATAAAATTTAAATAAAACTAACAAATAACAACCCATCAATGAACCCTGGTCAGCGTTCCATGGACTACGGTCAATGGGCAGACCACCCCCTGACCATTGATTAATGTTGATTAGGAAAAGGGTGCAGTAACCCCCAACAACATTTGAGTTTAAGATTATACTTTATTGTGGGTAGGATTGTGGGTAAAAAATATATTAAATTTAAAAATATAATAATATCAATATATTATATAAATATTATGGCGGAGAGAGAGGCAACAATAGGTCTTTTTAAGGGAACATTTACAGTGATCACAGAAAAGCTCTTAACTAAAGGTTTTTTCAAATCAATTTCCTTTTAATCATTAATATTAAATTCAACTTATACTATAAAGTTTAATATCAGTGAGGCCGTCAGGCAACATAAACCTTATTAAAGGTCATCATCAATAAAGCAACAGCTATAAATTTTTTATTTGGGTTTCATAGCAACTTTCATAGCAAACCAACACCAAAAATTAAATAAATTAAAAGATCGTTAGGCTCATAACTTAAAGATCTTAGGTTCAAATCCTACCCTCCTCCTCGTTATCCCATTTTAATCATCTATTTTTACTAAAAGAACCTTATATGATAAGTTTTTATAAAGAAAGCATATAAGTCAAAAAATAGTAAATACTTTACTAATCTAAACGAATTTGATTATGCTATAAATTCCATTTAGTAATTAAGGATTTTTATAATGATTATTGCGATTGTTACCTTTAAAATAGATTCTGAATTAACTGAACTAATTTTAAAGGAAAAGTTTTTAGAAACATCTCCAATTTATAAAGATACTCCAGGTTTAATTAGAAAAAACTATATCTGTGACACTTCAAAGAATTTAGCAGGTGGAATTTATTGTTTTGATAATATGGAGAATGCAAAGAGTTGGTTTGATGAAGATAGAATAAAGTGGATTACTGATAGATATTCATCACCTGATATAAAATTTTATAAAAATCCAGTTATAGTTGATAATCATACAGATGAAATAATTTCATAAAATTTATTTATACTCCAAAGTAATCCTATTTGTTATTTTATTCATTTAATTTAACACGATTTTTTAAATTGAATTTTTTCAATCTATAAATCAGTTTAAGATTAATTATTGATAGAGATTAAAATAATTAATCTCCATTTTATTTTTACTTATATTGTTTTGTTGATATAAATAGATGAATAATTTTATGTTTCATGAATACTTAAAAAAATTAAATATAAATCTAATAAAAAATAGTAATAAAGAAATAGTTATTTCTACAAGTGGCACTACGGGAAAGAAAAAAAGCATTGCCCAGCCAAATGGAAAAATTAAAATTGCTAATAAAATAGCTAGAGAAGTTCAAATGATTACTCAAAATAGTAAAGTTTATACAGTATGTAGTTTAGGTCATGCAGCAGGATTATTAGCACAAACCTTGCCAGCTTTAGAGGTTAAGGCTACTGTTTTTATTGAGTCATTTAACCCGTTTGTGTGGATTAAAAATATTAAAAATTTCACTCACAACCATTTAACACCTAGAATGGCAAAAGCAATTATTAAGACTAAGAGTTGGAAAGATTTAAATTTAGAAGGAAAGATAATTACTTGCGGTAGTGAGGGTGTTCCAGCATTTTTGATAAATAAATTTGTAGAAAAAGGATGTACATTTATAGTTAATTGGGGAATGACAGAAATTGGTCCTATTGCCATTAACGAAACAATTAAACCATCAGACGCTAAGGTTGAAGATTTAAAAATAGGAAAAAAAACTTTGACTTTAATGGGAAATAAAGTTTTTTCTGAAACAAAAATAATTCAGGATGAATTGCATGTAAAAGGTGATATTTGTGTTTATGAAGAATGGTTTGCTACTGGAGATATTGTAAAGTTAGAGAATAAAAGGTTTTGGTTTCATTCTAGAAAAAATGAATTCAGGTGTGATAACCTTCGTCACAACTGAGGTTAAATAATAGCTAATTTTTTTTAAAAAAATGAATAATTATTAGTATATTGTTTGGTGCAAATTGAAAATTTTTTATTAATCTTCGTCAACCATGTGCATTAAAAGCATGGGAAATTAAAACACCTATCTCCAATATAAGACCATTACATATATATAGGGGATCTACAAAATCATCCCTTATATTTTTATAATTATCTTTAGTGTCAACTGAAGTATCCAAACCTCCATTTGTTTTTACTCTTGGAAACGCTAATTTAATTTGAGATACAACTTTTTCAATATCCATTTTTAGAGCTGACAATAACATATTTTCTGGGGTTAAATTGTCCCTAGCCGAAAATGTTGGAAGTTGAGACGTTAAGAGAAGAACATGGGTCATAAGTGCTAGTCTTATAGATTGCAGCAAATCTAAAGTAATCCTCTCATTACTTTCTGGATGTAAATTCAAATCATCAGGTGCAATTAAATTAAAATCTAGAGCATCGTCTCTTAGCATTGTAATGAGACGAACTACACTCTCAGCTCTTTTATCATTTTTTAATACCTTAGAGAGTTTTCTAAAGGCCCAATACATATTTTTTTCTGAATTAGTGTAAGATCTTGCTACCCAATATGATTGATCTAATAGTCGAGCGTAAGCGAGAGGAGTGTTCAATGAACTTAATTTTTTTGCAGTCAAACCAACTTCTATTAATTGTTTGAACCTGCTTGATTTTTGTCTCAAATCTTCAAACTTTTCAGCGTCGACACTTGCTGCAGTTCCTAAGCCACCAGCTATATGAGCTAAATATCCATATTGTTGAAGAATTGCATTATGTGATATTGCTCTTATTTGGGACGGGTCTTTTCTTTCATTTGAGTAGTCAGATGTTCTTTTATTTGTTCTTGATCCAGAAGGAACCACTAAGTTGCTTGAGAATAAGTCTAAAAACTGCCAATAATCCCAATTATTATATAAATCTTGATGCCATTTCTTTAAAGTTATAAAAAAATCTAGGCTATAATCCGTATCCTGATAAAAAATGTCCTCTTTAACATTGTTCGGAATTAGTTCGGAGTTCAAAATAGAAGAAATTGAATTTTTAGCAATATCTTTATTTCCAAATCGTAAATAGCCGTCCCCACCTTGAAATGTGGTTTCATGCTTGAAAGAAAAACCTTTTTTAATAAATGAATTTCTTGCAAATGTGGTAAAAACATATTTGTTTCTTTCCTCAATTCCATTTGGATGTCCACCTCTACCAATACTCTCACCATGAGTATTAAACATTACAACTTCTATTTTTTTGCTTAATTTTTTCTGAAAAATTTCTGCTAACTTTACTTGCAATCTTTCTACAGCAAGTGAAGAGGTTATTTGTCCCATAAATCTACCAGCATCAGAGAAACCAGTTTGTATAGCTATTCTTTTTCTATTATTTATATAGTTGTAAAAGGGTTTACAATCTAAAGCCTGTTCTAAAATTCTAGCACCCCGTTCTATAGATATTGAGGTCTCAAATAATGGGCTTATGTCTAAAGATTTATCGATTTCATATTTTTTTGCGAAATATAATGCTGATAAAATTGTTGCAGGATGTTCACATTCAGCAATTAGGAGTCTCAAAGGAATAGAATTGTCAATATATCTAATAATTAAACTAACCAACATCAATTGTCTTTTAGCAGTTGTCGGCTCTACATCTATATCCTTAAATGAAACCCTTTGAAAACTTACTGTTTCTATTATATTTGATAATCTATTTAAATCTGTTCTAACTGATACGCTGTCAGTACTTATTTCAAGAATCCCTCTAAAAGCATTGTGTAACTGTAAAGCATTAAATCTAAGTTGAATCTCTCCAACTCCAAAACCTTTATTCTGTATTTCAGAGGCTAATATTAGTAGCTCTGAAGAAACTTCAAAGTTTTTACATATATTTGAAAGTTTGAAAATTTTATCTGTTAAAGTTTTTGAACTAAAGTAAGACTTTTTGTAATTTTCTAATTTATCTTCCAATTGTGAGAAATCAATTCGGTCATTCATACTAACTAAATTTAAAATTTCTTTAGTAAATTTTGTAAAATATCTTACTTGTTTTAATATACTTATCAAATTTGAGCTAATGTCATGCGAATTTAGTTTTTTTATCCTTTGGATATCAATATCTAACTTTTCTAACATCAATAATTTTTCTTTTAATCTTAAAGAAAACGAATCTATCCATCCAATATCCGTTCTGCCGTCAAGATCATACCCAACCCATGTGGAACAATTTATAATATTTGTTTTGAAACCTTTATATTCTTTTGGCCATTTTTTTTTTCCAAATTCGTAAATTATCCTACAAAGATTTCTTCTTACATCCCAAAAATTATTTATAGCGTTCTGAGCTGCCTTATGCTCTTCTTGCAAAGTAATTTTTTTTGTTCTTCTTTGCTGAAAGTTTTTGAATAAATGGTTTGAGTCCTCTAACCTGGTAGCAATAACAATATTTTTCCATGTTTGATCATTGAGATTAAAAGTTGGATGAGCAGTAAAAACTGTTCCTATTCTCATTGCAGTCCAAAAATTTTTATATTCTTTAAATGTATTTAAGTCATTCTTTTTGGTAATATTGGTTATAGTTTGTTTTAAATCACGTGTCTCATTTTTTTTAAGAAAGGAAATTCTACTTTTTACTTGCTCTTTTGATAAATTATCAATTATTAATTCAATGTTTTGTAAATCAATTTCCTTACCTAACAATTTTTTTGAAATATGATGTGCTAATGAAGAAATTGGATTAGTTGAAGGGTCTTCAATAGATATTTTTCGTTTTTCTTTAAGAAAATTTTTTAATTTAACAAGTTCTTTTTTTGCATTAATAACCACTATTAGATTATGATCGTTCTTTGCTAGTTATCAATAATTACAGACTTTATAGTAATATAAATTAAAATAATGGAGCAATAATTGTGCAATTTTAAATAGTTTATTTTGAAATAGAATAACATTATAAAAAATTATTTGGTTGCCATAATGTCACCAAGTTTTTTTTTAATGGTGAGATTATTACAAGGTTTTTACCAAATGAAAATTTTGTTTAGTTTAGTTAAATATAATAATCAGTTCAAGGAAGCTATAATGAAAAAAAATGATTTGGCAAAAACTCTATCAGAATATATTAAAGAAGATACTAACATAAAGTTTGATTTTTCTGGTGAAGTTAGTTCTACTTATTCTATTCTTTGTGCCGAAAAACTGATTTCTAATTTTAATTATAATAAACCAGGCAGTATTCATGAGATTTATGATTACGAAAAAGATGACGAAATTCTAGTTAACACTCAAAAGGCAATCACAAAAGAATATAAGAAGTTTAATGAATTGTCTGATGGAATTAAATATATTGATACAAAAAAGTCTGATATGACCTTTGAAGAAATTAATAATGATTTTAAAAAATTGAAAAAAAATTTAATTAATTTCTCTACTGATTTTCATCATTCTTTGGACAAACTAAAAAAATCAAAACCCCAACAATTTAATAAAGAGCCACTAGCATTGGTTTCAGCTTGTATGCACTTTTGGTGTGTGGATTGTAAAAGAACATATCCGAAATTTTTGTCATCTGGAACAGAATTAGATAAATTTTTACGTAGAATTTTTGAATTTTTTGATATGTCCAAAGATTTATCTCTTGAAGGGGTATACTCTTATTGGGTTAAAGTTTTTGATAGAAATAAACAACTAAAAGATTGGTTAAAGAAAAAGTATAAATAATAGATAACAAAATAGTATTTCTCCTTCATTGACAAATTTTGACTAGGAAAAGGACGCTGTAAACCCAGAAATTTTCATACCAAGTTTTGCTGTGATTTAAATTTTGGATTAGATTAGAAAATAATTGTTAAATTCAATTTAATTAATAATTAAAACATATAAATGGCGGAGAGAACCTCGTCATTAATTCATTTTATATAGCGAATTTTTTGTAAAAGTTTTGAATGTCTTTTATTAAAGAAGAGGGTTGCTCAAGAGCTGCAAAATGACCACCTTTCTTCATTTCAGTCCAATGAACTAAATTAAAAAGTCTTTCAACATATGATTTAGGAGGCCATGTTAAAAACTCTTTTGGATAAATAGCACATCCAGTTGGAACCTCTACCCTTCTTCCTTCTTTAGAAAGTATTCGTCCTCCTTCATTAACTCGGCCATAATAAATCCAAGATGACGTATTGAATGTCTTAGTTAAAATGTAAATCATAATATTTGTTAATAAATCATCTTTTTTGTAAGTCAAATCTAGACTTCCATCTTTTAGATCAGACCAATGGTAAAATTTTTCTATTATCCATGCAGCAACACCTAATGGGCTATCCATCATAGCGTAACTAAGTGTTTGAGGCTTTGTACTTTGTATAGCGAAATATCCACTTTGTGAGAAATAATCTATATTAAATTGCTTATCCCAATTTTTTTCTTCTTCTGTTTTGGGCCCATCAATATGTCTTGCTGGTAGCATGTTGATATGAATACCTTTACAATTTTTTGAATGATTAAAACCAAGCCATGTAGAAATTGCACTACCCCAATCACCTCCTTGGGCAACATATCTTTCATAACCTAGATTTTTCGTCATAAGTTTATTGAAAATCTCAGCAATTCTTCTGGGTCCAATCGGGTTAGCTGGTTTCCCAGAAAATGCAAAACCAGGAATAGAGGGAGCAATAATGTCAAAAGAAATTTCGTCTTTATTCCCATATTTTTCTGGTTCACAAAGTGGGTCAATGATGTCCAGAAATTCAACAATAGAGCCAGGCCACCCATGAATTAAAATTAACGGAATAGCCTTAGGAGAGGAAGATTTTTTAAAGATGAAATGAATATCAATATTATCTACTTTTGTTTTATAATTAGGCAGTTGATTTAATCTAAGCTCTTCAGTTTCCCATTTATATTTCTTGGCCCAATAATCAGCTAAATTTTTCATGTAATCTATATTTGTTCCAAAAGACCAGCCACCTTCTTTAGGCATTTCATGCCACGGAAAAATTTCAACTTTTTCTTTGATTTCCAAAATTCTTTGCTCGGGAAAGGATATTTTAAAAGGGTCTATTTTCATTTTAAAAAATAATATTCAGATAAAAACTTAAGAAAAAAATATTTAAAGAAAGAATAAGCCAGAAAATTAAATTGGTCTAATTTAAAAGTCACATTTAATTATTCATTTTAGTCAGTGTATACATCTCATGTTCTAATCCAAGTTTGGGCGCTATTTCTGGAATTCTTTCTGACATAACCTTTTCCATTTTTTCTGGGTCAGTTATTGTTGCTTTTATCATCGCAGTATTTTCATCAACTTTTCCAACAATATCATCTTTCATAAATTGTTTTCTTAATTCTAAATCTCCGTCATATACAGATTTCCACTCTTCATATGTACAGGAAAATTTAGCTACAAAAAAAATTTCCATTTTTTAACTCCTTATATATATTTTGTATTTATAATTCGTGATTATCATGAGCTTTTCACCTTATTGAATGATAAATCACTCCTCCAGGACTAATAACTTTCCCGTAATTTTGGAGTATATTGCCAAATTCTTCAAAATAATCATTTTTCATAGCATTCTCTATATGACGTTGAACACTTTCTAATGAAGTAAACCTCTCATTTATTGTAAAAACTATATTTCCAGTTTCACCTTTTGAAGGATCAGTTGGATCAACAAATTCTGGTGCTTTAGTGAAATAAGAGTTTAAAAGGTGCGTCTGTCCACCGTTATTTTCTGAATAAAAGTCTTCCATCCACGATGCGTGTTTTTTAAAAATCTTTTCAACTTCTTCGGAATTATCTTTTGGAACTACATAACCAAGATTGATACATCTTATTTCTTCTGACATCAAAATACTCCATTAATTAAATCATTTAATTTCAATAATGAGAAATAACTGTTTGAAAGTAAATCTTAAAACAAAGTTGAAACAAAATTGCTTAATTATAAATCAGTTAGGATTTTTTAATACGGAGACAACCTCCTCTCTAGTAAAATTATAATTACTAATACCAAAAATTTTTACTTATGCAGGATTGTTCATCAGGCAAAATTATTAATTCATTATTTTTTTTACTAAGAATATATGGCTTTAGATTTTTGGTCACTTCGTCAAGATGCCAAGCAAAATCTAAATTTTTATTAACACTATTATCTTCAAATAAAATGAAAGAAGATGTTTTTCTACCAACAACATTACCAACTTCTATAAAATTTCCATTAATCCTTTTGAAAGCTTTTGCAAAAATATTATCATTATTTCTTTTAAATAAAAATTCTGTTTTTTGTTCTTTATTTAATGAGTAACAAACAATTCCAGATGTTGGTTCAAGTCCAAAAACTTTAATGGGTAAGATAAAATAACTACAACAAGATGTTAAAATTAAAATTTTATAAAACATGTTTATTTTATAAAATTAATAAAATTAAATAGCAACATTGGTCAATACTTTTATATAATTTTTTAATAAATGGATTATATTTTATCATGCTATGGGAAAAATCATTAAATGTATTAAGTATATTCAACTTTCATTGAAATAAAGCAGACACATTTCCAAATAACGATGATGTAACCTCTATAAATTTTTTATCATTTATAGGAATTGGAAGGCCATAGGCTCCAGTCAAAATTAAATTACCTTTTTTTAAAATATTCCCTATTTTATCCTGTTCTTTAACCAACCATTCAACCTCTGACAACACATCATAGGGCCACTTTTTATCTGACCATGTTTCAATTATCTCTTTATCAAATATAAGTTTTAAATCTGTTATTTCAGATTTAATATTTGCTTTTGTAGGTTTACCCATAACTACACCAGCATGAATAGCATTATTAGCAAGAAGCTCTGCACCAAAAGGTGGATCACCATTAAAAACTAGATTATGTATTTCAATAATAGGATGAATTGTTTCTATTTAATCTAATATATAGTCTAAATTTACTAACTCAGGTGTTAAATCACGATTTAATACAATTCCAAACTCAGCTTCCATTGCAGGATTTGAATAGTTGCTTCTTTCTAAAGTGACACCATCAGAGTATAATTCATTTTTCTATAGTCTTCTCCAAGCTGGTTTAGTTAAACCCATTTTAAACTGCGTATCTTTAGATATACATCCAATTTTATATCCTATAGCTTCTTCACCTCTTTGTTCTCTTAAATTTGTTACTGCAAGCTGAATGCATAAGGCATCTTTAATACTTATAGATACTTTGTTTTTAAAAATTTCTGATGGGGTTTTTGCGTCATAATCATCTAAAATTTTATGCGCATATACATCTAATTGTAATTGACTCAATTGTGCCATTATTAACTTACGAATAATTATACAAAAGTTAGCCTACATGATTTACGTAACAATTAAAGGAATTTATTATGATTAAATTTTAATATCCTTTTTGGCTACAATTAAAACACAAGTCAACCCGATTATAAATGCTCCTAAATAAAACAATGGTTGCATAGTTTCTTCAAAGTAAATTACACCAACTAATATTCCTAAAGGAACGGATATATACCTTAAAGGAGCTAAAAGACTAGCTGGAAGTAATTTATGACTATATGACAAGCATATTTGCTGTAAACTTGATAAAACACCTATTAAAATCAAAATAAAATAAGAATTTTCTATTATTTTGAAATCAATATTAATAATTACACAAATAAAATAAAATACTACTGCTCCAATAATATTATACCACAAAGCTGTAGTAGTAGGATGGTCTGTATTTCCCAATTTCCTCAAAGAAATAAGCATTATCGATGCACACAAGGGGCAAAGAATTCCATAAATAATTCCAAAATTATTAAATTTTAATAACTCATAGCTTGGATTAATTATTAAATAAACCCCTATAAATCCTATCAAAGCCATTATTATTTTAAATAAACCAACTCTCTCATTAATAAGAATTGGTGCTAACAATGTCACAAATAACGGAATTGTGTTTAATAATGTAGTCATTAAACTTAAGTCAATATATTTAAGTGCAGCAAATAAAAATCCAAATGAAAATAATCCAGCTACAGTTCTGACAAATAACCCTGATTTAGATATAATTTTAAAAGCATCTTTTTTTCTTTGATAAGAGGAAGTTAAAAATAATAACGGTATACAAAATAAATATCTAAAAAATAAAATCAAAAAAACAGATAGTTCAGTTGCAATAAGTTTTACCAAGGATGCGATAAGAATCGTTGAAGTAACCTCTACTAAAGAAAGTGAGATACCGAATGATTTTTTTAATTTTAAATTTTCTAATTCCATTAAAATAATAAATCACATACAAAGTCTAATAGTTAGATTATCGGGTTATTTAACATGCTCTTTTATTATTAAATAACAAGCTGCTGCATAAACTATGCATTTAAATTATGATTTCTTACTATAATGTCAATAAGCATGAAACGTGCAATATTTTGTGTATCTCTAAAATAAATGTTTTTAATGACATTAAATGTAGACATTATAGGTGTTATTTATAACCTACTCAAAAAAACTCTTAAACTGCATTATGTCTAAAATATTAATACCCCTCCATTAGCCATGCGCATATGGATAGATGTATATAGTTGGTGAGAGTTACAAATTGGAGTGAAACTTATATATAGATAGTATTCCTATAAATGCAAAACAGAATTCTAATAATTACACTTTAAAACAAATCAAGATAATTTAAATATTATGCTCTATCTAATTTCCTCCGAAATTAAAATATAAAAACGGGCTCTTAACGAGCCCAAATTTATTTGTTTGAATGATGAAATTTTAAACAAACATACCAATTTAAATTTTAAACTGTGTAAAAATAATTGTAAGTCAGATAGATAATAAATATAAAAATAAATAAGGATAAAATGATGGGCAAACTCAATAAAAAATCACAAGAAATACTATTTATTATTAAATGTAGTATTAAGTCTGATGCTAACGAATTTAGAAAATGGGCAAATGACCGTGCCGCAAAATATGTATTTGATTTAAAGGAAGGAAAAACTATAAGTTATGAATGGTATTTGTCTGACGATAATACAGAAGCGACATTAGTAGAATCATTTATTGACAGTGACGGTGCTATGCAACGTTTGAATAATCATATGTCAAGCCCAATAGCCGAAGAAGTAATAAAGCATGTTGATTTTAAAGAATGGCTAGTTTTTGGCAATTCTAAACAAGATTTGATTGATGTACTAACTCCTTTTGGAGCTATTTTCAACAAGCATCATTGTGGATTTAATAATAATTCAAAATAA
>CACMRG010000008.1 GCA_902616005.1 uncultured SAR116 cluster alpha proteobacterium
TGTATTCCTCTTTTTAGGTTATAGACCTTAAGATCTGGTTTTTTTTTTTTAACCAAATGTGATATGTAATTAGATCTGACTCCAGAAGCACAAACAAAAATTATAGCTTCATTACTACCGAACTTCTTATTAAAGATTTCATACCAATCTTCAAAAATAAATTTTTTATTTTTATTTATTAAAGATATTAAAAAACTTTCTTTAATTATACCAGTTGACTTCCATTCATTTTGAGTTCTTACATCTATAATCTTAATTTTTTTTTCAATTAAATTCTTAAGTTCTTTGTTGTCTATATTAATGACTTCTGCATTTACAAACTTTGTGAAAAAAACAAATATAATGATTAAAATTTTCAATTTTTCCTCTTAAATGTTACAGTTTGCTTCTGAGATGTTAAATTAATTTCATCAATCACAGTACCTTTCCTCGTCTTAAGGACATCAATTATAACATCTGATATATCATTAGGTTCAATAAATTCATCATGCTCCTTACCAGGAGATATTTTTAAGTTATTATAAAAAGGTGTTTTAACTATGCCTGGATTAATTTGAGTGACTTTAATGTTGTTTAAAGAAGTTTCAATTCTTATTGATTTGACAAACCCACGCAAACCAAATTTGCAAGCACTATAAATGCTTCCATATTTGCCAACCTTATATGAAGCTTCAGATCCAATATAAATTAAAAATCCACTATTATTTGTTTTAAAATGAGGTAGCAAAAGTCGTGTCATAATTATATGGGAATTTAAATTTAATTTTATAAATTGAGAGATTTGTCTTGGAGAAAAGTTTTCTAAACTATCAAGTCTTCCAGTTCCCGCATTACTGATTAATCCATGAATAGTTTTATGTTTTATGATATCACTTAACTTATCATATTCACGTTCAATTTTCGATAAGTCAAATTGAAAATGTTGATAATTTTTATTTGGAAAATCTGGATTTCTCCTTGAAATACCAAGTACATTTAAGTTATTTTTTAATAAAGCTTTGGTTATAGATAACCCAATGCCACTTGAACTTCCAGTTACAATAATATTTTTATTTGATAGCATATAAATTAATATGGAGTGCAAGTGAAAATTTGTACATCTTTTTTAAACTTTTTGTAAATTAGATTTTTACAATATGAAATCATTTCGTTTTCAACTTCATCCTTATAAGAGTATACATTATCTCTTTTTTTAAAATTATGCGAAAATAATTCGTCTCCAGGATACATAGTACTTATTGTATTAAAGATTTGTTTTGGAAATCTTAAAGAACCAAAACTAATGGAATGCAAGTAATTTGTATTAATTTCATCTAAAATTGTACTTATCAATTCTTTATAAGAAATTTTCCAATTATTATTATATATTAATGGGTCAAACCTTAGACCAATTTTCCAACCAAGTGATGTAAGTTGTTTTAATGATTTTATTCTTAGATTTATTGCTGGGGCCTTAATATCAAATTTTTGAGCTAAGTCACCTGGGAGTAGACTATAAGCAATTATAATATTTTCTAACGGTTTATTTTTTAAAAAAGGATTTATTTGTAAACTTTTCGTTCTGAACTCATATGTAACTTTTTTATTTTCTAAATAGTTTTTTAAGAAAAAATCTGCAAAAAGTGTTACTTTTTCCATGGCTAATGAATCACAGTCGTACCCAGAAAAAAACGTAATACTTTTACCTTTATTTCTAGTAACCAAATTTTTAATTTGGTTTAAAAAATCTTCATAATTTACAAAAACCAAGTAATTAGCGGAGGAATATAAACCTTGTAAAAAACAATATTTACAATCGTAAATACAATTATACATATGAGAAAAATAATAATTTTTACTCGCGCCTATTCCAAATCCTTCTGGAGCTTTTAAAACAAAATTATTATTTTTTTTTGCAAGAATTAATAAAGGATCTTTTTTTTGCAATCTAAAACTTTGTTTTTTTTTATTAAAAATTTCAGAATATTTATGAATATATATTATCCTCGACCTTTTAAACTTTGACAAAATAGACAAAGTTCTTGAGTGGTCTTTAATTTCATTTTCAACATAAATAGTATTTATCAATCTTATTACCTACAATAATTTTTGTTTTAAGTGATTTATTACTTGTTTTCCATTTTTTAATTTTTTAATGAATTTTAAATTATTTTTTAAATCATTAGAATTAAATTGCTTTAGAAGATTTTTTAATACATTCTGTTCGTAAACTGAAAATTTAAATTCTCCTTTGATTTTTTTAAAGAAATTAAAAACATAAAAAAATGGAGAAATTGTAATCTTCATTTCATCAGATAAATTCATTATTTCTGTGATATACTTGTTTTGTTCATATTTGACCGTTTCGTTATCAATATCCGATAGATCATACTTTTCTGGCATTGATAGAGTTGTAACAAATATCAATGCCTTATTAACCAGTTTTTCTAATGTTTTATATATTTCATATATATTTTTTAGAGTTATACGCTCTTGATTTTGAAACTTTTGTTCATTAGAAAAAGCATTTTTTCTCTTAAATTTCTTCAAACAAGAAACTGATGGGTAAAGCTTATTTTGTGTACTTGAGTCAATTATTTCATCGATGATGATAAAATGTGGCGAATTTAAATTAGATAAAAAAGAAAATGAAAAGAATATCCATGTTGTTTGTTCATTAGCATTTGCACAATTATTTAAATAAATAGGTGTTAAAGTTGGAGAAATTTTATCCTGATTAATTGCAAGCCATATATCTTTTTTTTGATTAGAAAATATTGGAAATAAATTATATTTTTTTTTAGGTTTAAGATTGAATCTATTAATAAAAAATTGAGCTTCAGATGTGTTGTTTACTATGAAACAATATTCGCAAATATAACTATTATTAGTTGAATTTAACTTTTCCATTTTAATAATTTATTGTAATACTCACTAAATAATTTTGGGTTATTTCGGTTTTTTGCTCCAATCAAAATAATTTTAATTTTTGAAATTAAGTGTTCAATAGCATAATTTTTTTGTTCTTCATTAAACCAATGATTTAATATATTTTTTTCTATTGCCATTATTCTGAACCTGTCCATCCCCCAATGTTTTTTTGATAATTGTCCATCATGACCGCCATGTTTTATAGTAAGTTTATCTTCCAAAAAATGAATTTTTATTTTAGAAGAAACTCTTAACCAAAATTCATAATCCTCACACACCTCAAAACTTTCATCAAAATATCCAATTCTATCAAATAATTTTTTTTTAATGATAGTACTACTTGGTGAAATACAACAAAGTTTTAAACAATTCTTAAAAATATAACCACCATATTTTTTATGGATTTTTTTTTGATTTAAATATTTTCCATTTTTAAACCAAATTTCATTTGTATGAAGAAAATCAATATCTGGATTTTTTAAAATATATTCCTTTTGTAAAAATAATTTATCTTTCATCCATTCATCATCAGAGTCTAAAAAGGATACCCAATTACATTTGGATATTCTGATGCCTACATTTCTTGCTGAGCTTACACCTTTTTTATCATGATAAATATAACAAATATTTCTAAAATTTTTAGATACCATTTCACGTGTATCATCAGTAGAACCATTGTCTACAACAATGATTTCATTAGGCTGAAAAGTTTGATTTAAAACAGATGTTATAGATCTGTTTAATAATTTAGATCTATTATAAGTTGGAATTATTACAGATATTTTTATGTTTTCACTACTCATATAAAATCAATTTTTCACTTTTTGAATATTTTTGAACGAATTATTTTTAACAGAATTGACAGATTTTGAGACTTCATAAATATTCATTTCTATTGAAAATTGACACTCGAAATCATGAGCTTTATCAAACCATGTATTAAAATTATCATACTTCAGTAAAACAGGTTGTCTTGAATGAATTCGATTAATTCTTGAATAACTTTCTCTAGTAACAATACATGCCCCATCATCATTATAAATTCCAGCAAAAAACATGATTTCATCTGATAAAAAATGATAAAATGGAATTTTATTTTTACCAATCCTTTTCCACTCGTAATAACCATTAGCTAAAAAAATACATCTTTTCGTATTTTTAAATGATTTCTTAAACATTAATGTTTCAGAACGTGAATTAAAAATTTTTACTTTGTCAGACCAATTTGCAGTTATCCCCCAATTAATAATTATAGGTAATTTATTTTCATTTAGAATTAAAATACTTGAACCGGGCGAAATATTAAAGTTTGGCTTAAATTCAAAATTTATATTGATATTAAACTTAGACAAGTCATATAAAGTAAACCTTCCACACATATAAATAGAATAATGGTTATAAATTAATTTTAAATTACTTTATTTATTCATTGTTTCATTTAATGTAATTAAAATGAATGAATTTGATTTTATTATAATTGGGGCTGGTTCCGCTGGTTGTGTGCTGGCTAATAGGCTAACTAAAAACTCTAAAAACAAAGTATGTTTGATTGAATCTGGCCCAAAAGATTGGAATCCACTAATACATATACCCGCAGGTTTTATGTATAACCTAAAAAATAAAAACCTTAATTGGATGTATCAATCTGAACCCAGTTGGGGAACTAAAAATCGATCCATTGAAATTCCTAGAGGTAAAACACTTGGTGGTTCTAGTTCTATTAATGGAGTTGTTTTTAATAGAGGCCAAAGCATGGACTTTGATGTTTGGGCTCAAAAAGGAAATAAAGGTTGGTCTTATGATGATTTGTTGCCTCATTTCAAAAACATGGAGAAAAAAGTTGGGGATGCAGATTCAGAATTTAGAGGTAACGATGGAGAGCAAATTATTTCTAATTTAGAATGGAGACATCCTTTATGTGATGCATTTATAAAGGGAGCTATAGAATATGGCATCCCTCTTAATAAAGATTATAATGGTGAAAAACAAGAAGGAGTATCTTATGTCCAAAGAACTACTCACAAACGTTTAAGAAAGAGTTCAGCTCGATCATTTTTATACCCCATAAAGAACAGAAAAAATTTAGAAATTTTAACAAATGCACATGTTACAAAAATAATTATAGAAAATAATATAGCAAATGGTGTTGAATACGTTTTATCAAATAACAAAACACAAAAAATTAAAATTAAAGCCAATAGAGAAGTTATATTATCTGCTGGAGCAATAAACTCTCCACAGATACTTCAAATTTCAGGTATAGGCCCTGCGGATATTCTCAAAAAAAATGGTATCAAAATTATTCATGATCTTTATGGAGTTGGGAAAAACTTAAGGGATCATTACAATGTTAGGTTAACCGGAAGGGTCAAAAATATTTCTACAATTAATGAACAGTCAAGAGGGCTGGGTCTTATAAAAGAAATTATAAAGTACTTTTGGAATGGTAATTCAATTTTAAGTTTAGGACCAACTCTTGTTTATTGTTTTTGGCATTCTGATGAAACTATAAAAAATCATGATTTACAAATGACATTTACCCCAGCAAGTTACCCAGAAGGAAATCAGGCAGGCCTAGATACCGAGCCTGGATTTTCTATAGCAGCGTGGCAACAAAGACCAGAAAGTCTTGGATGGGTTAATGTTAAAAGTTCAGACCCTTTTGAAAAACCAATCATTCAACCAAATTATCTTTCAGCTCCGGAAGATCAAAGAGTTGCAGTTGAAGGCATAAGATTATCTAGAAAATTAATGCACAGCAATGCTCTATCAAAATATTTAGACCATGAGCTTTATCCTGGAAAAGAAGTTGGAGATAGTTTTGATGAATTACTTGATATAGCACGTGAGAGAGGTTTAACCTGTTATCATCAAATGGGTACATGTAGAATGGGTCCAAGTGCAGATAAAACTGCAGTTGTAAATAACGAACTTAAATTATACGGTATAGAAAATCTTAGAGTAGTAGACGCATCCATAATGCCAACAATGTTGTCTGCTAATTTAAATGCAGGCGCAATGATGATAGGAGAGAAAGCTTCAAGTATAATTTTAAAAGATAATTAATTTAATTTCCTTTAAAATTTGGCTTTCTTTTCTCCATAAAAGCCCTTCTTCCTTCAACATAATCATTACTGTCAAAACAAGCTTCAGCTAATTTTTTACATTCTTCTAAATTTCTATCACTTGGTTTTTTTAAAATCTCAATTCCAATATTTTTCATTGCTTTAATAGTCAACGGAGCATTTCCAGCAATTTTTTCAGCATAATTATTTACAAATTCTTCTAGATTTCCATCTTCTACAAGTTTTTGAACCAATCCACAGGACAAAGCTTCATCAGCTAATATTCTTTCAGCAGTAAACATAAAATGCTTTGACATACCTGGACCCATTATATCGAACAATCTTTTTATAGATGTAAAAGGATAACCTAATGATAGTTTAGCTGCAGGCATCGCAAATTGAGACTTTTTGGAACATATCCTTATATCACAACAAACAGCAACATTTAGCCCGCCGCCTATACAATAGCCGTCAATCATTGCAATTGTTGGCTTTGGGAATGTTTCTAACCTTTCATAAACTTTTTGAGTTCTAGAATTGTAATGTAATACTGCTTCTTTTGTAGACCGTTCTTTTTCAAATTTTGAAATATCTGCCCCTGATACAAAAGATTTTCCACCTGCTCCATTTAAAACAACAACTCTAACATTTTGATCTTTTTCACATTGGTTTAACATTTCTTCTAAACTATCCCACATGTCCAAAGATACAGCGTTATGCTTTTCTGGATTATTAAAAGTTATGTAAGCAACATTACTCTTAATATTCAAAATCATTTTGTTTGTTGTCATCTTGTACCTCTATTTAAATAATATTATGTTGTTCTAAAGAAATTAATTCATCATCTTTAATACCTAATTCATTTAATATTTCCTTAGTGTGTTCTCCTTTTTTAGGAGGCTTTTGTTTGAATTCATTTGGAGTTCTATTCAAATTGAATGGTTGATTAACAAGACATGTTTTACCAAATGGATCAGTATTAATTTCTTTAGCCATGTTTAAATGCTTAACTTGTGGATCATTAAATACTTCATCTATTGAATATATTGGACCACATGGACAACCTACTTTTTCTAACTCATCAACCCACTCTTCACTTGTTTTTTTAGAAGTTACTTCTTCAATTAAACCATTAAGATAATCTCTATTTTCTAATCTAGCCTTTGCACTTGAAAATTCTGGCATTTCTAACCATTCATTTTTATTTACGGCTTTTGCAAACCTCTTCCAAATAGTTTCTCCAGCAACGCCAAGATTAATAGCTCCATTAGATGTTTTAAAAACTCCTGTAGGAACACTTGTTGGATGATTATTACCTGCTTGTTTTGGAACCATTTTTTCGCATAACCATCTCGCAGCTTGAAAATCTAACATAAATATTTGTGCCTGTAATAAAGAAGTTGTAACCCATTGTCCTTTGCCAGATTTTTCTCTTTCAATTAATGCTGTTTGTATCCCCATTGCACAAAACAAACCAGCTGTTAAATCAGCTATTGGGACACCTACTCTCATAGGACCTTCACCAGGGGCTCCTGTTATACTCATTAAGCCACCCATCCCTTGTGCAATTTGATCAAATCCAGGTCTTTTCCCATAAGGTCCATCTTGACCAAAACCTGATATACTAGCCAAAATAATCTTAGGATTTATTTTCTCTAATTTACTATAATTAATCCCTAATCTATCTTTAACATCAGGCCTAAAATTTTCTACCACAACATCACTTTTTTCAACAAGTTTATAGAATATTTCAATTGCTTTTTTATCTTTTAAATTGAGGGTTAAACTTCTTTTATTTCTATGCAAATTTTGGAAATCAGCAGTATCTCTAGATGCACCTAAAGACCCGTCTGGTTCAATACTCTCAGGAGGTTCAATTTTGATCACATTAGCTCCCCAGTCAGCTAATTGTCTTACAGCGGTTGGACCTGATCTAACTCGAGTAAGATCGAGTACAGTTATATGTGATAATGCTTCTGATGCAGAGATATAAGGCATACGAAATCCTTTAGATTATAATTAATTAATTGTAAAAATTGACGTTTATCAATAATAATACCTTATCACATGGTGCTATTATGCAAATAGAAAAATTTAACAAAAAAAAATTACAAAAAGAAATTGAAGAATTTGAGAAAGATTCAAAAAAATTATTTATAAGTACTGTTGACACTACTGTTTGTTGGAGAATTTGGGGAAAAGGACAACCTATAATTTTTTTACATGGTGGTTATGGATCTTGGAGACATTGGATTAAACAAGTTATATACTTAGCAAAGGATTATCAAATTTTAGTCCCTGACATGCCAGGGTTTGGAGAGTCTTCAGATTTAAAATCCAATCATACGCCAGAAAATATATCTTTAAATCTTTATCAAACTTTTAGGAAACTAAAAATTACTGATTTAGATAGTATAAATTTAGTTGGGTTTTCATTTGGAGGTTTAATTTCAGGACATCTTTCTTATCAATTTTTAAAAAAAGGAATTGAATTAAAAAATTTAATTTTGGTTGGACCTGGTGGAACAGGTGCAAGAAGAGGGCCAATGAAAGAAATGGTTCGTCGAACACCTAAAATGTCTTTTGAAGAAATCTTAAGAGCACATTTTGAAAATCTGAAAATATTAATGATTAAAAACCCAAAAAATATTGATCTGTTATCCTTATATATACAATTAGAAAACACAAATAATCACAGGCTAAAAAGTAGACCTATATCAGCTACTAATACTTTAATAAAAATATTAGAAAAACAAAATATAATCCCTTATCTAATTTTTGGAGAAAAAGATGCAACAGTTGGCCCTTATTTAGAAGAAAGAATTTCTCTTTTTAGAGAAGCATGTAAGGATATACGAATACATGTTGAGATTGATGCTGGTCATTGGATAATGTATGAAAAACCAGATAGATTTAATAATCTTATAAAAGAAATAATTAATTAATCTAGTTTAAATCCATGAGATTTTAACCATTTTTTAAACTCTTTTCTCTCTGGTAATGACATTTGTCTTGAGATATTTTCAGACCAAGTGTTTTTTTTGTTAAATCCATAAACATTTACATGCCTTTGCTTTGATTTTGGTATTGGTTGTTCAGATTCAATAGTTTTATCATAATGATCAATTTGCTTTAAAATATCTTTATCGTTATAAAAATCTTCATGAAAAACTACTTTCATTGGTAACCTAATTGAAATTTCATTATTTTCATCAGGCCAACCAACGCTAAGACCTGCTATTGGAAATACACCTTCGGGTAAATGACACATTTTCTTTACTTCTTCTAAGTGGTTTCTAACCATACTAATTGGACAAATTCCTAATCCAAACTCTTCTGCAGTATTAATTAAATTTTGCATAGCAAGTGACGCATCAATTACAGCATTCATAAAATAGTCAATACTATTATTTTTATACTCATAACCTTTATATTCTGTAATAATTTGATTTCTTTTTATATCTGCCAAAAAAAGAAAAAATAAAGGTGCCTCTAAAGCCCATGCTGTTTTCCCCAAAAGTTTACTTAATTTATTTTTAATTTCTTTATTTTTAATTAATAAAATAGAATATTGCTGAAGATTAGACTTTGAAGGAGCGGCTTGAGCTGAGGCTATTAAAGATATCAAAATTTCTTTTGAAACTTTTGATTTTTTAAATTTACGACAAGATTTTCTTAAAATTCTTTTAGAAACAGATTCAGGCATATCAAAACATTTTTCCAAATCACTATCTTGTGCATATCTACTTTTAATGAGATCTTTGATATCAATCATAAAAATTTAAGATTTTATTATAATTATGTTAGAGTTAAAACATAAGATTAGAAAGAAAAAAATTATGTTAAATTTAGATGGGAAAACTGCCATTGTAACAGGATGTGGATCTGAAGGTGAAGGCTGGGGAAACGGTAGAGCTATTGCAACTTTGTTGGCAAGGCAAGGAGCAAAAGTTATAGGAACAGATTTAAATTATAAAGCAGCAAAAAATACGCAGGATTTTATTCTTAAAGAAAACAATGAATGTGAGATTTATGAAGTAAATATGTCTAATAAAAAAGATGTAGACTCTTTTTTCAAAAATGTAACTAATCAACATGAAAAAATTAATATTTTAGTTAACAATGTAGGCAGATCTGAGCCAGGTGATCCAGAAGTTATGGGTTATGATGTTTGGAGAGAACAATTTAGTACAAATTTAGATACTGCTTTTTTTTCTATCAAACAAATTATACCAACAATGAAAAAAATTGGTGGTGGATCTATCGTAAATATTTCATCTGTAGCTGGAATGAGATATGTTGGCAAACCTCAGGTTGGTTATAGCGCATCTAAAGCAGCCTTAATGCATATGACTAAAACAACAGCAATTATACATGCAGAAAACAAAATAAGATTAAATTGTGTTGTTCCTGGATTAATGCACACTCCTCTTGTTAAAAGACTTGCAAATAAATATGCTGATGGAAAATATGAGGAATTCGTTAAAACACGAAATAATCAAGTTCCTATGAAAAAAATGGGAAGTTCATTTGATGTAGCGAACGCAGTTTTATTTTTAGCATCTGATGAAGCAAAATATATTACAGGGACCGAGATTATAGTCGATGGAGGCTTAACAGCAACCACACCATAAAGAAAAAATATAATGAATAAATATCATAAAATTCAAATTAGGACTAATGAATTACTCTCTAGAGGCTCATCCAAGGATTTGCCAAGTAGACTTGTTGATATTTTCTTATTTATTCTCATTCTATTAAATGTAACTGCTGTGTGTTTAGAATCAGTAAAATCAATAAGAGATAGTTTTGGTTATGAATTTTTCATTTTTGAGACAATCTCTGTTGTGATATTTTCTATTGAATATTTACTTCGCGTATGGTCTGCAAGTGCTGCTTCAGATACGATTTCAAAGAACTTAATTAAAAAAAGGTTGAAATATATCTTAAGTTTTAATGGTATTATTGACTTGGGAGCAATTTTACCTTCAATACTTCCTATATTTTTTGGAGGTGTTGATTTACGTTGGTTAAGAGTGCTACGACTTTTAAGACTTCTTAAACTATCAAATTATTCTACAGCTCTAGAAGATTTTTTCAGTGCTATTAAAGAAGATTGGCAATCATTTTCAGCCGCATTATATCTAATGCTAATCGCATTATTTTTATCTAGTTCATTAATGTATATAGCAGAACATGAAGTACAACCAGATAATTTTAGCTCAATACCTGAAACAATGTGGTGGGGACTTATTACATTAACAACAGTTGGCTATGGTGACGTCTCACCTATTACACCTTTAGGAAAAGTAATTGGAGCTTTTACAGCTATTATGGGAATATGTACTGTAGCCCTTTTGACAGGAATAGTCGCTACTTCCTTTGCCAATTTAAGGTCAAGAAAGTCAGCTCTTTTTGAAGCAGAAATTAATGAGGCTCTTAGAGATGGGATTATTACTGACGAGGAGGCACAAAAAATTGAAAATTTACGTAAAGAATTAAATTTGTCAGAAGAACATTCAAAATCATTAATGCAACTATTATCTGAGGGTAAAAAAAAATCTAAATAGATTTTTTAAAACGTCTTGCATATTGATTAGGAGTTTCAATTTCAGTACCTAAAATATCAGCAGCATCCCAAACCCATCTTGGGTTAGATAGAAATGCTCTTGCCATTGCAATCATATCACTTTCATGATTTTCAAGAATTTTATTTGCTTTAATTGGGTCTGTTATCATCCCAACTGTTCTAGTTAAAATATCTGAATTTTGTTTTATATGTTTTGATAAATGTACTTGATAATGCTCTTTAATTGGTATTTTGGGGCTTGGGGTATTACCACCACTTGAAACACACACGTAATCACAACCTAAATTTTTAAGGTGGTTAGAAAAAACTAACGCATCTTCTATTTCAATTCCATTTTCTTCCCATTCTGTCCCAGTTATTCTCATTCCAACAGGCAAATTATTTGATACTTTGACTACTTCTTCAAAAACTTCTAAAGGGAATCTCATTCTGTTATCAAGACTTCCTCCATATTTATCTTTTCTTTGATTTGATATTGGAGAAATAAATTGATGAAATAAGTATCCGTGTGCTGCATGAATTTCAATTAAATCAAATCCAGCTTTAATACTTCTTTTTGTTGCATCGATAAAAGCTATTTTTACCCTTTGTAAATCTTCTTCATTCATCTCCCTAGGAATTGGCCAACCTACATCAAATGGAATTGCAGAGGGGGCTATAGTTTTCCAAGGATTTTGATCATCTCTAAGATAAGATCTTCCTTCCCAAGGTCTTTGAGAAGATGCTTTTCTACCAGCATGGCCAAGCTGAATTCCAAACTTAACTGTATTTAATGATAGCTCTTTGACTTTTTCTAACACAGTTTTTGTGGATAAAAGGCAATTATCATTATAAATACCTGTACAATTGTGGGTAATTCTTCCAATATCTTCTACGGCTGTTGATTCAATCATGACTAAGCCTGCACCACTAAATCCAAATTGCGATAAATGTTGAAAATGCCAATCATTCATCAAACCTTGTTTTGAAGAATATTGGCACATGGGAGATACTACAATTCTATTAGAAAATTCAGAATCTTTAATTTTAATTTTTTCAAATATCTTATTTTTATTCATGTCTTCTTATCCAATCATTAACAAGTCGTCTTGCAATTGAGTCAAATCTAGGAAGTTTAAATCCATCTTTTATATTAGGATGAGTTAAATTTTTTAATTGACTAATATTAAACCAATTTGCATCTTCTATTTCGTCTTCATCTACATTTAAGTCAGTATCTTCTGTTTCTGCAAAAAAACCAAGCATTAAAGATGCTGGAAATGGCCAAGGTTGAGACTGAAAATATTCAATTTTGTTTACATTTACACCAACCTCTTCAAAAACCTCTCTCTTTAAAGCCAATTCAAGACTTTCTCCTGGTTCTACAAATCCCGCAAGAGTACTATACATTTTTTGAGGAAACCTTGACGAACGTGCCAACAAAACTTTATCTTTATTTGAAACAAGTGTTATGATCGCCGGGTCTGTTCTAGGAAAGTGGCTCTGATTACAATTTTTATTTATGCATTTTAAAACAAAACCAGCCTCTTCTATTTTTGTTTTTGATCCACATACTCCACAAAATTTATTTTTTTTATGCCAAAATGTCATTCCCTTAGCCAATGCTAGATAAGAACTATCTAATTCTGTTAAACTTCCAATAACATTTCTTAATTGATCAGTTATTATATCACCTTGATCAATCTCAAGAGAATTCTTGTCAATTTTCGATTTGATATTTATAGAAAAATAAAAATTTTCATTTATTTTTCCTAAAAAGATCATTTTATCTAAATTTATATCTTTCGTATAAAGTTCTAATTCTTGTCTTTTAAGAATAAGTGGTTTAATTTCATCTTTTTCTGATAAAAAATAATTTTCATCGTCTCTCATTGGAATAAAATTTACATTTTCACTATCTAAAATACTCCTTAGAAAATTTTCATCTTTTCTCAATTCAGATGATCTATTTAAAAGTGGATTATTGTAATAAATTTTTTCCATGGAATGTTATTTTTTACATTATGAATAAATCTGTATCAACAATAAAAAAAAATAAGATTTAACTTGCAGATTTATAATTAAATTGTTTAGATGTTTCATGATTAAAATTAGTAGAATATCGTCACCCTTAAAGGACAAAATCAAAAATATAGATACTTGTTCTCAATTGGATGGAGACGGAGTCTTTGAAGGAAAATATTCAACTTCTGGCACTATTGTTTTAAAAAACAAATTTATTGGTAGTTTAAAAGCAGATCAAACCATTATTGACACCGATGGCACTTTTGAAGGTGAATTAAAAACTGAAGAATTAATAATCTCAGGTTTTGTTAATGGAAAAATTGATGCTGATAATATTATCATAATGGAAAATGGTAAAATATCTGGTGATATTATATATAATCAATTAGCAGTATTTGAAGGCGGTATTATTGATGTTGCTGGAATGAAAAGAAAAGAAAAACAAAAAGACGAAAAAATTATTGATATAGCTAGTACTAAGTAAAAATGATTTAAGTTTTTATAACAAACTCTAATCCTGAATAATTACACACATACAAATTTGGTTTTAATTTATTGAATTTTAATATTATGTCATTTAATTCAACATCAATACCATTTGGATGCATTCTCACTACTCTGCCTTTATTATTTTTATCTGTGTCTGTACAATGAATATTTACAATTTGGTCTAAATGCATGATACATCTCCTATAATTTTTAGTTAGAAAATTTTTTAAGCAATTTTAACTCTATAACAGAAAGAGTTAATATGTTTGTTGATTCTAAGATTATTTTTGGTGCTTTATTAGCAAAATAAGCTTGCTTCCACCTTTCAGCGCATAAACACCATCTATCGCCAGTTGAAACACCTAAAAAATTATATTCTGGGACAGGATCTGATAAATTATTTCCTACAGATTTGCTGAATTCTAAAAATTCATCATTCATTATTGAACAAACTGTATGAAGACCATAATCATTTTTTTCTGTCTTACAGAAACCATCTCTATAAATTCCTGTCAATTTAATCCTGTCAATGAGATTTTTATTACAATTACAACTAAGTAAAGGTTTATTTAAAACATTGAGTTGATGATTAATGCGTCTATCAAATGAATCGTCCATGACTTTCCTCTTTAATTAGTTTTTTAGTTTTTTCTTCAATACTTTTTTCTAATTTATCCATGAATGTTTTTTTGTCTAACCCTATTTGAATTTCATCCATTATTTCTATTGTAACAGTTTTTGTTTTATGCCTATTTGGAAATTTTAAAAAACTATTCTTGGGCCAAAATAAACCAGCATTGTGGGCAACAGGTATTACTGGAATATTACACTGTGAATATAAAAAATATATGCCTGATTGATATGGATAATCCTTTGTAGAAGCATTTAAAGGAACTCTTGTACCTTGAGGAAATATTAAAATAGATGAACCTTTATTTAAATTTATTTTTGCCATTTTTACTATTTTTTTTAATGCTTCAATTGTATTTTCTCTAATTATAGGTATTGCTCTACCTTTTAAAAAATACATTCCTATTATTGGTAGATAAATTAATTCTTTTTTTAATACAATTGAAGGCATATCAAATAAACTTGTACACAATACTGTTTCCCAAGCAGATTGATGTTTTACTGCAATAATACAAGGTTTATTTTTATTATAATTTCCAATTATTTTTAAATTTAAGCCCAACCAAATTTTCATTCCTAAAACTAAAATTGAACCCCAAATTTTGGCAACAATTTTAATGAACAAAAAAGGGAGTATTAATATTGGTAACATTATTATTACTAATAAAAAAGTTAGTATATAAAAATGTAAGTTAAATAAAATTGATTTTATTACATTGATTACCATTTGCTATCTTTTCCTAATATCAAATAAATATATTCCATTAGTTTTTACAAAATTCAATTCTAAATTCTCAACTTCACACAAATGTGAAAAATCAATTGGACTGCCTGGATCGTCTGAGAGAAATTGATGACATTCTCCTGGTTTCATTTTTTTGATTACTCTTTTTGCTTTTAAAATTGGAAGTGGGCACTTTAATCCAGTAAAATCTGATTTTTCCAAAAAATACTCCAAAGTTAATTTTACTTTAATAATATTAAACTTGTTACAATGTTATCAAGTTAAATGGTATAATTATTGTAACAATGAGTATATGGGGAAAAATTTTTGGAGGAACTGGTGGTTTTGTTGTTGGCGGACCATTGGGCGGACTTTTAGGAATTTTTGCCGGTCATGCGATTGATAAATTGAACAAAAAAAAATTGCCTGAAAGTGTTGCTGTTAAACAAGTTAATTTTACAATTGGGGTGATTGCATTGTCTGCAAAAATGGCTAAAGCTGATGGAATTGTCTCTTCTCAAGAATTAGATGCTTTTAAAAAAGGTTTAATTATTAATCAAAACGAGTTGAAAAATGTTGAAATAGTATGGAATTATGCAAAACAATCGGTACATGGTTTTGAGAGCTATGCAAGACAACTTGCTAAATTATTTAAACCAAATTCCTCTATTCTTGAAAATCTAATTCATTTATTATTCTCAATTGCAAAATCTGATGGCCAGATAACTATTGAAGAAACTGAGTTTCTCAAAAAAGTTTCAAATATATTTGGTTTTGATAACAAAAAGTTTAATTTATTAATAGACATTTACTCAAATGACAATAACGATCCGTATACTGTCCTCCAATCAAATATCAAAGATACAATTGATCAAATTAACAAAAAAAGAATATTTCTTTTAAAAAAACATCATCCTGACGTTTTGATATCAAAAGGACAACCTTTAGAATTTGTAGAAAAAAATAATCATTACGTTAAAATGATAAATAAGGCATGGGAATATGTAAAAAAAAATCATTGTAAATAATGATTTCAAAAATTGCATTTTATAAAATAATATATAATATTTGAAATAAGAGAGCTTTGTGGTAGCTGCATTGCAGAGGAAAGTCCGGACTCCACAGGAAAAGAATGCTGGATAACATCCAGCAGGGGCAACCCTAGGGAAAGTGCAACAGAAAATATACCGCCATTTTGGTAAGGTTGAAAAGGTGATGGTAAGAGCTCACCGCAATTGTAGCAATACAATTGGCATTGTAAACCCCATTTGGAGCAAGGCCAAATAGAAGAAACTAAGTTTTTCCTGAACGTTTCTGGGTAGGCCGCTAAAAAAAGTTTGTGAAAACTTTTTGAGATGAATTATCACATTAAACAGAATCCGGCTTACAAGCTCTCTTAAAAAAAACAATTTCCCATTGACTCCCATCTAATCCCATGGTATCCCAAAATATTAATATTATGATTAAATTATGAAATTATTATGTTTTTATCAACTTCTCATAATAAAATCGATAAAAAAGGCAGGGTTTCTGTGCCTAGAAACTTTAGGACATATCTTGATTTAGAAGGAGGCTCATTAATTTTATTTAAAAGTTTACAATTCAATTGTGTTGAAGGTACTACATTTAAAAGAATTAGCCAATACGTAGAAGCTATTGACGAAATTGATAGTATGTCAAAAGATGCATCTATACTTAGAATGATGATAGCTGACTCTTTTGAAATAAAATACGATAATGAAGGCAGAATTAATATCCCAGAACCCCTTTTGTCTTACGCCAAAATCGATGATGTTGCTGTCTTCACAGGAATTGGCAAATCTTTTATGATTTGGTCAGATGTTGAATACGAAAGAGAATATCAAAATACTCAAAAAATCTTACAATCTAGTGGGCCACCAAAATTAGTACTTAAAAAAGTAGGTATATCTAATGAGTAGTTTTCTAGAACATGTTCCTGTACTACTTGATGAAATTTTAATAAATTTGAAAAAATTTAAGATAACTAATGGAGTTATTATTGATGCTACATTTGGTTTAGGCGGGTATAGTAATGCTATTTTAGAAAATACTAACTGTGATGTCTATGGTTTTGACAGGGATCCAGAAGTTTTGAAATACGCACATAAGTTGAAGGAAAAATATAAAAAAAGATTTAAATTTTTTCAAAAAAAATTCTCAGAGATTGATGATTTGCTCTCTAATTATAATTTTTCTAAAAAAAAAATAAAAGGAATGATATTCGATTTGGGTGTTTCAAATTTACAATTAACAAAAAAAAATCGAGGATTTTCATTCAAACTTGACGGACCCTTAGATATGAGAATGTCAAAAGAAGGCATAAAAGCTTTCGATGTTATTAATAATTATAGTGCTGAAAAGTTATCTAATATTTTTTATAAATTTGGAGATGAATTTTTTTCAAGAAGAATTGCTCGTGATATAGTAAAATTTAGAGAAATATCACCAATTACATCGACTACAGAACTTGCAGACATAATAAGAAAAGCTATACCCGGTAAAAAGAAAAAAATAGATAAAGCCACTAAATCTTTTCAAGCAATTAGAATGTTTATTAATGATGAAATTTCTGAACTTAACAAAGGATTAATTACATCGGAAAAGTTTTTAACATATGGAGGCATTTTATGTGTTGTGTCTTTCCATTCTAACGAGGATAGAATTGTTAAAAATTTTCTTAATGTTTGCCAAGGGAAACCTAAATTATTTATTTCAAAATTTTTACCTCTGAGAGAAAACTTAAAAGAAAGTTTTGAAATAATTACAAAGAAACCAATAATCCCCACTACTGATGAAATTAAAATCAATTATAAGGCCAGGTCTGCAAAATTAAGAATTGCAAAAAGAACGAAGGTTAGTCCTCTTTTTAATGGTGAGGTTGCAGCATGATTAAAACAACCCATGTGTTATTATTAATATCTATATTAGGAATAATTTTTTTTAATTATGAAATTAAAAATAATTATCACAATAACGAAAAAGAAATTTTAAATTTGAAAAATTTAATTTCAGAAAAAAAACAAGATATAAAACTTGTGAAGGCTGAACTTGCTTATTTATCAAGGCCTGAAAGAATTCAATCAATTGCAAAGCAACAATTAAATATGAAAGAGATTTTACCTACAGATGTCTGGAATATAAATGATATCTCAAAATTATATTTTGAAAAAAATTAGAAAAGGAGCATCAATATGAATTTAAATCTAGCAATACCTAAAAATATTGAAAATGTTCAACCAAAAATTTCAGTAATTGGAGTTGGAGGGGCTGGATGCAATGCAGTTAATACAATGATAAACTCAAATGTAAATAATATAAATTTTTTAGTTGCAAATACTGATGGACAAGCACTATCGAGAAGTATGGCTAAGACACAAATTCAACTAGGTAAAGAACTTACTAATGGATTAGGAGCAGGTTCTGATTACACTATTGGTGAGCAAGCTGCCATTGAAACTATAGATGAGATCATGATGGAGCTTGAAGATATAAACATGCTTTTTATTGCAACTGGAATGGGAGGAGGAACAGGAACTGGTGCTGCACCAATTATTGCTCAAAAAGCAAAAGAAAAAGGCATTCTTACTATTGCAGTTGTTACAAAACCTTTTGATTTCGAAGGTAAAAAAAGAATGGAAACAGCATTAATTGGATTAGAAAAATTAGAGGATTCAGTAGATACATTGATTATAATCCCAAACCAAAACCTTTTTCGAATAGCAAATGATAAAACAACTTTTTCCGAAGCTTTCCAATTAGCTGATGATGTACTTTATCAAGGAATAATTGGAATTACAGATTTGATCACTGCACCTGGAATGATTAATTTAGATTTTTCAGATATAAAAACAGTTATGAGAAATAAAGGGCAAGCAATGATGGGAACTGGTGAACATTCTGGAGAAAATCGAGCTAAAATAGCAGCAGAAATGGCACTAAACAATCCTTTGCTTGATAACTCATCAATAGATGGGGCATCCTCAATTTTATTAAATATAAAAGGTGGTTTAGACTTAGCGTTGTTTGAAGTTGATGAAGCAGCATCATTGATCAGATCAAGAGTCAATGAAAATGCAAATATTATTTTTGGCTCCTCTATTGACGAAAACCTTGATGGAATTATTAATATTTCTGTAGTAGCCACAGGTATAAATCAATCAGTTAAAACAGAAGAAATTAATAAAAATATAAATCAAGATGAAGTCAACAATACTAAAAAACAAATATCAAATATTGGAGGGCAAATTGATCTAGAATCAAAGATAGCTGATTTGAGTGAAACTTCTCATTCTGAGAATAATATTCAGGAATCTGACAAGGATTCCTTAACATTTTTAGAAACTAAAGAAAAAGAATTATCTGAAATTTTACATAAAAGAGATAATGATATAACAAGTGGAGCAGAGGAAAATCAATTTTTGAAAAAAATTTCAAATTTATTTTCAAGTAATAAAGATAAAGACATAGTTAATAATCTGGAAAAAGATAATGAAGTATATCCATTAAAAGAATTAGTTGGAAATGAAACAAACAACCAGAGAGATCCTCTTATTAATCTAAATGAAAATCCAATTAAATCAGAGAATACTAGCGAACAAATTAGCTTGCTTGACATAGATGAGAATGAAAAAAATGAAAATATTGATGATGTTTTAGAGATACCAGCTTTTTTGAGAAGGCAAGCAAATTGATAAAATGGAAAATATACAAAAAATTAAGTTAAAGCTTTTCATATGCTCTTTCTCTTTTTTAATAGTTTATTTTAGCGTTGCATTTTCAATGTTAATGATTGAACCAAAAGAAAAAAAAATCATACAATCAAATTTTAAAATTACTGAAAAAAGCCAAAAAAAGAGAGGTAATATATACGATGATAATGGATATTTGATTGCTACTACAATCAGAAAATACGATCTAATTATTAATCCAAGTCTTTTAAGAGATCCTAAAAAATTTGAATTAGAATTTAAAAAAATATTTAAAAATAAAATAAACTTTAATTTTAAAAATAAATTATCTTCAAACTTAAAATATTTAAAATTAAAAAAAAATATATCGCTAAAAGATTACTATCAAATTCTTAAAATTGGGGAGCCAGGTATTAGACTGGAAGAGAACTATATTAGAAAATATCCTGGAAAATCCCTAGCAGCTCATATAATTGGAAAAGTTGATATAGACGGTAAAGGTATATCTGGGGTTGAAAAAAAGCTTGATGATAAGCTTTCATCATCAAAAGACATTTATTTGTCCATTGATAGCGGTATTCAAAATATTTTCAAACAAATATTGTTAGAACAAATCAAGAAGTTTCAAGCTAATGCAGGTGCTGGAATAATCATGAATGCTAATAATGGAAAAATTAAAAGCATAATCTCTCTTCCAGATTACGACAATAATATAAATAATAATCTTTTAGAAAAACAAGTTTTTAATAATGCAACCAAAGGACTTTATGAATTAGGGTCAACTTTAAAAATTTTTACAGCAGCAATGGCAATAGAAAGTGGGAAAGTTAAGGATGATCAGTTGATAGATGTTTCTTCACCTATTTTACTTAGTAAATCACAAAAGATTAGAGATATTAAAAAAATTAATTTTCCAATAAATTTGCCTGAAATAATTGTACATTCAAGTAATATTGGAACTGCAAAGATAGCAAGTTCATTGGGTCATAATATTCAAAAAAAATATTTTAATTTAATAGGATTTAACGAAAAAGTAGGAATAGAAATTATTGAGACATCTCTACCTTCAATTAGAGATGATAATCATCCATCTTCTTTGATGTCTAAATCATATGGATATGGAATTCAAATTTCTCCGTTACATTTAACAAAAGCTACAGCAATAGCTTTAAATGGTGGAAAGATAGTAAATCCAACATTACTAAAAAAACAATCAACCCCTAAAAACAGTATTCAAGTTTTTTCTAATGAAACATCTAAAAAATTGAGAAGTATCCTGTATTTAGTTGTAAACGATAAAAATGGAACAGGTAAATCAGCTAAAAGCTATTATTATCCAATTGGAGGAAAAACTGGAACTGCAAAAAAATTAGTTAATGGAAGATATTCTGAAACTGAAAACATAGTTGCTTTTACTGGAGGATTCCCAATTAACAAGCCCAAATATGTTTTTACAATCGTTATAGATGGACCTAAACCTCAAAAATTTTCAGCAAATAGAAATACCGCAGGATGGGTTATTGCACCTATAGTAGGAAAACTAGTAAATAGAATTGCTCCTATTTTAAAAATAGAACCATTAAATTATGAATCATCTGAATTAGATTTAAAAAAATATAAAATAAGAGGAGCAACTCTTTAATGAAATTTAAAGAATTAATAAATAAAAGCATTTTCTTAAAAGACAAATTTAAAAATCTAGATGATCATTTTAAAGAGTTTGAGATTAATGGCATTTCAAATAATAGTAAAAGTGTGAGAAATAATTTTATTTTTTTTGCTTTTTCTGGGGATAAAACTAATGGAAATTTATATATTGAAGAAGCTAGGAGAAATGGAGCAAAAATTATAATATCTCAAGAAAAAAAAAGTGCAGATGTAATTAGATTACCTGATAAAGATTACTCTATAATTTACTCACATTTGTGCTCATCATTTTATAATAAAAAGCCAAAAAATATAATTGCTGTTACAGGAACTAATGGCAAGACATCTGTTACAGATTTTTGTAGACAATTATGGAGTTTTTATAACTTAAGTTCAGCATCTATTGGTACTTTGGGAATAAAAGATTCTTCTCAAAACTATTATCATAAGATTAAAAGTAATCTAACTACTTTAGATTCAAGTGAATTAAACAAACAGTTATCGAAATTGTATGATAAAAACATTTCATATGTTGCTATAGAGGCATCCTCTCATGGAATAATTCAAAATCGTTTAGGTGGCATAAATTTTAATGGAGCTATATTCACAAACCTTTCTCATGATCATTTAAATTATCATAAAAATATGACGCTCTATTTCAATGCTAAGAAAAAATTATTTACTGAGCATTTAAAAGATGGAACTTGTGTATCAATTAACTTAGATGATGAATATGGGATGAAGTTATATAATGAAATTAAAACTAAAAATTTTAAATTTATTAATTTTGGATTTAATGAAAAATGTGAACTTAAATTAATTAAAATAAAAAAGATTGAAAAAATTTGGCAGTTAGAAATTTCATATAAGAAAAAATTATACAAAACTGAGATTGGTTTAGTTGGACATTTTCAAATTTACAATGCATTGGCCGCAGCTTCTATTTGTTTAGGCCTTGGAATGGAACATGATTCTATTTTTAAATCTTTATCGTATCTTCAAACTGTTCCAGGGAGAATGCAATTGATTAATCATCCTTCATTCAAAGCAACCATAATTGTTGATTACGCTCACACCCCAGATGCTCTTGAAAATGCTATATTAGCTGTTAAGAAAATGAACGTAAGTGGAAAAATTTATACTTTATTTGGTTGTGGAGGTGAAAGAGATCTTGAAAAAAGATCCAAAATGGGCGAAGTAGCTTTCAAAAATTCTGATTTCACTATAATCACTGATGATAATCCTAGAACAGAGGATCCATCATTAATTAGAAAATCTATTATAAATAATAACCCAATAGCTATTGAAATTCCTGGAAGAGATATTGCAATAAAAAAAGCTATTAGTTTTTTAAAAGATGATGATGTTTTGATTATTGCCGGAAAAGGTCATGAAAAAACTCAAACGATTGGAATTGAGACTTTACCTTTTGATGATGTTTCAGTTGTCAAAAATACTCTGGATAATCTTAATTTATGAGTGCAAATTTTAAAAATGAAATTTTATGGACAAAAGATGAATTAATAAGAGCCTCAAAAGGTAAAGATTTAACGAGAAAATTTTTAAATGATAAAAAAATTACTGGTATAAGTATAGATACTCGTTCCATTGAACGAAATGATTTATATATAGCAATCAAAGGTAAAAATTATGATGGGCATGACTTCTTAGAAGAAGCGTTAAAAAAAGGAGCTTCAGGAGTTATTGTCTCATGTAAAAATAGTGCACTTAGATATAATGGACTGTTTGTAAAAAATACATATGTAGCATTAATAAATTTTGCTGAATTTAGCAGAAATAGATTTACTGGAAAAATAATTGGAATAACTGGTTCAAATGGAAAAACAACTACAAAGGATATGGCTAGCTTTATCTTTAGTGAATTTGGCAAAACTTTTGCCACTCCAGGAAATAATAATAATATTATTGGATTGTCTCTTTCATTAATGAAATTACCATATAATTTTCATTATTGTATCTTAGAACTAGGCATGAGCAAAAAAAATGAATTAAAAAAACTATCTCTAATTGCAAAGCCTGATTTAATTATAATTAGCAATGTTTCAGTAAATCATCTTAAAAACTTTGTATCAGAACAAGATATAGCGTTAGCTAAAAGCGAAATATTCCATGGATTAAAAAAAAATGGACAAATAATTCTTAACTATGAGAATAAATGGTTCAAATTTCTTAAAAAAATTGCTTTGAATTACACTAATGAGATAATACCATTTGGAGTCAAAAAATCAATTTTTTCTATTTTTCATGAAGAAGGTAGTTTTCTTATTAAATCAAAAAACTTCAAAGTTAATTTTAACCATTTACCTTATCATTTAGTTTTAAATCTTATAAGTATTTTAACTTTGTTAAAATGTTTAAAACTTGATTTAAATAAAATAAAAGAGAGGATTAAAAATCTTTCGCCTTCAGATGGCAGAGGAAATCAATTTAAATTAAGAATAACCCCTTGTAAAACTATAACCATGATTAACGATGCTTACAACTCAAGTCCTAATTCTTTAGAGGCTTCTCTTACAAATCTATATATAAATAATTCAAATAAATATGTTTTAATAATAGGTGATATGCTTGAATTAGGTCCTAATTCTCATTCATATCATAAAAAAATTGTACCTTTTGTAAAAAAACTTAATCCAAAATTCTTATATACCATTGGAAATCAATCTAAAATTTTATCAGATAATTTGAAAAATAACATTATTTGTAAACACTTTAAAAATGTAAAATTATTGGAAACAAATTTTGACAAACTTGTTCACAATAATGACACAGTTTTTGTGAAAGGTTCAAATAGTACAGGATTATATAAATTTTGTAAAAAATTAGAAAAAAAGTATGACCTTGGAGAGTAAAATTGTTTCCTGAATTTTTTTTAAACTATGTAGATTATTTTCAACCACTTAATGTGTTTAGATACATTACATTTAGAACTGGTGGAGCAATATTAACAGCTTTAATAATTAGTTTTTTACTTGGTCCTTTTATAATTCACAATTTAAAAAAATTTCAATCTATTGGACAACCGATAAGAGATGAAGGCCCTACAAATCATTTGATTAAAAAAAAAGGAACCCCAACTATGGGTGGATTGTTAATTTTATTTGCTTTTCTATCTTCAACAATTTTATGGTCTAGATTAGATAATATTCTCGTATGGATTATTTTAATAACGTCTACATTTTTTGGTCTTATTGGACTTTATGATGATTGGCTAAAAGTAAGAAATAAATCAACTAAAGGTCTAAGAGGAAAATATAAGTTAATATTACAAGTTTTAACAGCTATTATAGCTGTATATTTAATTAACAAACAATTCCCGATTAATTATGCAAATACCGTTTCTCTACCTTTTGTAAAAGATTTAATTATTGATTTAGGGATATTTTATTTACCTTTTGGTATTTTAGTTATTGTAGGAAGTTCTAATGCAGTAAATTTAACTGATGGGCTTGATGGTTTAGCTATTGTACCAGTCATGATTGCCTGTTTATCATTTGCTTTAATTTCATATTTAGTAGGTAACATTAACTTTTCTAATTATCTTCAGATTACCTATGTACCTGGCGTAGGAGAATTAGCGGTTTTAGCTGGAGCCCTAATTGGGGCAGGATTAGGTTTTTTATGGTTTAATGCACCTCCTGCTATGGTTTTTATGGGCGATACTGGGTCATTATCTTTGGGAGCATTTTTAGGCTCAACAGCATTAGCTGTAAGACATGAAATTGTTCTCATAATTATTGGAGGCCTTTTTGTCTTAGAAACTGTTTCCGTTATTATCCAAGTTATATCATTTAAATTGACAGGCAGAAGAATATTTAAAATGGCACCATTACACCATCACTTTGAACAAAAAGGCTGGGAAGAATCAACAATAGTTATCAGATTTTGGATTATTGCAGTAATTTTAGCTTTGATTGGTTTATCTTCATTAAAATTAAGATAAAAATTTATTGAATAAGTGAAATGACAGATTTAACAGGAATACTTGGTTTAGGAATATCTGGTTTAGCTGCATTTGAATTCTTAAGAAAGAAAGATAAAAATGTAGTAGTTTTTGATGATAAACTTAAACCAAATTTAGAGCTTAAAAAGTATTGGAAAAATTATGTTAGTTGGGATTGGAATAATTTAAACAGAATAATTATTTCTCCAGGAATCAAAATTAGAGGTGAAGACAGACATCCAATCGTAAAACTAGCTGAAAAACATAGAGTTAAATTGCAAAATGAAATTGAACTATATTTTGAACAAAAACCTAAATCTATAATTATTGGAATTACAGGTACAAACGGGAAATCTACATTAGCATCATTAATTTCTCATATTTTATCAGAAAATAAAATTAAAAATATTGTTTGTGGGAATTTTGGGAAACCTACGTGCTTAGTTAACCCCTCTGATAAAAATATAGTTATTGTTGAATTATCTAGTTATCAATTACTATCAATACCTAGTTTAAAATTAGATTTTGGCATTATCACTAATATATCAAATGATCATCTAGATTATCATGGTACTTTTGATGCTTATCTAAATGCAAAATTAAAATTAATTAAAGCAATTAAAAATAATGGGCACTTAATAGTAAACCATAAAGATGTTTTTTTAAAAAATAAAATCAAACAAAAATTAAAATATATTGATAATATTAATGTCCTTAATACACGTGGGATAGAGATAGAATCAAATAATCTTGTAGGAGAACATAACAAAATTCTTTTTGAAATTACTTTTTTAATATCAGAAAAAATTGGTATCGAAAGTTCTTCTATTAAATCAGCAATGTTTAATTTTTCTCCTTTACCTCATAGAATGGAAGTTATTTACAAATCAAGTAATCTTCAAATTATTAATGATAGTAAAGCAACGAATGGTGAATCTACATCAGCTGCATTAAAATCATATGAAAATATTCATTGGATTGCAGGTGGTCTTGAGAAAAAAGATGGCTTAGGAAAAGCATTAAAATATTTACATAAAGTTGAAGTGATCTATTTATTTGGAAGTTCACAAAAGAGATTTTATAAACAATTAACAGAAGCAAATTTTAAAAGAAAAATTTTTCTTTTTAAAAATTTAAAAGAATTAATTAAATATTTATTTACAAAAATATCTAAGACTAAAAATAACAAGGTTACAGTGTTACTTTCACCCGCAGCCGCAAGTTTTGATGAATATAAAAATTTTGAAGAAAGAGGTAAAATTTTTAAAAATGAAGTATTTAAGCAATTAAAGGATATTAATAAATGATGCTTTCGCGTTCTGATAGATCGATTTTGTCGTTATGGCTTTGGACAATTGACAAGTGGATTTTTTTTAGTTTTTTCACTTTATTACTACTTGGAATAATTTTTATCCTAACATCTTCAAGTACATTAGAACTAAAATTAAACAAAGAGAGTTATTATTTTTCAATAAAACATATAGTTTTTGTGATTTTGAGTTTATTGATAGCGATAATTTTGAGTGAATTAAGCTTTTACAAAATTAAATTGATATCACTTATAAGTTTTGCCCTATTGATTTTAGCATTATTATATTGCATTCAATATGGTTCTGACATTAAAGGAGCAAAAAGATGGATTGATATCTTTGGCCAATCATTACAACCAAGTGAATTTATAAAACCATTTTTTATAATTATAAATGCATGGCTTTTAACTATCTGGAAATCAACCAAAAAAAATAAATTTCTAATTTTATCAATTTTATCAATTTTATCAATTAACATATTGCTGTTATTGCAACCTGACTTAGGTATGACCCTATTAATAACATTAATGTGGATTTTTCAATTATTGATAATAGGAATTCCGATGCTTTTTTTTATATTTTTAATACTTTTAATCCCAACAGTAATTTTATTAGCTTATAAATTTTATTCTCATGTATATGAAAGAATAAATGATTTTATCTTTGGTACAAATTTTCAAGCTAACCAAGCGTTAAAATTATTTAATGATGCAGGATACTTTGGAAAAGGTATCGGCGAAGGATCATTAAAAAATAACTTGCCTGATGCACATACTGATTTTATTTTTTCGGTGATTGCTGAAGAATTTGGTATAATTATATGTCTAATGATAATTTTAATTTATACGATCATTATTTTAAGACCTATTATAATTGCCTTTAATTGCAAAAACATTTTCCAAATATTAAGTTTATCTAGTTTATCGGCTTTAATTGGTGTCCAATCATTGATACACATATCAAGTAATTTATCTATAATACCAACAAAGGGCATGACATTACCATTTTTATCGTATGGAGGTTCATCAACAATATCTGCAGCAATAGTTATTGGTTTTTTACTAAGTTTAACAAGAAAACGAATCGATTTTAGTGAAGTAAATTTAAACATAGAAAATTATAAATGAACATGAAATTAAAAAACAATATAACTACATTGATAGCTGGAGGAACAGGTGGCCATATATACCCTGCCATGGCTATCCTAAATGAAATTAAAAAAACAAATAAAGTAATTTTTATAACTGATAAAAGAGGATATCATTACATAACAAGTGATAAAAAAATACTAAATCAAAGTAATTTTAAAACTTTAATTATAGATACAGTTAGTCCTTTTAAAAAAGGTTTTGTTAATAAATTTAAATTTTTATATTTTTTTACAAGTTCTTTTATAAAATTAATTTATTTTTATTTTAAATATAAACCAAAAACCCAAATTGGTTTTGGTGGTTACACAACTATATTACCATGTTTGATAGGAAAAATATTCTTCAAAGTCGAATATTTTATACATGAACAAAATGCAATAATGGGAAGAGCAAATAAGATATTAGAACCTTTAGCATCACAAACATTTATACCATTTAATAAAATTTCACCTTTAAAAAAAACCAATAAAAGAATTTTTTCAGGCACACCTATTAGAAAAGAAATTGAGTCTATAAAAATAAAAAAGAAAAGTAATAACAAAATAAATGTTCTTATTTTTGGAGGGAGTTTAGGTTCTGAGTTCTTTTCAGTTTCATTAGTAAACGCAATCATAAATTTAGAACCAAAAGTTAAGAATAAGATATATATATTCCATCAGGTAATAAATTCTGAAATAAAAAAAGTAAAAAAATTATATAAAATTAATAATGTAATGTCTGATGTTAAATCTTTTTTCCCAAATATAGAAAAATACTATGAGAACACAGATCTCATTATTTGTAGAGCTGGAGGCTCTTCAATAGCTGAAATTTTATATTTAAAAATACCATGCATAATAATACCATTAAAAAGTTCTATGGATAATCATCAAGAAATTAATAGTAAAATTATTTATGATAATAAACTTGGTTGGGTAATAGATGAAGATAATTTTAAAAACGATACTTTAATAAATATAATTAAAGATATAATTACCAAAAATTTACATTTAGATAAAATAAAGCTAAATTTAGAAAAATATAAAAACGGAAATGATAGAAAAAAAAAATATAAGTCTTCTAACGAAATTATCTCAAAATATATAATAAAATGAAATTAAAATGATAATTAATATACCTAAAAATTTTGGTTTTTTTCACTTTATTGGTATCGGTGGCATTGGAATGAGCGGCATAGCTGAAATTTTAATAAAATCTGGTTATGAAGTACAAGGAAGTGATGTATCTTCATCAAAGATAATTGATCGTTTAATTTCTTTAGGTATTAAAATATTCATAGGACATGACAAAAATAATATTAAAAACGCAAGTATAGTTGTTTATTCGTCTGCAATTAAACAAAATAATCCTGAAATTGTTGAGGCAAAAAAACTATTCATCCCTATTATTCATAGATCTGAAATGCTTAGCGAATTAATGAAACTTAAAAAGTCAATAGCTATTGCAGGTACACATGGAAAAACAACAACAACATCTCTAATTTCAAAAATTTTAGACACTAATAAAATGGATCCAACTATAATAAATGGTGGCATTATTTCCTCTTTGGCAAGTAATGCAAAATTAGGTCAAGGTCAATGGATGGTTGTAGAAGCAGATGAAAGTGATGGTAGTTTTTCAAAGTTAATGCCTACTGTTGCAGTTATTACAAATATTGATTTAGAACACCTCGATTTTCATAAAAATGAAAAAAATTTAGAGAATGCATTTATAAATTTTATATCTTCAATTCCATTTTATGGATTTTGCTCTGTTTGCATTGATCATCCAAGAGTGCAAAAAATATTCTCAATTTTAAAAAACAGAAAAATTATAACTTATGGATTATCACCAAATGCAGATGTCAAAGCAGATAACATTATAGTCAAAAACCAAAAAATGTACTTTGATGTTACATATAAAAATAAAACTAATGAAAAAAATTATACAATTAAAAATATTTCCTTCTCAATGCTTGGGCTTCATAATATTCAAAATGCTCTAGCATCAATATCTATTGCTTTAGAATTAAACATAAAACCAGACATAATAAAATTAGCTTTAAAAAACTTCAATGGTGTTCAAAGACGTTTTCAGTTGATAGATTCATATAAAAATACAAAAATAATAGACGATTATGGGCATCACCCAGAGGAAATTAAAGCAGCCTTAAGTGCTACTAAATTAATAGCTGAAAAAAGTAAAGTTTTGGCAATATTTCAACCACATAGATATTCTAGATTAAAAAATCACTTTAACGAATTTTGCTCTTGTTTTAACGATGCTGACGAAGTTGTATTAATAAATGTATATGCTGCAGGTGAAAAAAAAATAGCAAATTGTAATAATATTGATCTTGAAAATGGAATAAGAAATTATGGTCATAAAAATGTTAGCTCCATAATAAATGATGAAGATATTTACAAAATTATTTTAAAAAAAATAAATGATTATCAAATTATTATATTTTTAGGAGCAGGCAATATAACTAAAATAGCAAACAATCTAAAAAAAGAATTAGTAATTTTAAGTAAACAATAAGTAATATGATTAGCACAATCTCATTAGTCGAAAATAAAAAATTGAGTAATCTAACATGGTTTGGCGTTGGCGGATACTCTAAATATTATTTTCAACCATCATCTGAAGAGAATTTAGTTTATTTTTTAAAAGATAATCAATTAGATCTACCAATATATCCTTTAGGGGCAGGGTCCAATATAATTATAAGAGACGGTGGTTTTCATGGAATAATTATTCACTTTAATAAATTGAACGAAATTTTTATTGATAAACAAGGAATTATAACCGCCTATTGTGGTGCCATGGATGCTGATGTTGCTAGGTTTGCAAGAAATCATTCGAAAGCTGGACTAGAATTCTTAATCGGCATACCTGGAACTATTGGTGGTGGTATAAAAATGAATTCAGGAGCATATGGATCTGAGATTAAAAAAGTTCTAATTGACGTTACTGCTATAAATAAAAATGGGATTCTAAAAAAATTCACAGTCCAGGATCTTAAATTAGATTACAGAACAAATAAATTGAGTAATGAATGGATGTTTTTAAAAGCAAGATTTAAGTCAAATAATGGCTCCAAAGAACAAATTCAAAAAAAAATGAAAGAAATAATTCAATCAAGAAAAATGAGTCAGCCAACAGGACAAAAAACTGGTGGAAGTACATTTATGAATGGAAAGAATTTTAAAGCGTGGGAACTTATTGATAATTCTGGTTGTAGAGGATTAAAAATTGGGGGTGCTATTATTTCTAATAAGCACTGTAATTTTATAATTAATGAAAATAATGCTACAGCAACTGATATTGAAACACTTGGGGAAATTGTAAGAAAAGAAGTTTTTAAAAAAACAGGAAAAAAACTTAAATGGGAAATTAAAATTGTTGGTAAAAAATGAAAAGTAAAAAATTACATATTGCTTTTTTAATGGGGGGTTTAAGTCCTGAAAGAGAGGTTTCATTAAATTCAGGAAATGCTTGCTATGATGCAATAGATAAAGAAAAATATTATGCTACTAAAATAATTGTTGATAAAAACTTTTATGATCAAATTTTATCTATTAAACCTGATATTTGTTTTAATGCATTGCATGGTTCATTTGGTGAAGATGGGACAATTCAATCTTTTTTAAATAAAATTCAGATGCCATATACGCATTCAGGAGCAAATGCATCTACGATAGCAATGAATAAATTATTAACGAAAAACTATTTAAGTCAATTTTCTGAAAATACAGCAGAAAAAATTATTTTCCCAAAAACATATGATTTTAAATCAATGAATGAATATAAAAAATTTTTGCCACTAGTTTTAAAACCAATAAGTGGCGGTAGTTCCGTTGAAATAAATATATTAAAAAATGAAAATGATTTAAATCAATTTAAAGATAAATTATTTAGTAATCAATTCATAGTAGAACCTTTGGTTGGTAACAGAGAATTGACTGTATCTGTTTTAGAAAACAAACCATTAGTCGTTACTGAAATTATTTCAAAAAAAAATTTTTTTTACGATTATAATTCTAAATACACCTCAAATGGCTCTTTGCATATACTGCCTGCAAAAATACCTAATAATATTTACAATAAAGTTATTAAATGGGCTAAACTTGCTCATCAACTTTTAGGCTGTTCAGGAATTTCAAGAAGTGATTTTAGATATGATGATAGTAGTGATACAATATATATGCTCGAAATAAATACCCAACCAGGAATGACTAAAACTTCATTATCTCCAGAACAAGCTCAATATTGTGGAATTACTCTAACTAAATTAGTTGATAAATTAATTTCTAAAGCAAAATTTGAGAAGGTAAAGAAAGATTAAAAAATTAATTCATTTTTCTAATATAAAAACTTTTATTGTAATTATGTTAATTATATTGACTTTATTTATTATCTACTTCTCTTATTTCAAATACAAAGGTTTTATTTCAGAACAATTTAGATTAAACAAAAATAGAATTTTATATGGTTTAAAAAATAAAGTTAAACCAAATTTAATTATTTTTGGTAATAAATATATTGATTCCAATTCTTTAATTTATGAGCTAAATAAAAACTTAGGTTTAAATGAGAATAAAAGTGATCTTTATGTAATATCAAATATCTTAAAAAATAAAAAATTAATAAAAACATTTACCATAACTAAAAAGTCAAATAATTTTCTAGAAATAAAAATAAAAGAAAAAAATATAATTGGCTTAATAAAAATAAAAAATAAAGATTATCTTGTTGATGAATTCAATAATTTAATAGATATTAAAATAACACCCGACTTATTTCATTTACCTATTTTTATTGGAAAAAATTCTAACAAAAATGCCAATGCTATATTAAAATTAATAAAAGAAAGTAATATAAATTTAAATTACATATCTTTTTCTTTAATTAATGATAGAAGATGGAATATTAATCTTAATAACGGAGTGAAAATATTATTACCAGAAAACAAAGTATTAAGTACACTTAAATTACTTAAAAAAATAAATTTAGAATATGATATTTTAAACGGTAATTTTGTTGAAATTGATTTAAGAATTAATGGGAAATATTTTTTAAAACCAAAAATAAATTAAAAGGTGAAATAATTAATTTTAAAAAACAGAAAATTCATGTTGGCTTAGACATAGGAAATAGTAAAATTGCATGTTTGATTGGTCAATCTGTTGATAATAATAATATTCAAATTAAAATATTAGGATTTGGACAACATATTTCTATGGGTCTAAATAAAGGAGAAATTACAGATTTACAAAAATTATCAGATGCTATTTCCAAAGCTGTTGAAAAGGCTGAAGAAATGGCTGGATTCAGAATTTCAAGTGTCACTTGTAATGTAACCGGTGGCTTACCTTTTACCACAGTTACATATGATGAACTTAAAATTTCTAATAACCTAATTAAAAAAGAAGATGTATTTAACCTTTTAAATTTAGATAAATATAAATCAATACATAAAAATTATATTCAACTTCGAAGAAAAACTAAAACTTTTAAAATTGAAAAAAATCAAGAGGTTGAAAATCCTATCGGGCTTAAGAGTAAAATTTTAGCTTTAGAAGCGATTAACACTTATGTAAATAAAAATGTTATTTTAAACCTAAATAAAGCGATACAATTATGTCATTTAAATGTTAATCAATTTTATATAACCCCAGAAATAAATGGAATATCTACAATGATAAAAGAAGAAAGAGATCTTGGAGCAATTATTGTTGATATTGGAGCTAGCTTAACTTCTATTGGAATTTATTTTAAAGATAGTTTAATTTATTCTAATGTTGTTAAAATTGGAGGCATTCATATAACGAGTGATCTTGTGAAAGGTCTGGGCACTGAATCAGAAGAAGCTGAAAAACTTAAAATTTTACATGGCTCTGCTTTAGCAAATCAATTAGATGATTTTAAAAAAATTGATGTTAAAATAATTAATGAGAGAGGTGAACTTGCTTCTCATTATTTTCCAAAATCAATGATAATCGGAATAATAAAGCCAAGAGTAGAAGAAATTTTTGAATTAGTTATTGAAAATTTGAATAATTCTTTCCCAAAATATTCCAAAATTTCAAAAGTTATTTTAACTGGTGGGACTTCTAATCTTCATGGAATAAGCAATATCGCAAAATCTTATTTTAAATGTGATATAAGAATAGGTAAACCTATTGGACTTTTAAACGCACCTGACTTAATTCAGTCGCCGAGCTTTAGTTGCCTTGTTGGTTTAGTATTAAAAAGCTCAAGAGAAAAATACAAGAGTGGACTTTACAGTTTGTTTAACAAATTGAAAGAATATTTTTTTAATAAGAATTAAATTACAGTATGAAACATTTAGTAATTAAATTTGATTTGATATAGTAAATAATTTCAATATATTCGATATTGGACTATTATGAATATTATAAACTCACAAATTTTCACCAATAATTTATATCAAAATACTATTAATTCTCCAATTTTTTTTAACGGTGTTGGAATACATAGTGGTAAAGCAGTAAATATGACACTTTTACCGGCTGATGATGATTTTGGAATTGTTTTTAAACGAACAGATTTAGATGTAAATAATTATATCAAAGTAATTCCAGAGAATATTGATTGTTCAAAATATTGTTCCAGATTAAAAAACGAACATGGAGTTTGTGTTGTAACTGTAGAGCACCTTCTTTCTGCACTTCATTCATTTGATATTAATAACATTCTAATTGAGATTAACTCGCCTGAATTACCAGCTATGGATGGAAGTTCTTATGAATTTACTAAAAAATTTATAGATATTGGCTTACAAATTCAAAAAAAACCAAAAAAAGTATTAAAAATTCTTAAAAAAGTTAGTATTAGAGATGGTGCGAGGTCAATAAAAGTTTTGCCATCTAGTCATTTGTCATTTTCAATTAAAATTAATTTTTCAAATAATCTGATTGGTAAAGATGAATATATATATAATCATAACACTCAAAACTTTATTGAAGAAATTTGTTTTGCTAGAACTTTCTGTCTTTCAAAAGATGTAGTGAAATTAAGAGCTGCTGGATTTGGACTCGGCGGTAATTTGAACAATGCTATTGTTGTAGATGATAATAGAATATTAAATGAAACTGGGCTTAGATGTAATAAAGAATTTGTAAAGCATAAAATATTAGATTGCATTGGTGATTTTTATATGTCTGGGTTACCTCTCTTAGGAAGCATCCATGCAGTTCAACCTGGTCATGAATTAAATAACAAATTAATTCAAAAAATTTTTAAAAATAAAAATAACTATGAAATCATTGAACCTAACTCTTATCACATGCCTATTACTCATCAAGATAATATGTTAAATAATGTTAACGTTGCTTAATTTATAGTTTGGAATAATTTTAAAAATAAGCTAGTTTAATCTAATTATTTAATTAATTATGATTAATATTCTCAAATTTATAATTTTTCTTTTTGTATTTTCATGTTCAACAAATGAAAAAAAAAATTTGATTATCCAAAAAGATGACAAGCAGATTTTTGAATTAGGCGTTAATTATATAGAAGAAAAAAAATATAAAGAAAGTATTGAACAGTTTATAAAAATCGGAGATGAATTTCCTTTCTCAAAATACTCTAATCATGCTCAAATTTATAGTGCTTACTTAAACTTCGAGCTTAACAAGCCAGATCAAACAATTTTAATCTTAAATGATTATATAACCATGAATCCTGAAGGTCTGTTTACAGAATATGCTGAATACCTGATCGCTATGTGTTATTATATAAAAATTTCAGATCCACGCCGAGATAGTAAATTTACTAAAATAGCTATAGAAAAGTTTAATAAAATTATAAAAAAAAACCAAAACTCAAAATATTCAAAAGATGCTGCAATAAAACTAGAATATTTAAAAAATTATCAGGCTAGAAAAGAATTTGAAGTTGGAATGTACTACTTAAGAAATAATGCTCCCTCTCCAGCTATTAATAGATTTTCAAAAATAATTCAAGATTATCAAGGATCAAGTATAATACCTCAAACTTTGTATAGAATGTATGAAGCTTTTAAAATATTAAAATTAGAAAAAAATGCATCTCAAACTTATTCAATACTAAAATATAATTTTCCAAAAAGTAAATGGACACGTGAGATAAATAACAGAAAAAATAAAATCGCTAACGAATCTGGTTATTTTAAAAATATAATTAATAAAATGATTTCAATTTTCTAATCTCAAATGTTATCTAAGCTTATAATCAAAGATATTGTTTTAATTAAAAATTTAAACTTAAATTTCCGTGAAGGATTCACAGTTTTAACTGGAGAAACTGGAACAGGGAAATCTATACTTATTGATTCCTTAGGGTTAATATTAGGAAATAGAGCAAATTTTAATTTAATAAGAAAAGGTCAAACAAAGGGATCTGTAACTGCTATTTTTCAAAAGTCTAACGACAAACATATTATTTCTTACTTAAATGATATTGATATTGATATCAATGATGATTTTATAATCAGGAGAGAAATTCATTCTAACGGGAAATCTTTTTCATTTGTAAATGATATTGCTATTTCTATCAATTCTTTAAAAAAGATTGTTAGTCATTTTATTGAAATACAAGGTCAGTTTGATAATCACACTTTATTAATTGAAAAAAATCATATTGATTTACTAGATAAATATTGTGTTAACAATAAATTGAAAGGAAAAGTTTTTGATTCATGGGAAAATTATAAATCTAATAGAAACAAATTATGTGATTTAAAATCATTAAATGAAAAAAATAATAATGATAGCGATTATTTAGAATTTTCTCTTAATGAATTATATGAAATAAAACCAAAAGGCAATGAAGAAAGTGAACTCTTAATGAAAAGAAAAGCTTTAAAAAATAGAGACAAATTTGTTCAAACCTTTAATGAAGCTAAAAACTTAATTGATGGTGAAAATGGCTTAGATACTGCAATGAAAAATTTAATACGTTTATTTTCAAAACTTGAAAGCTACAATAATCAGTCTGTTGATCAAATAAGTAAACTTCTGAATGAAAACTATATTACTTTAGAAGAAATATCTCTATTGATTAATAAAAGCGAATTTTTATACGAAAATAAAGATGATACTTTGGATGTAATCGATGATAGATTGTATAAATTAAGAAATTTATCAAAAAAACATAATTGTCAAATAGATTCATTACCACAAAAACAAATTGAAATAGAACAAAAATTAAACTCAATTAAAAATTTTTCACTTGAATTAGATAATCAGACAAAACTAACAAATGAGGCTTATAATGAATATTTGGAGATAGCAAAAAAATTATCTATCAATAGAATAGAAGTAAGCCAGAAACTAATTAATGAAGTGAATGATGAACTTCCAGCTCTAAAATTAGAAAATGCAAAATTTTCAATAATGATTAACCCTCTTCAAGACACCCTTTTTTCGTCCAAAGGAATTGATGATGTTAAATTTTATGCTCAAACAAATAAAGATACAAAATTAGGTAAGATTTCTGAAATTGCATCAGGAGGAGAATTATCTAGGTTTCTTCTAATTATGAAGCTCGTTATAGAAAAAGATAATACAATTAAAACTCTTATTTTTGATGAAGTTGATAGTGGTGTTGGAGGTGCTACTGCAAGCGCAATTGGAACCAAATTATTAAAAATTGGGAATAATCAACAAACTATAGTTGTTACACATTCACCTCAGGTAGCAGCGAAAGGGAATCATCATATTTTAATAAAAAAAAGTATTGTTAAAAATGAAACAATTACTGAAACATTTGAACTAAATCATCAAGAAAAAATTGAAGAAATAGCTAGAATGATATCAGATGATAACATATCTGATGAAGCAAGAAATGCAGCTTTAAAATTGTTGAATTAATATGTCCAGTGATGTTTATAACCGTTTGTCATTCCTTAAAAGCCAAATAGAACGTCATAATAAATTATATCATGGCCATGATGATCCAGTAATATCCGATAAAGAGTTTGATAATATTTGTGTTGAATACGATAATTTAGTTGCTAGAAATCCAAAATTGGGATTTACGAAAAGAGAAGATGTTGGTTTTGAACCATTAGAAAAATTTACTAAAATCAAACATAGTAAAGCAATGTTATCATTGAACAATGGTTTCAATATTAATGATATCGAAGATTTCATAGAGAGAACTCGTAAATATTTAAACATAAGTCGTGATGACATTGAATTTGTATGTGAACCAAAAATAGATGGTCTATCTATATCCTTATTATATGAAAATGGTGAATTAAGCCAGGCTCTTACAAGAGGGAATGGTTATGAAGGTGAATTAGTAACTGAAAATATTTTAACAATTGATAACATTCCAAAAAAAATTATTGATTATCCTGATTTTTTAGAAGTTAGAGGTGAAATATTTATTTCAAAGAATGACTTTGAAAAACTTAATAAAGAACAATTAACTAATGACAAAAAAGTTTTTTCAAATCCAAGAAATGCTGCTGCTGGTTCAATACGACAAAAAGATAGCAATGAAATAAAAAAAAGAAATCTAATGTTTTTTGCTTATACGGTAGGCGAAGTATCTGATGAAAATCTCTTTGACACACAAATTAATCTTTTAAATAAATTTAAATATTGGGGATTTAATATACCAGAAAATATTAAATTGCTAAAAACACTTGAGGAAATATCAAGTTATTATAATTCCATGTTAGAAATGAGAGATAAGATTGATTATGAAATTGATGGTCTAGTATATAAAGTAAACTCTTTTGCATTACAAAAAAGACTTGGCGAAATGTCTAGAGCCCCAAGGTGGGCAATTGCTCATAAACTACCAAGCTTAATTAAAGAATCTATAATAGAAAAAATTGATTTACAAGTAGGAAGGACTGGAACAATAACACCTGTTGCAAGGGTAAAAAAAGTTAAAATTGGTGGTGTTGAAGTATCAAACGTTACACTTCATAATGAAGATGAAATAGAAAGAAAAGATATAAGAATTGGTGATACGGTCTTAATAGAAAGGGCTGGCGATGTAATACCTCATATTTTGAGTGTGATTAAAGAAAAAAGAACAGAAATGTCTAAGAAGTATTTTATTTCGAAATACTGCCCAGCATGCAGCCAAATTACTATCAAAAAAGAAGGCGAGGCTGCAAGAAAATGTATAAATACTGATTGTAAAGCTCAGAAAATTGAAAATTTAATTCACTTTTGTTCAAAAAATGGAATGAATATAGATGGACTTGGCAACAAACAAATAAAATTATTTTTTAAAAAAGGCATTGTAACAAAATATAGTGATATTTTTAAACTCTATGAAAAAAAAGATGAGTTGAAAAGTTATGATGGTTTTGGAGAATTATCTGTAAATAAATTACTTTCAAATATTAACAGAGCTAAATTAGTGAATTTTGATAAATTTTTAACTTCTTTAGGGATCAAACAAGTTGGAGAAAATACTTCCAAAATTCTAGCTGAACATTACATAGATTTACCTAATTTAATAAATAATATAAAAAAAGCTACTGATAAAGTTTCTGATGAATTTCAATATCTTGTTAATATTGATCAAATAGGAATGAGTGTTGCAGAAGATATAATTAACTTTTTTAATTCTTCTACAAATCTTGATGAATTAGATAAATTATCTCAACGATTAAGTATCAAACCGTACCAAAAATTAAATGTTGATAATTTTTTCTTAAATAAAAAAATCGTAATTACAGGAACTTTAAATAATTTTACTAGAGATGAAATTAAAACAAAACTCAATTCATTAGGCTCAAAATTTGTAAGTCAAGTTTCCAAGAATATAGATTTAGTGATATATGGAGAAAACCCTGGAAGCAAACTTTCTAAAGCACAAGAATTAAACATAAAATTCATAGATGAAAAAAAACTGAATGAGATTCTTGATAAATTATAAAATTGAAGTTTTTCTATTTAAAAAATTAACTAAATTACCATCTCTTTTAGTCAAAAAAGGTTTAATCTTTTCATTAACTAATTTATGATAATTATTAATCTGATTTATTTCTGTATTTGATAATAAACTTTTATCAATTAACTTTTTTTCATATGGAATTAGAGTTAATGTTTCAAAACTTAAAAAGTTTCCAACTTTTTTAATTAATTCCAGATTTTCAATTCTAATTCCAAATTTTGTTCCGTAATAACCAGGTTCGTTTGAAATCACCATTCCTGGTTTTAATTCATTTAAATTTGTTTTGCTTATTGACACTGGCCCCTCATGAACGTTTGAATAAAATCCTACCCCATGACCAGTGCCATGAGCATAATCCATTTTATTTTGCCAAAGAGGTGCTCTTGCAATAGGATCTATTTCTTTTCCTAAAGTTCCTTGAGGAAATAAAAGATTTGAAAGACTTAAATGACCTTTTAAAACAATAGTGTATTTAGTCTTCATATCATAAGTAGGTTGTCCATGTATTAATACTCTAGTTACATCGGTTGTTCCATTTAAATATTGACCCCCAGAATCAATAAGGTACAAGTTATTACTCTTTATCTCTTTACTCTTTCCCTTAGAATACCGGTAATGTATGACTGAACCATTTTTGCCAAAAGCTGATATAGTAGGAAAACTGTTGCTCTTAAATAGTTTGTTTAGATTTCTATATTCAAATAACTTTTTAGCTAGATACTCTTCATCAAACATATTATTTTTATCTAATTGCTCAAACCAATTCCAAAATTTAATAAAGGCTAGTCCATCAACTTTATGAACTTCTTTAAAGTTTTTTTGTTCAATGGGGTTCTTAATTACTTTTAAAGAAGAAATGGGACAAGGTACATGTTTATATTTAATTTTATTTTTTTTTAATGCTGATAATACAAACAATGGTGTTGAATTATAATCAACAAGAAAACTTTCACCAGCAAACATTTTTAAAATAGATTGAAATTTATTCATATTAGTTAATATAATCTCACTATAATTAAGTTTACTTAATTGAGGTAAGTCATTTTCAAAAAAAAGAAAGATTTTCTTACTTTTATGTATCAATGCAAAGCATCTAACTACTGGAGTATATTTTAATTGATTACCCCTTATATTTAACAACCAGCTAATTGCATCTGGTTTAAATGTAATAAGTGCCTCAGACGAATGATTTAAAATAATCTTGGACAGTCTCTTTGTTTTACTAGCAGAATTTTCACCAACGTACTTTATAGCTAAATCAACAATTTTGTGTTGTGGTATTATGGGTTTATTATTCCAGATTTCATCAACTAAGTTTTTGATACTCAGCATGAATTTTATATTTTTAATTTTTAATTCGCTCTCCAACAATTTAAAATGATTGATTGTTATCAATTTAGTATCAACGCCAATAATCTTAATTTGATTATGTGAGTTTAAAAATTCAATTACCTTATTTAAACCTCCATCTAGAATAACAAATTCCTTTTGAGAAACTTCTTTTTTTAATTGCTCTTGATATCTTCCATCACTTATGACTGCAGATTTAAACTTTTGGGAAGCTATAATTACCCCCCATCCAGCTGAACCAGAAAAATTAGAAATAAATTTTAATCTTTCATCACTTTCCATAAGTTCTTCTGAAAAGAATAGATCATATTTAGGTATGATATAAGCATCTATATTTTTTGATCTTAAATATTTTTTAAATTCAATGAGCTTTTTCATTTTTTTTTCTTAAAAGTAATAGTAATCCATTTTTCCTCTTCTGATATCTTAACAGGATAAATTTTAAATTTTCTATATAAGTTAATTACTTGATTTTTTTGGTGAATTAATATTCCTGAAACAATTAAAAATCCCTTATGATCTAAGATGTATGTAAATTCTTTTATCAAAGATTTTAATTGAGGTAATAGAATATTTGCAAATATCAAATTATAAAAATTTTTCTTTGTGTGCTTTCTCTTTTTTGGCGAAACTTCTAAAACATTATTATTTGAGATTATATTATTTTTTTTTAAATTAAACTTTGACATTTTTACAGCTAAATAATCAACGTCAATCAAGGTGATTTTTGAATATGGCATAAGCTTTTTTGCAGCAATACTTAAAATCCCACTTCCAGAACCGTAATCTAAAATATTTTTAAATTTTTTCGACTTAGAACACTCGTACATATTTTCAATGCAATATCTAGTGGTGGAATGATAACCTGTTCCAAATGCATAAGAGGCATTGATTTTTAATAATTTTTTTGTGGGGTTAAATAATTTAAAGTTATCATTATCATAAATAATAAAATTTTTAATATTAATTGGTCTGAGTGTTTGAACATTTTCACCTAACCAATCTTTATTTTTAAATTCTTCAAAATAAATTTCATTTATACTTATGTTATTATCAGTACAAGGTTTTAAGCTTATTAATTTAAAATTTTTTCGAAAATCATTAATTTTTTTCATGAATTTCTGTTTTATATTTTTTGATTTTAAAATCAATTTACAATACCAAAAATCTTTCTTTACTTTACTAAAATCTATGCTTAAAAAATCACTATCCTCTTCAATATAATCAATAAAAATTTCTTTAATACTATCCTCTAGATAAAATAAAATTTGAGTAAAATTAATTATTTTATCATTCATAAGTTTAAAATTTATTTTTTAAATAAGATCCAATGACTTTTTTAATTCCAGCTTTGTCAAAATTTACTTCTATTTTATCATCATCAATATCTATAATAGATCCCGTGCCAAACTTTACATGAAAAACTTTTTCTCCTATTTTAAAATTAGAACTGTAATCTTCATCAAGTCTATTCTGATCATTAATTTGATTATAAGAACTTCCTGAATTTATAATATTGTGAAATTTTTCATTGTTATTATAATCTTGATTAAATTCATAATCATCAAAATGATTTGATGTATTATTAATAACATTAAAGTCAACTCCAATAATTTCTTTTTGAGGCAATTCTTCTACAAATTTTGACGGAACAACGTTTTGCCAATTCCCATAAATTTGTCTACTAGATGCATAACTTATACATAAATGTTTTTTTGCTCTAGTTATTCCAACATAAGCTAATCTTCTCTCCTCCTCTAATCCTTCTTTACCTTTTTCATCAATTGACCGTTGACTGGGGAAACTTCCTTGTTCCCAGCAAGGCAAAAAAACAGCAGAAAATTCCAAACCTTTTGCTGCATGTAATGTCATTAAAGAAATTTGACCATCTTTGTGCTCAGCATCACTATCATTAACTAGTGCAATATGTTCTAAAAAGCCTATCATGTTATCAAATGCTGACATAGCATTAACAAGTTCTTTTAAATTCTCAAGTCTACCTTCTGATTCTAATGACTTTTCAACTTTGAGACTTTGTATATAACCAGATTCTTCTAATATTTTCATAGCTAAATCCACATGTGAAATTTTACTTAAATCATCTTCCCAAATTTCATAATTTTTAATAAAATTTTTTAATGTTAATTTAACACTAGGTCTAAATTCATCTGTTTGTACTAGATCTTTAATTGAATTAAATAAACTTTTATTTTTATCTCGAGAATAGTTCTTTATAAAATTTATCGTTTGAGGACCAATACCCCTTTTGGGACTATTTATAATTCTTTCAAAGGCTAGATCATCCGATTTTTGTATTAGTAATCTGAAGTAAGCGAGTGCGTCTCTAATTTCCAATCTTTCATAAAATTTTACACCAACAACTTTATAGGGTAATCCAATTTGAACAAATCTTTCTTCAAAAAGTCTTGTTTGATATCCAGCTCTGACTAAAACTGCAATTTCATCAAAATTTACCCCTTGCTTAATTAATTTTTCAATTTTTGAAGATATTTTTCTAGCCTCATCTAATCCATCCCAGGCTTGTAAAATATTTATTCTTTCACCGGTTTTTTTTGAAGTTTTTAATGACTTACCAAGCCTATATTTGTTATTAGCAATTAATGTGTTAGCAGCATTTAATATATACTTAGAAGATCTATAATTTTCTTCAAGTCTTAAAATTTTTGCGTCTTTAAAATCTTTTTCAAAATTAAGTATATTCTTAACATCAGCTCCTCTCCAACCATATATAGATTGGTCATCATCTCCAACACAACAAATATTATTTTCTGGTTTTACTAACTTTTTAAGCCATAAATATTGGGCTGTGTTTGTATCTTGATACTCATCAATTAAGAAATATTTAATTTTAATCTTTAATTTATTGAGAACATCTTGATGTAATTTAAATATATTCAAGTTGTGTAAAAGTAAATCTGCAAAATCTACATAATTCATATCTAGCAAACGCTGTTGATAATTTTTAAATAATTTACCTGCTTTACCATTGATTAGATATTGTTTTTCTGAATTCAATATATCATTTATAGTCAATCCCATATCTTTCCATGTATTTATTAGGTGAAGTACAAATTGTGGGGTTATTTTTTTCTCATCTAATTTTTCAAAAATAATTAGTTCTTTTAATAACCTTTTTTGATCGTCTGTATTTATAATTGTAAAGTTACTCTTGAGCGAAACCAACTCAGCATTTTCCCTTAAAATACGTGCGGCTATCGAATGAAAAGTTCCTAACCAAATATTATTAACGCTTGGACCTATTATAGTTTCTAAGCGCTCTCTCATTTCTTTTGCAGCCTTATTGGTAAAAGTTACAGCAAGTATATTCCATGGTTTAGCTTTTGATGAAAACAATAAATTTGCAATTCTTGCTGTGAGAACTCTTGTTTTCCCTGTACCAGCACCAGATAAAACCAAAAGAGGGCCGTCTAATGTTTCTACTGCTTTTATTTGATTATTATTTAATTCTTTAAAATAAAAATTATCATTATAATTATCTTTAATTTGCTTTTCAGTAAATACCGAATCTGTTAAATTACTAATATTTTTGTTTGACATAATTTTATATTATATAATGTATACTTTTTAATATTATATAATGTATACTAAATTGAAATGATAAATAACATGTTCATCAGAATTTTAAAAAATAAAATTCTCTTTAAATGTCTTTTAGCTCCTTTTTTGTTTTTATTATTAGTATCTTCATGTGCTCAAAACATAGCAAATAAAGAAATTAATGATCCTCTTGAAAATATGAATCGATCTGTATTCAAATTCAACCAAGGGTTTGATAATTTTGTCTTAAAACCAATTAATACAACATACGAAAAATTACCAAGAAATGTTAAAAAAGGCATATCAAATCATGTTAACTGGGCGTCAACACCTATAACTATGGTAAATAGTGCAATGCAAATGGAAGCTGAAAATTTATCAACTTCTACTATTAAATTTCTTTTAAACTCTCTTACCTTGGGGTTTTATGATTTAGATCCGGAAACAAAATATAAAACCCGTGATTTTGGAAGCACTCTAGCAAAATATAATGTTCCTTCTGGTCCATATATTGTCGTACCAGTTCTAGGCCCGAGATCACTGAGACACTTTTCTGGAGATCTTGTTGATAATTCGATTTCAAATAATCCAAAAAATTATTCATACAATTCAAAATTACTCCCTACAAAAATTATAAGTAAAAGAAATAAATACTCAAATGTATTAGAAGATATTAACAATTCACAAGATCCTTACTTAAAAGCAAAAATATTATATACTGAAAATAGATTTAATTCTATCTCTTCAAAAAAAACAATCGAACAAGAACAACAAAATGAACAAGATGAATTTGAAAAATTATTGGATTAGAATATTTGCGATTATTATAGGAATCTTTTTTTTAAATTCTGCCATTGCAGATGTTAAAACAAAGGCAAGTAGCCAGATTTTTAACTTTCTCAACACAATAAAAGAATTTGCCTCTGAAAAAGATAAATCAAAAAAAGAAAAAAAATCTAATGAACTTTTAAAGATGATTGATTTAGAGTTCATGTCAAAAGTAACAATAGGAAAACATTGGAAAGAAGTAAATGATAAAGATAAAATCGAATTTAAAAGAAATCTTTTTAAAAAATTTATACAATTTATAGATTTACATGTAGAGGATTTTAAAAAAATTAAATTTGAGCAAAAATCTATAAAGTTAAGAGGAGAAAAATTAGTTTATGTAATTGGATTTATAGATACAAAAAAGATTAAAAACCTAGACATAATATGGAAACTCTCTGCAAAACAAAATAAAATTTTAGATATAGAAATTGAAAAAATCTCCTTAATTAAAACTCAAAAATTAGAAATGAAAGAATTATTAAGAAAACATAAAAATGATTTTTCTAAATTTATTACCATATATTTTAAAAATTTAAATTAAATGTTAAATAATTATCCACTATTTATTATTATCTCCGACCTACTTTTTGGAATATTATTTTGGGTTTTTATATTAAAATTTTTTTTACATTTGTTCTTTTCAAACGAAACAAAAGTTAAGTTTGTTTCTAGGTTTTTTTCTTTAACTGATAGTTTTTATAATAAAATTAATAAAGTCATTCCTAAATTTTTACCATATCCATTGATATCACTTTATTTAATTTGGTTAATATTTATAATAAGATTTTATGTCTTACCATCTTTTACAGGATTGGAAAATTTAGGTAATTATGTTTTTTATTTTGAAAAAGCATTGTTTCATTATTTAAATTTTAATAATTTATTTTAATATCATTGATTCTAGATATTAAATTCTTTAAATCTTTTTTTGTGAAATCAAAACTAAAAACAAATCGTAATATTACATAATTATTTGTTGTATTGCTCCACAATTTTGGAAAAATATTTTTATTTTTAATCTTTTTATAAAATTGTTCTTTAACTTTAACAAAAACTTCATTTCCATCGATGGGGAATAAAATTTCAAAATTCTTATTTTGTTCTATATAACTTTTAAATAATTTAGCGATATTGTTTGACTTTTTAGCAAGCTTCAACCAAAGGTCATCTTGAAACCAAGCAATAAATTGAGATGATATAAACTTTGTTTTAGCTATAATATGTCCACTTCTCTTTTGGTAAAACCTATAATTACATAATTTTTTATTACTAAAAAAAATAATCGCTTCAGCAGCAAACGCTCCATTTTTAGTCGCTCCAATTGTAAGACAGTCTACCCCAAGTCTCCAAGTCATTTCGTCAGGTTTAACTCTTAAGCTACATAAAGCATTTGCAAATCTAGCACCATCCATATGAAAAAATAAATTATGTTTTTTACAAATTGCTCCTATATTTTTTAAATTTTCAATAGTGTAATTTGTTCCATTTTCAGATAGTTGTGATATTGAAATACCAACAATATTTTTGTCAACGTTATGTTGTAAATATTTGTTTATTAAACTTGCATTCAACTTTCCGTCATTTGAAGAAAGGGCTATTAATTTCATTCCAAAATTGAAAAATTCTGGTGCTCCACATTCACTTGTTAATATATGAGCTTCTTTGTGACAAATCACATAGTCATTTTTATCAGTCATTAATGACAATGCAAAGGCATTACTGGCAGTACCAGATATCATAGGAATTATTTTAAGATTTTTGTTTTTAAATATTTTTTTAAATTGAACTGTAGCTAATTCGGTAAAATTATCTTCTCCATAAGGTCTATCTTTTGTTTTTCCTGCTTCTAAAAGTTTTTTTAAAATTTTATTAGAAACACTACTAGACGTGTCTGTGCCGCAAAAAAGTGGAAATCTACTTAAACTCTTCAATCTTCCACTCTTTTGATTTATTAAAATTAATTTTTGTTAAAATCTTTTCATTCATTAAATCAATCAAAATTAATTTATTTTCTCCATTTAATTGATATCTTAATAACAATTGATTATTTCCAGCATAATTAACAGAAATAATTTGGCTTTCCTTTGGATAAGATAAAGAATATTGTTTTTTTATTTTTTTAACGTAAGTTTTTTCTTTATTTTCTAATTTTCCAAATTTATCTATAAATCCATTAATTAAAAAATATATGCAAATAACAATTAATATTGCTAAAATAATTGTGATAAATTTTAAAAATTTATGATTTGATTTACTTAAGCTCTTGTAGTCTGTTATTTTATTGTCTGGCATGTTAAACTCTAATATAATTAAATTAAAAGTTAGTGACTATCCTATACAAAATGGAAGAATTGACAAATGGATTATAGAAGCTTTATCAATATTTGATTTACCATATCAGGACAACACCCAAGTTAAAACTTTTTTTTCAAGAACTAAAATTAAAGATTTAATATTATCAGGCAATATTTTAGTTGATGATGTAGTAAATAAAAATCCTTCTTATAAAATAAACACAGAAAATCTTATTACTATAAATGTACCTATAATTATTAATTATGATGTTAAAGCTGAAAATATTCCCATTGATATTGTTTTTGAAGATGAAGACCTTTTAATAATTAATAAAAAACCAAATTTTGTTGTTCACCCTTCTCCTGGTCACGATTCTGGAACGCTTGTAAACGCAATATTATATCACTGTGATGGAAAATTACCTGGAATTGGTGGAATTAAAAGACCTGGAATTGTACATAGGTTAGATAAGGACACCTCCGGTTTAATTATAGTTGCTAAAACTGAAATAGCTCACATAAGACTATCAGATATGTTTAAAAACCACTTAATTGAAAGATTGTATCAACTACTTGTTTGGAATGTCCCTAATTCTAAAGGTTTTATAGATCAACCTATTGGTAGATCTAAATTTAATAGAAAAAAAATGGCTATTAATTTGAATGGTAAAAGAGCAATTACTCACTGGACACTTTTACAAGTATTTTCAAATCTTGTAAGTTTGATTAATTGTAAATTAGAAACAGGAAGAACTCATCAAATAAGAGTTCATATGAGCTCAATCGGGCATTCGTTAATAGGTGATAAAATGTACGGAGGTCCTCTAAAGACAAATAAAAAGAGAAATTTTTTAGAAAGAAACATAATATCTGAATGTAAAGTTTTTCCTCGACAGGCACTACATTCTAAAATTCTCTCATTCCAACATCCAATTTCGAAAGAAAAAATGTATTTTGATATAGATTTACCTAATGATATGAAAAAATTAATTAGTTCTATAAAATAAAATTTTTATTGCAAAATATTAAATATTTATTATATCAGTATTATGCCCAGTAACATAAATTTACCAGCTCTCAGCTCTGATACGAATATTGGGAGATATCTCGATCAAATAAGAAAATTCCCTATGCTAGAGAAAGATGAAGAATATATGTTAGCAAAAGCTTGGCATTTTAAAGGTGATAGTAAAGCTGCACATAAATTAGTTACTTCACATTTAAGATTAGTTGCAAAAATTGCTATGGGATATAGAGGTTATGGATTACCTATTGCAGATTTAATTGCAGAAGGTAACATTGGTATGATGCACGCCGTAAAAAAATTTGATCCAGAAAAAGGTTTTAGGCTTGCAACTTATGCTATGTGGTGGATTAAAGCCGCAATTCAAGAATTTGTTCTGAGAAGTTGGTCTCAAGTAAAATTAGGAACAACAGCCAGTCAAAAAAAACTTTTCTTTAACTTACGAAAAATAAAAAATAAAATTAATGCAATTGAAGATGGCGATATGAAATTAGAGCAAGTTGAGCATATTGCTGAAAAATTAAATGTATCTAATGAAGAAGTTATAGATATGAACAGAAGAATGACAAACCATGACCAGTCCCTGAATGCACCTATTGCAAAAAGTGATGGTGAGTCAGGAGAATGGCAAGATTTGCTTGCAGATGAAAGACAAGATCAAGAACAACAAATATCATATAATCAAGATTTAAATAAGAAAAAAAAAATAATGGTAGAATCATTAAATTTTTTAAAGGACAGAGAAAAAGATATAATTGTTAAAAGAAGATTATCTGAAAATCCTAAAACTCTTGAAGATTTATCTCAAGAATATAATGTTAGCAGAGAAAGAATTAGACAAATTGAAACCAGAGCATTTGAAAAACTCCAAGAAATAGTTAAAAACAAAGCTAAAGAGCTAAAGATTGTCTAATTAAAAACTTCATTTAGAATAATATTCTCATCCCTTTCAGGTCCTGTTGACACAATATCAATATTGCAGTTAACTAAGAATTGTATCCTCTTTACAAAACTTTGAGCATTCAAGGGCAACTCTTCAAAATTTGTTATACCTTTTGTTTCCTGTTCCCAACCTTCTAAAGTTTCATAAATTGGTATGATGTTCTGGTTATAAGACACATCACTTGGATAATCTTGAAAGATTTGATTATTAATTTTATAACTTGTACATATTTTTATATCTTTAAAAAAATCAAGGACATCCAATTTTGTTAAAACTAAACCATTTATACCTGATATAGTAATAGCTTTTTTTAACATCAAGATATCTAACCAGCCACATCTTCTTTTTCTTCCAGTAACTGTTCCAAATTCATTACCAATTTTACCTAATTTTTCTCCAATATCATTATTCTGCTCTGTTGGAAATGGTCCATTGCCGACTCTTGTTGTGTATGCTTTAGTTATACCTAATATTTTTTTTAATTGATTAGGGTTCACACCAGATCCTATTGATGCATTTGCGGCAACAGTATTACTGCTCGTCACATATGGGTATGTGCCATGATCTAAATCTAAATAAAAACCTTGCGCTCCTTCAAACAAGATTTTACTTTTCTTATCATTTAACTGTTTTAATAATAACCAAGTATTGTCCATGTATTTCGATAAATTTTGATAACATTTTAATATTATTTCAAAATCATTTTGATAAGATATTACTTTGCCTTCAAATTTTTCAATCCAGGCATTATAATGATTATAGATTGAAATAAATTTTTCTTCTAATTCTTTCAGGTTTTTAAAATCACTAAACCTTATTCCCCGTCTAGATACTTTATCTTCATATGCAGGACCTATACCCCTACCAGTTGTTCCAATTTTATTGCTTCCTTTTTTCTGGCTCTCTCTTAAACCATCAATATATTTATGTATTGGAAGAATTAGAAAACAGTCTGAAGATATAACAAAATTAGAAGAATTTACATCAATTCCTTGACTAGTAATATTTCTAATTTCTTTTTCTAAATGAATTGGGTCTACAACAACACCATTACCTATAATTGAAAGTTTTTGCCTAACAATCCCGCTTGGTAACAGTGACAACTTAAATGTTTTTTTATTTATTACTAATGTATGACCAGCATTATGTCCACCTTGAAACCTTACAACTGCATCTGCAGAAGATGCAAGAAGATCAACAATTTTACCTTTCCCTTCATCACCCCATTGTGTACCAACTATAACCAAATTTGACATATCTAACTCTAAACTCGTGTTAATTTATTATTCTTAAATATATATTTGCAATTCATAGATTTTGCATAATTAACAAAATCATTGTTAAAATTTTTAAAAAATAATACCTGATAGCCCTTCTTAATTAAATTTTCAGCATTCTTAAAATCATTTTGTTCTAATAAGACTTTTTCTTTTTCTAAAAAAATATTTTTTATTTCACCTAATAAGTCAATGTATAACGAAATACCTGTTGCATCTTCTTCATTAATAGTTTTATACGTACCACCTTTTGCAATACTGCCATGCAACGACTTTGAAAAAATTGTGAATGTAAGACCGTAATGATAATCAAATGTACTTTTTTCTAAAGGATCTATAACAATATCAAGTTTTTTAAAAATTTTTTGTAATGAACTTGATACTTTAAGTAAATGAAGAAGATAAATATTTTTTTTGTTATCCTGGTTTAATCTCTCAAGAAAATCATTTTTGCTTATAAATTTTCCTGACGCTTCAATTATATTTAAAATATTATTTTTGTTAGGAAAATTTCTATTTTTTAGAAAATTTATATCTTTTTTTTCTATCGCTTTGATAAATAAATCGCTATCAGGTAATTCATAAATAGATTTAAAAAAATTCAATCTTAAATTTTGGTAGTTAAGGTCTAAAGTTAGGTCTCCTACATCTAGTTCCTTTAAAACTTTTAATCCAATAATTATGATTTCTATCTCCAAATCACATGTTATATCACCTATTATTTCAGCTCCAACTTGAGCAATTTGTCTTTCAAGTTTTAAACCTGAAGGGTTGACTCTTAACACTTCACCAGAATAGGATAACCTTAATGGTCTTGGATAATGAGCAAGTCTTTTGCTTGAAATTCTTGATATTTGAGTTGTCATATCAGACCTGACTGCCATCATCTTTTTTGAAATAGGGTCCATAACTCTAAATGAATTATTTTTTAAAACTAATCCTGGACCTTGATTTAACAATGTTTCTTCAAACTCTATTAAAGGGGGAGAGATTCTTAAATAACCATAATTTAAAAAAAAATTAACTATGTTTTCAATAATTAAAGAATTTTTTTGTGCCCTTGGAAAGATTTTATCCGAAAAACCAGCTGGTAATAATGTATCTCTATCCATAATAATAGTTAATATAAATAAATTTATTAATAATGAAATATTTTTATATAGATTACTTAAAATTTATTACATTAGCTCTTACAACTTGAGGAAGTTTTTTTATTTTATCTAATACATTTTTATTAATGATTTGATCTATTTCAACTAATGCTATTGCTTCACCACTTTTTTCTCTTCTACCTAAGTGAAAAGAAGCAATATTTATTTTATTTTGTCCTAGTAATTGTCCTAAATCACCTATAAAACCTGGTTTATCATAATTTCTTAGGTATAAAGCTGTATTAGGAAAGCTAGACTCAATAGGAATACCCTGAATACTTACTATTCTTGGCATGTAGCCACCTATTAGTGTTCCTGAAATGGTTCTAATACCTTTTTCATGTTTTATAGATGCAGTTACTAAAGTTTCATAATCACAACGTCTTTCATGTTTTAAAGTTGAGAATTCTAAACCTTTTGAATTAGCAATCTCTCTAGAATTAACGTTATTGATAGCATTGACATTTGGCTCTAAAATTCCTGTTAAAAGATTTGCCATTATTGGTTCATCTTTCAATGAAGCCGCTTTACCTTCCATTTCAAGTCTAATATTCATAATGTTTTCAGAGGTTACCTGACCTAAGAAAGTTCCCAATAAGTAAGATAGTTCTATATATGGTTTTAACAAAGGGGCTTCTTCAGCTGTCAGAGTAGGGAAATTCAATGCATTTGAAACAGCACCATCATTTAAATAATCTGAAATTTGTTCTGCAATTTGAAGAGCAACGTTTTCTTGTGCTTCTTTTGTAGAAGCCCCAAGATGTGGAGTAGCAATAAAATTTGGAGCTTTAAATAAAACGTTATTATGAGCTGGTTCTTCAACAAAAACATCAAATGCAGCTCCAGCTAAATGATTATTTTCTAAGGCGGCACGACATGCGTACTCATCTACTAATCCTCCTCTAGCACAATTAATTAACCTTGCCCCTTTTTTCATTTTATTTAGCGCATCAGCTGAAATTATATTTTTTGTCTCTTCAGTGAGAGGAGTGTGTAACGAAATAATGTCAGATGATCTTAGTAATTCATTCAAATTAACTTTCTTTACTCCTAATTCTTTTGCTTTTTCTTTTTTCAAAAATGGATCAAAAGCAAGAACTTTCATTTTTAATCCAATGGCTCTACTTGCTACAATAGATCCGATATTTCCACAACCAATTAAACCAAAAATTTTATTAGTAACCTCAACACCATTAAAAGATGATTTTTCCCACTTCCCTAACTGTGTGGATTCATTCGCAGATGGTATCATCCTTACTAATGACATCATCAATGCAATAGCGTGTTCTGCGGTAGTAACAGCATTGCCAAATGGTGTATTCATTACAATTATACCCTTTTTTGTAGCAGCTTTTTTATCAATATTGTCAGTTCCAATTCCTGCTCTTCCAATGACTTTAAGCTTTTCACCTTTTTCAATTATACTTTCAGTTACTTTAGTAGCAGACCTAATTGCCAATCCATCATAATTATGAATGATAGAATTTAATTCATCTTCTGAAATGCCGGGTTTGTAATCAACTTCAATTTTATTGTTTTTAAAAATTTGAATAGCAGATTCACTTATTTTATCGCTTATTAAAACTTTGGCCATTTTAATTCCCTTTTTTTACTGATTTGTAAGCAACATCGAAAGCCCATTGTAACCATGGAAGTAGAAGTTTGATATCTTTTGGATTGATAGTTGGACCGCCCCATATTCTTAAGCCTGGAGGAGCCGACCTATAACTACCTATATCATATGCTACATTTTCATTTTCGAGAATTTTTACAATATTTTTTTCAAGTAACATTTGATTTTGAACATCTAGCTCATTTAAAATTTTATCAGAAAATCTTAAACAAATTGAAGTGTTTGAAATTGTTATTTCATCCTGAGCTAAAAAATCGACCCAACTAGTTGTTTTAACCCAACCTTTAATTAATTTTAAGTTATTATTAGATATTTCAATCAACCCCTTTAAACCACCTATTTTTTTTGCCCATTCTAATGCATCTATAAAGTCTTCAATGCAAAGAAGTGATGGTGTATTTATAGTAGATCCCTCAAATATAGAACTGTTGATTTTATTATTTTTCTTTAAATTAAACAATTTTGGAACTGGCCAAGATGGATTATAAGTGTTTATTCTTTCCACAGCATTTGGAGAGATTATTAAAATACCATGTCCGCCTTCACCACCTAAACATTTTTGCCAAGAAAAAGTCGCTACATCTAGCTTACGCCAATCCATTTCCATCGCAAAAGCAGCTGACGTTGCATCACAAATTGTTAACCCATTTCTATTAAGTGGTATCCAATCTAAATTAGGAACTCTAACTCCACCAGTTGTTCCATTAAAATTAAAAATTAAATCATCGTTAAAATTAACATTATCAAAATTAGAAATAGAGCCATAATCAGTTTTCAGTATATTTAAACCATTGACTTTAAGTTGTTCTTTTAAGTCTTTAGCCCAATCATTTCCAAAACTATCCCAAACTAACATTTGAACTGGTTGAATTCCAATCAAATTCCATAACGCTATTTCTACTGCACCAGTATCTGAACCAGGTACTATACCAACATAATAGTCATTTGGAATCGAAAGAATTTCTATAACAGTTTTAATTAAATAATTTATTCTAGATTTGGCTTCACTCGATCTATGAGATCTACCAAGTATTGCTTTATTGAGGACACTGGAGTTCCAACCTGGTCTTTTTGAGCATGGCCCAGACGAAAAATTATTATTCTCAGGCTTGACATCAGGTTTAATCATAATAACCTCTTTTATATATTACTGCTTGTTGGGAAACAGCACCCGATATTTAGATAATGATTAAACAAATAAAGTCAATAAATTTAAAAATGAAAAATAAAATTATTTTGTACGACCTTAGTGGAAAAAATAATATTAGGTTTAGCCCACCATGTTGGAATGTTAAATTATGTTTAATTCATAATAATATAGATTTTGATACAATTCCAATTAGATTTACCGAAAAAGATAAATTAAGTTTTTCTAATCAAACATTAGTACCAATTATTAAATATAATGGGGAAATTGTTTCTGATTCTTGGGATATTTTTGTTTGGTTAAATGATAAAATTAAAGAAATCAAATTAATACCTAATGAACAAACTAGAGTTTTTTCACATTTTTTATATTTCTGGACTTCAAAATCTTTATTACCAATGATTTTTAAATTAATTGCAAATGATATTCCAAAAATCTTAAATGAAGAAGATAAAGAATATTTTATTAAATCTCGTGAAGATAGAATTAAAAGACCTCTGAGAAGCTTGTTAAATGATAAAGAGAAATCAAAAATGCAACTATTTCAATCTCTAATAACATTCGAAAAGATTTTAGCTAATCATAAATTTTTTAATGGAAACAATCTTGGTCTTCCAGACTTTATATTTTTTGGTAATTTTATGTGGGCTGAAAAATGTAGTACAGACGATTTATTTGAAAACTTACCAAATATTCGTAATTGGTATTTAAATGTAAAAAAATTAAATAGACTATAATTAGTCTGGAATTGAATGAAAATGATTTAAAGGGCCATGACCACTTCCTAAATTAGGAGCTTTTAAAATAGACTTATAAACGTATTTATGTGCAATTGAAACAGATTCATATAAAGTCAAACCTTTTGATAAATTTGCTGTAATTGCAGATGAAATTGTACAACCTGTACCGTGAGTATTATTGGTATCAATTTTTTTTGAATAAAATTCAAAAAAATTATTTTTATCATACAAAATATCACAAAGATCTATTTCATTTAGATGTCCTCCTTTCAACAAAATTCTGGACGTTCCATTAATTTTCATAGTTTTTACTGCTTTTATCATCTCATTTTTATTTGAAATTTTTAATCCTGACAAAGTTTCAGCTTCAGGTATATTTGGTGTAAGAATACAATCTACTTGATTAATAAATTCTTTTAATGCTGATATTGCTTGATTTTCTAAAAGTGGAAAACCTCCTTTTGCAAACATCACTGGATCAAGAATTATCGGAATATTTTTTTCAATAATTTGATATTTCTTTAAAGCTTCAAAAATTAGATCAAATATTTCCCCTTTATTAACCATACCAATTTTAATAGCATCAACACCAATATCTGATATACAGTCTTCAATTTGCTTTTTAATGAGATTAAGTGGAACAGACTCAACATCACTAACTCCATTAGTATTTTGAGCTGTAATCGCAGTAATTGCTGTCATTGAAAATACCTTAAAAACTGTTAGTGTTTTTATATCAGCCTGTATACCTGCCCCACCAGATGAATCTGATCCGGCTATGACTAAAACTCTTGGTGTTTTGTTTTTATTCATTCAAAAGAGTTTTCTTTTAAAAGTAAATCTTGAACTTTTGAAATGTATTTATCTATCTTATCACCATATTCACATTCTACAAGAATTCTGACTATGGGTTCTGTACCGGATGGCCTTACTAACAATCTTCCGTTATGTTTGTTTTTAAGATCTAATTGAATTTTATTTAATGAATTTTTTATACTTTCAATCTCAAGAATATTATTATTAATTTTTTTAAGATTTTTTATTTTATAAGGAGTTATTTTAAATGGTTTAAGAAATTCTGAAGCTTTTTTCTTAGACTTTTTTAATAAAGATATTATTTTAATCGCAGTAAGCAATCCATCTCCAGATTTAGTATGATCAGACATAATTATATGTCCAGAAGGCTCACCACCTAAATTATAATTATTATTGAGCATTTCATCTAGGATATATCTATCACCAACATTAACTCTTTTTAAATTTATATTGTTGTCATTTAAAAAATTTTCAAATCCAATATTTGTCATGGTTGTACCAACAACAGTATTATTTTTTAATTGTTTTTGGTTGTATAAATTTAACGCTAAAACTCCTAATATTTGATCACTATCTATAAGATTTCCATTTTCATCTGAAAATACAACTCTATCAGCATCTCCATCAAGTGCTATTCCTAAATCAGCTTTTTCTTCTTTAGTTTTTAAAGCCATTCCATCTGGGAACATAGCTCCACAATTTTCATTTATATTAGTTCCATCTGGATCTTTATGAATTGAAATAACTTCACAACCAAGTTCAAATAAAGCTTCAGTTCCCACTTTATAACCCGCACCATTTGCACAATCTAAAACTATTTTCATACCTAAAAGATTTTCATCTTTTTTAAGAATTAATTTAATCAATTCAATGTATCTTCCTATTGCATCTTCCATTCTTCTAGCTCTTCCTAAATTTTTAGCATTAGTTAGAGTAGGACCTTTATATAGTAATTTTTCAATTTCATATTCCACCTCATCACTTAATTTATAACCTTGAGAATTAAATAACTTAATGCCATTATCTTGATATGGATTATGTGAAGCAGAAATCATAACACCTAAATCACATCTTAAAACATTTGTTAAAAGCGCTACACCTGGAGTTGGCAGGGGTCCAGTTGTAATTGCCTCTATTCCAAGAGAAGTAAAACCTGCAACTAAGGCGGGTTCAAGCATATATCCCGACAGTCTCGTATCTTTTCCTATTAAAACTCTTGGTCTTTTTGTGCCTGCTTTACCATAAAAATACTCTCCTGCTGCCATGGCTATATTAACAGCCATTATAGCGTTAACTTTATCTTCATTAACAGTTCCTCTAATTCCGTCAGTTCCAAATAATTTTTTATGAATTGATTTCATTATTTTATTATCTTTAAATATAAACTTCTTCTAAACAAGCAAAAGACTGCTGAACCTCAAAAATATCATGTGTTCTTATTATTTGAGCACCGTTTAAAAAAGCAATATTTTGTAAGGATAATGAACCAGAAAGTCTTTGATTAGGTGAAATATCAGATTTATATTTATCTTTGTAAATATTATCTATCAGAGATTTTCTACTTAATCCAGCACATATTGGGAACCCAAGAGAATGAAATAGAGGAAAATAGTTTAGCAAATTTAAATTGTGGTTTTTATTTTTTCCAAAACCAAAACCTGGATCAATAATTATTTGAGATTTTTTTACACCATTGTCTAATAAAAATTTAGTTTTTTCTTTAAAAAATTCATAGATATCAATTACAGGAAATTCATATAATGGATTTTCTTGCATTTTTTCTGGGTTGTTTTGCATATGCATGATTATTATAGATATATTTTTATTTAATAGTAAATCTAAAAACTTCTTGTCTTTAAATCCTGTAATATCATTAATAATTAAAATACCATAATCGACAAACGACGATACTGTTTTAAAATTTCTACTATCTAATGATAACTTAAGATTTAATTGTCCAACATCAATATTATCAAAGAATAATTTTAAACGCCTAATTTCTTCTTTAGATGAAATTTTTTTTGCTCCTGGCCTAGATGATTCTGCTCCAATGTCAACTATATCAGCTTCTTGCAACTTCAATTTTTCAATTTGTTTTGTTAAACTTTGAAGGTTTTCAACTATGCTAGCATTAAAAAAACTATCAGGACTAAAATTTAAAATTGACATTAAATTGCATTTAGAAAAATTTAAATTAATATTTGATTCTCTCTTACTTAGTAGATTAAAGTAGATCTCATCTGATATCTTTTTTGAAATCTTACAACGATTTGATAACTCTAAAAATTCATTAAAGTTTAAAATTTTTTTAAAAATTCTGTTTTTATTTTTTTGTAAAATAACAACATCTTCAAAAAATCTCCACCCACCAGCAAGTTTTGTTGGTAATTTTAAGTTTTTTTTATTTCCAAGAATTGGAATTACATAAGTTTTAAGGTTCTCAGTAGATAATGGTAATATAATATCGTCTGTTGAAATAACTTTCATTCCAATATTTAATCATCACTTTTATCACTAGTAACTACTGAACTATTTGGAGCACTTATTGGTATTCCAGCACGTTTCTTGTTAGGACTTTTTGCTTTAGGTGAAGATTTGCTATCCGTTGTCTTTTTAAGTTTTTTTGAAACATTAATTTTTTTTCCTTGGCATAGTAACTTGATCTCTTCTCCAGTTAATGTTTCATACTCTAGTAAAGCTTCGGCTACAACTTTAAGTTGTTTACTATATTTTTTTAATATATTTTTTGCATCTGTATATACACCATCAGCTATCAATCTTATCTCTTCGTCAACTACGGACGCAGTTTTATCTGAAACATTTTTTTGTTGAGAAACAGACCTTCCTAGAAAGACCTCTTGTTCATTTGGATCATAAGCTAAAAATCCGAGTTTCTCAGACATGCCCCACTCTGTAACCATTCTTCTAGCTATATCAGATACCATTCTAATGTCTGAACTAGCTCCAGTAGTAATCTTATCTTCACCAAAGATCATTTCTTCAGCTATTCTGCCACCACAGGCAACTCTTAAATCAGCATATAGTTTATTCATAGGCATGGAAACCCTATCACCTTCTGGTAATCTCATGACCATGCCCAAAGCTCTACCTCTTGGAATAATAGTAGCTTTATGGATTGGATCGCTTGCAGGCGAGTTAATTGCCACAACAGCATGACCAGCTTCGTGATATGCTGTTAATTTTCTTTCATCTTCAGTCATGACCATGGATCTTCTTTCAGAACCCATCATAACTTTATCTTTAGATTGTTCGAACTCTTCCATGGACACTTCTAATTTCCCTTTTCTTGCTGATAGTAAGGCAGCCTCATTAACTAAATTTGCTAAATCTGCACCTGAAAATCCAGGGGTTCCTCTAGCTATAACCCTTGGCTCAACGTCTTTAGATAAAGGGACTTTCTTCATATGAACTTTCAGTATTTTTTCTCTACCTATCATATCAGGATTTGGTACAACTACTTGTCTATCAAAACGACCTGGTCTTAATAAAGCTGGATCTAAAACGTCCGGTCTGTTAGTAGCAGCAATTAAAATAACACCCTCATTTGTTCCAAACCCGTCCATTTCTACAAGAAGTTGATTTAAAGTTTGTTCTCTTTCATCATTACCTCCTCCAAGACCAGCACCTCTATGTCTACCCATAGCATCAATCTCATCAATGAAAATAATACACGGTGAACTTTTTTTTCCTTGTTCAAACATATCTCTAACTCTAGACGCACCTACACCTACAAACATTTCGACAAAATCAGAACCTGAAATCGTAAAAAAAGGAACACCAGCTTCACCGGCTATAGCTTTTGCAAGTAAAGTTTTTCCAGTTCCTGGAGGGCCTACTAATAACACACCTTTTGGAATTTTTCCTCCCAATCTTTCATATTTATAAGGATCTTTTAAAAACTCAACAATTTCCTCTAATTCAGATTTAGCTTCATCAATCCCAGCAACATCTTTAAATGTTATTTTATCTTTGTGTTCTGTTAAAAGTTTAGCTTTTGATTTTCCAAAGCCCATAGCACCTTTAGCACCTCCTTGCATCTGTCTCATGAAGAATATCCAAACACCAATAAATAATAACATTGGAAACCATGATATAAGCACACTTAGAAATCCAGGCATAGATGATTCCGGTGGTTCAGAAATTACTTTTATGCCTTTAGAAGATAATTCATTAGCAAGTTCTGTATTTTTGGGTACATAAGAATAAAATGCGATTCCGTCACTAGTACTCCCACTAATTTTGTCATCATCTATTTTAACTTCTTTTATTTCACCACTATTTATCCTTTTAACAAAGTCAGAATACGCTATAACATTACCTGATTTACTACTTGATGAATTATCGAATACATTGAAGAGAGCAACTAAAATTAAAGAAATTATAATCCATATAAATATATTTTTACTGAAATTTTTCATAGTGTTAAATCTTATCCTTAATAAAAATTAAATCGAAGTCAGATTTAATCTTTATATTATTATTAATATTTTTATTTTCTATTGTATATAAATAGGGTTTTATTAGCTTACCTTCAAGTGTTTTTAAATTTGGGATTGTTGAATTTATATATTTATAAGATTTATACATCAATTCATTATTACTCAAATCATTAAAAAAATTTGAATGATC
>CACMRG010000009.1 GCA_902616005.1 uncultured SAR116 cluster alpha proteobacterium
AACTTCACCAGGATTTAAAAATGCATTTAAAAAAATAGCCTCAGGTGGATGGATAGGAGTTTCGAGCAATCCTGATTATGATGGGATGGGATTACCGTTTCGAATGGCTGCTGCAGTTAGTGAATACTGGCAAGGTGCAAATATGTCATTTGCATTGTGCAACCTTTTAAGTCAAGGCTTGATAGACGCCCTGACTCTAGTCGGTACAGATAAAGAAAAAGAATTATACCTGCCAAAATTAATAAATGGTTCTTGGACAGGTACTATGAATTTAACTGAACCTCAATCTGGAACAGATTTAAGTACAATAAAAACAAAAGCCATTAATGACGGAAAAAATTGGAGAATAAAAGGTCAAAAGATATACATAACTTATGGTGAACACGATTTCTCTGAAAACATTATTCACTTAGTTCTGGCAAAAACTGAAGGAGCGCCTGACGGGATAAAAGGTATTTCTACATTTATCATTCCAAAATATTTAATTAATGAAGACGGCTCTTTAGGCGAAAGAAATGATTTAAAATGTATTTCCCTTGAACATAAGTTAGGAATTAAAGCAAGTCCAACTGCTGTGATGTCCTATGGTGATGACAATGAAGGTGCTATTGGTTATATGCTTGGCGAAGAAGGTAAGGGCATTGAATACATGTTTATAATGATGAATAGAGCAAGATTTGATGTTGGATTACAAGGCATGGCGATTGCTGAAACTGCAAGACAAAAAGCAATTCAATACGCTAAAACACGAGTACAAGGCATACCTTTGAACAAGACAAAAGGGACTCCAATAATAGGTCATGGTGATGTAAAAAGACAATTATTAATTATGCGTTCATTAACTGAAGCTATGAGAGCACTTATCCTAGTTTCAGCTGAAATAATGGAAGAAGCTGTAAAAGAAAAAAGTAAAATGAATTTAGAAGCTTTTTTAATCCCAATAATAAAAGGCTGGTGCACAGAATTAGCTCAAGAAGTAACGAGTTTAGGTGTTCAGATACACGGTGGAATGGGTTATATTGAAGAAACTGGAGCAGCTCAAATGATGAGAGATGCAAGAATTTTGCCTATATATGAAGGAACAAATGCTATACAAGCCAATGATTTAATGTTCAGAAAAACACTTAAAGATAGTGGAGAGACAGCTCAACAAATTCTTACTATTATAAAAGATGAGGTCCAATCTGATGAGGAAATATTGAAAGCTGTTAATAAATGTGAAGAAGTGTTAGGTTTTATTTTAGACAGCAGAAATGACAAAGAAGCACTCTCATGTATAAGTTATGATTTTATGATGGGTTTTGGATATCTTATTGGTGCCTGGCTCATGCAAAAATCTAAATTTAAAGCTGAAGAAAAGATGAATAATCAAAGTGAAGATACAAATTTTTTAATGTCTAAAGTAATCTCTTCTAATTTTTATAATAAACATATTGTGCCTAGATGTTTTGGTCACTTTGATATTGTTTTGGATGGATCAAAAATTATTTCCGAAACAGAAGAAGAATTTGTCTAAAAACAAAAACTTTAGGTTGATTTTAATATTTACATCGCTAGCCTATAATTAAATTGGGTTTTTTATTTTTTTTTGGGAGGAGGAATTCTTGAAGGCCAATACATATGAATATCCAGATTTTGATAAATTTAATACTTTTCCAAAATTGCTAAAACATAGATCTGAAATTATGCCAGATGAAGTTGCTTTAAGAAATAAAGACTTAGGAATTTGGAACGAAATTACCTGGGATGAATATAATAAAATTGTTTCAGAATTAGCAATTGGCCTAAAATCAATTGGGTTTAAAAAAGGTGATGTTTTAGCATTAATTGGTGATAATAAACCTGAATGGGTTTTTTTTGAAATTGCTTGTCATGCAAATGGTGGAATGAGCCTTGGTGTTTACAGAGATACACTAGATGATGAGGTTGGATATTTAGTAAAATCAGCAAAAGTTAAATTTGCTTATGCAGAAGACCAAGAACAGGTTGATAAGTTAATTAATGTTCAAAAAAAACTAAAAACTAAAATCAAGGTTATCTATGATGACCCAAGAGGACTAGAAAAATTAAAAATCCCAAATATAATTAATATGAAGGACCTTGCTAGTGAAGGTAAAAAACAATTAGATAAAAATAATAAAGTTTATGAAAATTTAATAAATAAAGTTTCTGGAGAAACTGTCTCTGTTTTGTGTACAACTTCCGGCACAACATCTAACCCAAAGTTAGCTATGCTTCCTGCTAATAAATTTATAAATCATGTTTCAAATTATCTTAAAGTTGACCCAAAATCTCATCTAGACGAATATGTTTCCGTATTACCTTTTCCCTGGATAATGGAACAAACTTATGGTGTTGGCTTTAATTTATTAAGTGGAATGAAAGTAAATTTCCCTGAAAACTCAGAAACTGCAATGGATGATTTAAGAGAAATTGGGCCAACTTTTATGTTAGGTGCACCAAAATTATGGGAACAAATTTCTGCTGATATGAGAGCAAGAATACTTGACTCATCAAAATTGACACAGTGGTTATTTAACAAAATGGTTGATAGAGGCTTAGATGCAGTTGACAAAGGCACTAGAGACTTTTGGGCTGACAAACTTCTTTTTTCGAGTTTAAAAGATAGACTTGGTTTTAGCAAAGTTACATCTGCTGCTACAGGAGGATCAGCTATAGGTCCAGATACTTTTAAATTTTTTCTTGCTATGGGGATACCATTAAGACAACTATATGGTCAAACTGAATTAATGGGTGCTTATACTTTACAAGACCCTCCTGCTGGAGAAATGGATTGTGAGACAGTTGGTGTAGCTTTCCCAGATGCTGAAATAAAAATTCTTAATCCTGATGCAAATGGTCTAGGAGAAATTGTCACAAAACACCCAAATATGTTCTCTGGCTATTTTAATAATAAAAAAGCTTATACCGAATCTATAAAAAAAGGGTGGATGCATACAGGAGATGCTGGATTTATTGATAATAAAAAACGTTTAACTGTGTTAGATAGAGTTGATGACATTGCAGTTAAGTCTGATGGCATAAAGTTTTCCCCTCAAAATATTGAAAATAAATTGAAATTTTCACCTTATGTTGGTGAAGCTGTAATATTGGGTTCTAAGAAACCTTATCTTACTGCAATAATTTGTATTAGATTTTCAATAGTCTCAAAATTAGCAGAAAAGTGGCAATTAGCTTTTACATCATACACTGGATTAGCAGCAGATAAAAAAATTTATGATTTAATTGAAGAAGAAATAAAAAAAGTTAATAAAAATCAACCAGAGAATTTAAAAATAACTAAGTTTTTACTCCTGTTTAAGGAACTTGAAGCAGATGATGGTGAATTAACTAGAACAAGAAAAGTTAGAAGATCAGTTGTGAATACGAGATATAAACCCTTAATTGATGCATTATATAAAGATATTAAACTAGCAAATATTAATACAGAAGTTACATATGAAGATGGTCGTAAAGGTAAAATCAAAGCTTCAATGGAAATAAGAGAAATAATTAAAACCAAAAGTACAAAAAAGAAAACAAAATGAGTTTAACTAAAATTCAATCAATTCCTTATGGAAAAGAAGTAATTAAAATTAAAAATATTAGTCTTGCCTTCGGAGGAGTAAAAGCACTTACAGACGTTTCTTTTGAAGTAAAGAAAGGAGAAGTTTTTGCTATTATTGGACCAAATGGAGCAGGTAAATCATCTATGCTTAATGTTATAAATGGTTTTTATAAACCTACATCTGGCCAAATTAATTTTGCTGGAGAAGATCGAAAGGAAATGATACCAGAATTTGCTGCAAAAAGTGGTATAGCTAGAACATTTCAAAATATTGCTCTATTTAAAGGAATGAGTACTTTAGATAACTTAATGACAGGACGTTTACTAAAACAAAAACAAAATTTTTTAATGCAAGCATTGTATTTTGGACCTGTTCAAAAAGAAGAAGCTTATCATAGAGATAAAGTTGAAAGAGTCATTGATTTTTTAGATCTACAAGCAATTAGAAGAACTCCTGTTGGGTCATTACCTTATGGACTTCAAAAAAGAGTTGAGCTTGGCAGAGCTCTTGCCATGGAACCAGAAATATTGTTACTTGATGAGCCCATGGCAGGAATGAATGTTGAAGAAAAACAAGATATGAGTAGATTTGTGTTAACAGCAAATGATGAATTTAAAACTACAATTGTTCTAATTGAACATGATATGAGTGTTGTAATGGATATTTCAGATAGAATTGTAGTTTTAGACTATGGAAAAAAAATTGGTGAAGGTAAACCATCAGAAATTTTAAAAAATAAAGCTGTAATTGACGCCTATTTAGGTGTGGCAGATTAGAGGAAAAATATGAGTGTTGAATTATTAAACTTTATTGAAACTGTAATTAATGGATTAATGTCTGGGATAATGTACTCTCTAGTTGCATTAGGTTTTGTTCTTATTTTTAAAGCTTCAGGTGTTTTTAATTTTGCACAAGGAGTTTTTGCATTATTCGCAGCACTAACATTAGTTGGATTTCAAACTGGTCAAGTGCCATTTTCGCATTTAATCAATGAATTGTTCGGAACTAACTTTCATAACTGGTATCCATCATTGCATAGTTTCTTTGCTATAATTCTAACTATAATTACAATGATAATTCTCGCTTGGCTTATAGAAAAACTAGTTTTAAAACACCTAGTTAACCAAGAACCAATAATATTATTTATGGCCACTATTGGATTAGCTTTCGTATTAGAAGGTGTTGGTGATTTAATGTGGGGATCAGATGTTAAAGTCTTAGATGTTGGAATACCGAGTGGTGGTTCTGAATGGTTAGAAAAAACTACAATAGGTTGGGCATCTGAGGGAAGTGAATATTATGGAATGTATATTGATGTGTTGAATGTATGGGCTACAATAATTGCAGTCATACTTGTTACTGCATTAGCCTTATTTTCGCAATATACAAAAACTGGAAGAGCTTTAAGAGCAGTTGCTGACGACCACCAAGCAGCTTTGTCAGTAGGTATTTCACTCAGAAGTATTTGGGTATTAGTTTGGGCAATTTCAGGCTTCATCGCTATGGTTGCAGGCATAATGTGGGGAACAGAATCTGGTGTACAATTTTCACTTTCTTTAATTGCTTTAAAAGCACTACCAGTATTAATATTAGGTGGGTTTACATCTATACCAGGCGCAATCATTGGTGGTCTTTTAATTGGTCTTGGTGAAAAACTAGCTGAAATATACATTGGTGGTTTATTAGACATTGGAGCAATCGAAAACTGGTTTGCTTACTTCATGGCATTAGTATTTTTACTTTTCAGGCCACAGGGATTATTTGGTGACAAGATTATAGAGAGAGTGTAATGATTTACAAAGAAACAGGACAATTTAAATCTACTTACGAATCAGACCATTCCATTTTTCCTTTGATTCAAGATAAAATAGCTTTCAATATACTTATGTTAGTGGCTTTTTTAGTAGTGCCCTTTTTTATAGACAGCTATTGGGAAAAAGCAATTTTAATTCCTTTTCTAATCTATTCTATGGCAGCAATTGGTTTAAATATTCTTACAGGATATTGTGGCCAGGTTTCATTGGGAACAGGTGGTTTCATGGCCGTTGGTGCCTTTGCCACATACAAAATAATGACATTTTTTCCTGAATTAAACATAATGATAATAGTATTATTATCTGGCGTAATCACAGCCTTTGTTGGGATTCTATTTGGTTTGCCTTCTTTAAGAATTAAAGGATTTTATCTAGCAGTAGCAACATTAGCATCTCAATTTTTTATAATTTGGTTATTTAATAAAGTACCTTGGTTTTATAATTATTCTGATACTGGACAGATTACAGTTTCAGAAAGAACAATGTTTGGAGTTGCAGTAACTGGTGCAAATGCTCCACCTTACGCAACATATCTTTTTTGTTTGATATTAGTTATTATACTTGGATTTGCTGCAAAAAATATGATCAGAAGTAAAATTGGAAGATCTTGGATGGCTATTAGAGATATGGACATAGCCGCAGAAATCATTGGCGTTCCACCTTTAAAGACTAAATTATCGGCTTTTGCAATTAGTTCTTTTTATATAGGCATAGCTGGTTCGCTTTATTTTGCTGTGTACTTAGGTGCCTTAGAAGTTACAGAATCCTTTGATATTATGGCAATCTCATTTCCAGTTTTATTTATGATTATAATTGGAGGTTTAGGGTCTATGCTCGGTTCCTTTTTAGGAGCAGCTTTTATAGTTCTTCTTCCAATATTTCTTAAAAATGTAATGGTAGATCTGATTGGACTTTCAGCTGTAACAGCTAAACATTTCGAAATTACAATATGGGGATTATTGATGGTCGTTTTTTTGATTTTAGAACCGCACGGTTTAGCAAGATTGTGGTCAATTGCAAAAGAAAAATTAAGAAAATGGCCTTTCCCATATTAAGTTTTTAAGTTAAGCTTTAAATATTAAATCTCAAAAAGGAGGAGAGTATGGGATTAAAAAAAATGATAGTTGGATTTTTAGGTTCAGTCATTGCGATAGGTGGATTTTTAGAAGTCGCCACTGCTGACCTTAAGTTTCCAATGTTAGTTTACCGAACTGGAGCCTATGCACCTAACGGTATTCCAAATGCTGACGGTTTTGTTGATTATTATAAAATGATCAATGCAAGAGACGGAGGTATTGGTGGAGAAAAGATAGTTTTTCCAGAATGTGAAACAGGATATAAAACCCAAGTTGGTGTAGAGTGCTATGAAAAGCATAAAGAAAATGCAATGGTTTTTCAGCCAATGTCTACAGGTATTACTTATCAACTAATACCAAAAGCTTCTGCTGATGGTGTTACGGTTTACTCTACTGGTTACGGAAGAACTTCTGCTAAAAACGGAAAAGTTTTTAAGTGGATATTTAATGCTCCTGCAACCTATTGGGATGGAGCTTCTATTGCTGTAAGACATATTTTAAAACAAAATTTAGGTAATATTAAGGGTAAAAAAATTGCACTTGTTTATCATAATTCAGCCTACGGCAAGGAACCAATTAGAACTTTACAAGTTTTAGCTAAAAAACATGGTTATAAACTTATGTTGCTTCCAGTAGATCATCCTGGTCAAGAACAAAAAGCAACATGGCTAAAAATTAGAAAACAAAGACCTAATTATGTCCTAATGTGGGGTTGGGGTGTTATGAACCAAGTTGCTATTAAACAGGCCTCTTCAATAAAGTTTCCTATGGAAAATTTTATTGGAATTTGGTGGTCTGGCTCTGAAAACGATGTAATGCCTGCTGGCGCTGGCGCACATGGTTATAAAGCCCTAACCTTCAACGCACCTGGTGATGATTACCAAGTCCATAAAGATATTAAAAAATATGTACATGACAAAGGTCAAGCATCTGGCGATGGATCACATTTTGGAACTGTTCTTTATAATAGAGGTTTATTCCAAGCTATGGTTCAAGTTGAAGCTGCTAGGGTAGCTCAGAAAATTCATGGAACATCTAAAATTACACCAGCAATGTATCGTGATGGAATGGAAAATGTTGATCTTAATGCAAAACGAATGGAAGAATTAGGATTTAAAAATTTCGCACCTCCATTTAAAAATACTTGTGAAAATCACGGTGGAAGTGGTTTAGCAGCTGTACAACAATGGGATGCTAAAGCTAAAAAGTGGAACATGATCACAGAGTATATGTATGGTGATGCTGAAGTAGTTGATAAATTGATTGCTGAAGATTCTACTAAATATGCTAAGGAGCAAAAAATTGCAATGCGTTGTAATTAAATATTTTAAAAGAGAGTCTTAGGACTCTCTTTTTTTTAAGGAATTTTTATGAATGAACTTTCAAAAATTGATAAAAAAACAGCACAAAATATTTTGGAAGTAAATAATATTGAAGCTGTATATAATCATGTTATTTTAGTATTAAAAGGCGTTAGTTTAAATGTTAAAAAAGGTGGCATAACCACTTTATTGGGTGGAAACGGAGCTGGAAAAACAACTACTTTAAAATCAATTTCTAATCTTCTTGCCTCAGAAAGAGGCGAAGTTACAAAAGGCTCTATAACGTTTAATAATCAAGATGTTCATCAATTAGACCCATCTCAACTTGTAAAAATGGGGGTGATTCAAGTAATGGAAGGAAGGCATTGTTTTGAGCATTTAACTGTTGAAGAAAATTTATTAACAGGTGGTTATACTAGAAAAAGTAATAAGGAAGTAAAAAATGATCTTGAAAGAGTTTACGAGTATTTTCCAAGATTAAAAGAAAGAAGAACTTCTCAAGCTGGTTATACTTCAGGTGGTGAACAACAAATGGTAGCAATTGGAAGAGCGTTAATGGCTAACCCTAAAATGATTTTGCTTGATGAACCGTCAATGGGCTTGGCTCCACAGTTAGTAAAACAAATTTTTGAAATCGTTTCTCAAATTAATAAAAAAGAAGGTGTAACAATTCTTTTAGCTGAGCAGAATACAAATATGGCTCTTAAATATGCAGAATATGCTTATATTTTAGAAAATGGAAGAGTTGTAATGGAAGGAACTGCAAAGTCCATGAGAGACAATGAAGATGTTAAAGAATTTTATTTAGGTATTTCTGGAGAGGGGCGTCAATCATACAGAGATTTTAAACAATATCGTAGAAGAAAACGTTGGCTATAATATAATCATGAGCCCAATATTTTTTGATTCTAAAGAAGTTAGATCATCTGATGAAAGAGAAAATGATCATTTAGTAAGCTTAAAAAAACTTATTGAAAAAGCTAAAACTATTACTCTACATTCTGACCGTTTAAAAAAAGAGATTTCTTCTTTGACTGATTTACAAAAAATTGGTGTTTTTCGCAAAAGTGATTTAATTGAAATACAAAAGAAAAACTTACCTTTTGGTAATTTAAATTTTAAAGAACTTTCAGAATTTTCTCATATTTATAGATCACCTGGTCCGATCTATGATTTAGATGGTTATAGCATCAATTGGTGGCGCTTCGCTAGAGCTTTAAATGCAGCAGGATTTAATAATAAAGACATAGTTCAAAATTGTTTTTCATATCACTTCACTCCAGCTGGCATGATGTTTGATGAAGCTGCAAAAATTTTGAAATGTACAATTTTTCCTGCAGGTGGAGAAAATTCAAATATGCAAGCCGAAATTATGTCTGAAATAAATACTACAGGATATGTTGGAATACCTGATTTTTTAAAAATTATTATTGAAAAAGCAAAAAATAATAACTTACCAATAAGTAATTTAAAAAAAGCTTTATTTTCTGGAGGCCCATTATTTCCTGATGTTGCGGAATATTTCAAAAGTAAAAATATAAATTTTTATCAATGTTACGGAACTGCAGATCTTGGTCTTATTGCTTACGAGGCTGATATTAATGATGGAATGATTGTGGACGAAGACATTATTTTAGAAATTGTAAAACCAGGTACTAATGAAAGAGTGCCAAATGGAGAAGTTGGAGAAGTTATAGTAACAGTTTTAAATAATTATGAATTACCAATAATACGATTTGCAACTGGAGATTTATCTACAATTATTGAAGGTCAAAGCAAAACAGGAAGAACAAACATTAGAATCAAAGGATGGATGGGTCGAGCTGACCAAACAACAAAAGTTAGAGGAATGTTTGTTCAACCGTCTCAAATTGCGAAAATTGTTGACAACTTGTTCACTAATAAACCAAAAGCAAAATTAATAGTAAGTAGAGAGAATAATCGTGATAATTTAAAACTTCTTATAGAACACGTTTCAAATGAAAACGATAAAATAGCTTTAAATGAAAAAGTTGTTGATGAAATGAAAAAAATTCTTAATTTGAATGGTATAGTTGAATTTGTCAATTTAGGCTCATTGCCTAATGATGGGAAAGTTATTGATGATGTAAGAGATTTTGGAGATTAAAATGAATATTAATAAAGTTAATGCAGTTGTGACAGGTGGTGGAAGTGGTCTTGGAGAAGGGACTGCCAAATACTTAAAAAGTAAAGGAGCAAATGTATTTCTTATAGATGTAAATGAGGATAACTTGAAAAAAATTTCTTCAGAATTGGATGCAGAATACTTTGTTGGAGATGTTTCTGATCCAAATTTAATGTCTGAAGCAATTGGGAATTTAGACAATATTAATTGCTTAGTAAATTGCGCAGGAATTGCTGTAGGATCCAAAGTTGTATCCAGTAGAGGAATGCATGATTTAGGACTTTTTGAAAAAGTTCTTAGAATAAATTTGTTAGGTAGTTTTAACTTGATTCGACTGTGTGCAGATAAAATGCAACATAATACTCCAGACGATGATGGTGAGAGAGGTGTTATTATAAATACTGCATCTGTAGCAGCTTTTGATGGTCAAATAGGTCAGGCAGCATACTCAGCTTCAAAGGGCGGTATTGCAGGTATGACACTTCCAATTGCAAGAGAATTAGCAACACATGGTATTAGAGTAAATACAATAGCACCAGGTTTGTTTGGAACACCAATGTTAACTGGAATGCCTGATGAAGTCCAAAAGAGTTTAATTGCAACTACTCTATTTCCTAAAAGATTAGGTACATCACATGAATATGCACTGTTAGTAGAAAGTATAGTCACAAATGTTATGTTGAATGGAGAAACAATCCGACTTGATGGATCCGTAAGATTAGCTCCTAAATAAAATGAAAAATTCAAAAATGTTTTTTGAAGATTTTGAAATTGGTTTAGTTTTTAATACAGGATCAAAAAAAATCACTAAAGATGAAATAATTAGTTTTGCAAAAAACTACGATCCTCAATATTTTCATGTTGATGAAAATAAAGCAAAATATGGACCCTTTGGAACACTTGTTTCAAGTGGTTTCATGACACTTGGTGTATCATTTACACAGTTTTTTGAAACTGGTGTTGTTAAAGATACTGGTATGGGCGCTTGGGGTATAGATGAATTAAGATGGACTTTTCCAGTTTATCCAAATGATGAACTTAAATCAGAAGTAAAAGTTATAGAAAAAAAATTATCTTCTAAAAGTCCTAACAAAGGGACTGTTAGAACTCTTCATACTGTTACCAATCAAAATGACAAAGTTGTAATGACTTGGATCGCAAACTTTCTAATTAAAACTAAAAATTAAACTAACAATTTTCAACTATGACAGCTATCCCTTGACCACCACCTATGCACATTGTGGCTAAACCATATTTACCATTTCTTCTTTTGAGTTCATGAACAAGTTTTGTCATTATAATTGAACCAGTCGCTCCTACAGGATGTCCTAAAGCAATTGCACCACCATTAACATTTACTTTAGCTTCATCTAATCCTAACTCTTTATTAACAGCACATGCTTGAGCAGCAAATGCCTCATTTGATTCAACCAAATCTAAGTCATCAGTTGTTAGCCCTACTTTTTTTAATGCCATCTTAGAAGCTGGAATTGGTCCCAAACCCATCTCATCAGGCTCTACTCCTCCAAAACCATAGGAAATTATTTTGGCCATTGGCTTACCCTTCTTTGCTTGCTTTTCATTGGCTAAAACTAGTGCTGATGCACCATCATTTATACCAGATGCATTACCAGCAGTTACAGACCCATCATTTTTAAAGACTGTTTTTAAATTTGATAAAGATTCTAATGTTGTATCATATTTTGGATGTTCATCTGTATCAAAAATATTAGTACCTTTTCTAGATTTAATTTCTATAGGAGTAATTTGCTCTTTAAACAAACCTTTTTCTATAGCCTCTTTTGCACGTGTTTGACTATTTAATGCAAACTCATCCTGTTTTGATCGATCAATTTGATATCTTTCTGAAATATTTTCAGCCGTTATACCCATATGACCATGTCCAAACGGATCATGTAGAGCTCCCAACATCATATCAAAAACTTTGCTATCTCCCATTCTATTTCCCCAACGAAACCCTTTCACAACATGCGTTCCACTTGACATTACTTCAACACCTCCAGCCAATGCAATTTCTGTGTCGCCCAGCAATATAAGTTGTGAAGCACTAACTATAGCTTGTAATCCAGAACCACATAATCGATTTACAGTAAGAGCACAAGATTCTTTATTCAAACCTGAATTCAAAGCTATAACTCTACTAACATACATGTCTCTTGGTTCAGTATGGATTACATTGCCAAAAACGGCATGACCAATTTCTTCTGGTGATATATTTGATCTTTTGATACTTTCTTTGGCTACAATTGCACCTAAATCTACAGGGTCAAAATCTTTTAAAGTACCTCCAAAGGCACCTACAGGTGATCTGGTAGCAGACATAATGTAAACTTCATTCATAAACTTCTCCATACAATAACTTTAAATTTTTAAATCTTTTTCATGTAATGGCTCAAAAAAGTGATTTACCCAAATCTCATCAACCTTATCAAGGTTACTAGGCTTCCATTGAGGGTTCCTATCTTTATCAACAAGCATAGCTCTTACTCCTTCATAGAAGTCACCTGATGCCTGACACCTTTGTACCATTCTATATTCCATTATAAGAGCGTCTCTGAGACTCATTTCTGTTGCCATATGAATTTGTTTAAAAGTTATTTTTAAAGATGTTGGAGATTTTCCTTTTAATTCGTGTTCTGTATTCTTTGAAAACTCGCTTCCATTTTGACTAAGTGAATATGTTTTATTTAAAATTTCTTCAATACTTTCTTGTTCAAATATTTCTCTAATTTCAACCTGGTTTTTTTCAATAATACTTTCTCCACTTACTTGACCACTAAATTTATCAATTAAATTTGTAATTTGTTGATGATCTTTAGAAGGATTTTTAAAAATTTCATTTTTTAAATTTTGTATATTTTTCGAATCAATATAATAATTTGATAGTCCCGTTTTCATCAAATCTATTGATTTTAATCTTGCACCAGTTAAGGCTAACCACAAACCTATAGTTATAGGTAGTTGGGCTAATAACCACCCTCCACCTACATCGGGGAAAAGACCAATGGTAGTCTCTGGCATTGCAAACATAGTTCTTTCAGTACAAACAATATGACTTCCATGCATTGAAACACCAACACCACCTCCCATGGTCACGCCATCAATTAGAGCTATATAAGGTTTTGTAAAATTATTAATTTTATAATTTAAAAGATATTCATCATAAAAAAATTTCTCAGAAAGCTCTGTTGGTGGACCACCCTCATCAATAACTTGTTTTCTTAATGAAACTACATCTCCACCTGCACAAAAAGCTTTTTCACCAGCTCCTTCAATTATTACACATTTAATATCATCATCACTTTCGCATTTGTTTAAAAAGTCATTCATTTTTTGAACAATATTATACGTTAAAGCGTTTAACCTTTCTGGTCTGTTTAAAGTAATAATACCTACCCCGTCTTCAGATTTTAAAATTATTTCTTCATTCATATTATTCCCTTTAAACATCTAAAATTTTTCTTGAGATAATTAATCTCATTATTTCATTTGTACCTTCTAAAATTTGATGAACCCGCAAATCCCTAAGCACTCTCTCTAGAGGAAAATCTTTTAAATATCCATAACCACCATGAAGTTGCAAAGCTTGATTACAAATATCAAAACAAGCATCTGTTGCAAATCTCTTGGCCATTGCACAGTATTTTGTAGCATCACTATCTTTATTGTCTATACTTGTTGCAGCTTTATAAACCATTAATCTAGAAGCCTCTAAATCAGTAGACATATCAGCTAATTTAAATTGACTTACCTGAAACTCATTTATTTTTTTACCAAACTGCTTCCTCTCTGATGTATATTGAATTGTATTTTCAAGCGCAAAAGTTGCACCTCCAATAGAACAAGCTGCAATGTTAACTCTCCCACCATCCAGACCTTTCATTGCTAACTTAAATCCGTCACCTTCATTTCCTACTAAATTTTCAATTGGCACTTCACAATTATCAAAATTAACTGTTGAAGTATGTTGACTATTCCAGCCTAATTTCTTTTCATTTTTACCAAATGACAAGCCAGGAGTATCTTTTTCAATTAATATACATGAAATACCTTTCGGACCATCTTCACCAGTTCTACACATTACAGCATAGACATCACTTGTTGGCCCACCGGAAATAAAACTTTTTGATCCATTGAGAACATAATGACTATTACCTTTTCGCTTAGCAGTAGTTTTTAATGCTGATGCATCTGAACCTGAGCTTGATTCAGTTAAACAGTAACTTGAAAATAAATTCATGGAGCATAATTGTGGAATAAATTTTTCTTTTAATTCATTTGACCCTTCGCTATCAATCATCCAAGCAACCATATTATGAATTGATAAATATGCAGCTGTTGAAACACATCCTCTTGAAAGTTGTTCAAAAACTAAAGCAGCTGACAATCTATCTAAGCCTGACCCTCCAAACTTTTCACTCACGTAAATACCTGCCAAACCTAGATCAGCTGATTTTTTTAAAACATCAGTTGGAAAAATCTCTTTTTGATCCCATTCAGATGCAAAAGGCATCAATTCGGTTTCAGAAAATGAAGCTGCCATCTCCTGTATATTTTTATAATCTTCAGATAAATTAAATTCCATAAATCATCTCATGAATAATTTATACCTCATTCAAAATTAATTCGGAAGCTTTTTCAGCAATCATTAAAGTTGGAGAATTTGTATTACCAGACGTTATTGAAGGCATTATTGATGCGTCAACCACCCTTAATTTTTCTATACCATTTACTTTTAGATTTGGCTTAGTTACGGAATCATCTCTTACCCCCATTGCACAAGTTCCAACCGGATGAAAAATTGTTGTTCCGATATCACCTGCCACTCTTTCTAAATCTTTATCAGTTTGATAATTTATACCAGGTGCATACTCCTCTGGATTATATTTTTTCATTGATGGTTGTGAAATAATTTTTCTTGCTAATTTGATAGAATCAGCTGCAACTTTTTTATCAGTTGCATGTGATAAATAGTTAGGATTAATTTCTGGCTGCAGTTTTAAATCTTTCGATTTAATGTGAACTGAACCTCTACTTAAAGGATTTAAATTACAAACGCTTGCTGTTAGGCCAGGAAAATTATGAAGTGGATCTCCAAATTTATCTAAAGAAAGAGGTTGAACATGAAACTGGACATTAGGCATTTCATATGAAGAATCTGACATTGCAAAAACACCTAATTGACTTGGAGCCATTGACATGGGACCTTTTCTTTTAAAAATATATTCCATTCCAATTTTTATTTTTCCAAAAACTGAATTTATTTCTTGATTTAATGTGTTTGCGTTTTGTAGTTTATATATTACTCTAAGTTGCAAATGGTCTTGTAAATTTTCTCCAACATTTTTTGAATCGATTATAGGTTTAATGCCTAATTTTATCAAAAGTTTAGGATTTCCAATCCCAGAAAGTTCAAGGATTTTTGGTGACCCAACTGATCCAGCAGATAATATAACTTCTTTGTTACATGAGACTTGAAACTCATTTCCATTTGTTTTAATTTTTAAACCTGTAACAATCTTGTTCTTAATAATTAAACTTTCAACTTCACAATTTTTAAATATCTTTAAATTTTTTCTTTGTTGAATTGGTTTTAAGAAGGCTTTGACTGTATTTAATCTAAACCCATTTTTTTGATTAACTTTAAAGTAAGAAACACCAAAATTATTACCATTATTAAAATCTTTTATTTTTGGAATACCTGCTTCTACAGTAGCATTTTGGAAATCATCTAATACATCCCAATGTAATCTTTGTTCATCAACACGCCATTCTCCTCCTTGACCGTGATACTCATCTGTTCCAGAAAAATTATCTTCAGTTTTTACAAAATACGGTAGAACATCGTCCCAACTCCAACCAATATTGCCTAATTGTCTCCAATGATCGTAGTCTTTGGATTGTCCTCGCATGTATATCATGCCATTAATAGATGAACAACCACCCATCACTTTTCCTCTTGGGTAGTTAAGGTGTCTACCATTTAAACCTGGTTGAGAAGAAGTTTTATATAACCAATCAGTTCTTTTATTGCCCATACAATATAGATATCCAACTGGAATATGAATCCAATGATAATTATCACTCCCACCTGCTTCAATAAGAGCTATATTTAAGTTTTTGTTAGCAGATAACCTATTTGCTAACAAACAACCTGCAGTCCCAGCACCTACTATAATTATATCAAAAACTTGTTTATCCATTGTATTGAGTATAAATTAGATATTAAAATTTTGAACAAAAAATTTTTATTAAATTAAATAAGGGGAAAATATGAATGATGATAAATTTAGTGATCTAAAAATTGCGAATATTTTATCCTCAGTAAAAACGATTGCAGTAGTTGGGGCCAGTAATAATTGGAAAAGACCATCTAATTTTGTAATGAAATATTTACAAAGGAAAGGTTATAAAATAATACCTGTAAATCCTAAGGAAGCTGGAAAAGAAATTCATAATGAACTATGTTATGCATCATTAAATGACATCCCTATTAATATTGATATGGTTGATGTTTTTCGAAAAAGTGACGAATGTTTAGAATTAGCTAAAGATACAATTAAAATTAAAGCAAAAGTTTTTTGGATGCAAATCGGTATCTTTAACTCAGAAGCAAATGATTTAGTTTTGAAACATAATTTAGATTGTATTTATAATAGATGCCCTAAAATTGAACACTCAAGAATATTTGGTGAGTTAGGAAGTGGAGGATTTTATTCTAAATTGATTTCATCCAAAAAAAATAAATTAACAAACAATAGTGACAATTCAGGAAATTTTTTTAAATCAAATAATATAGAAACTTTAAGTATACACGCTGGAACGTCACCAGACCCAGTTACAGGTGCAAGAAGTTTTCCAATTTATCAATCAACAGCCTTTGCCTTCGATGACAGTGAACATGCAGCATCTTTATACAATTTGCAGGAAAATGGTAATATTTATGGACGTTTATCTAATCCAACAACTGCAGCTTTAGAGCAAAAAATTGCAGCATTAGATAATGCTGTTGGATCTTGCTGCGTTTCATCTGGCCATGCAGCTCAACTTATTGCTTTATATCCTTTACTAAGTCCAGGCAAAAAAATAGTTGCTAGTTCAAAACTTTATGGTGGTTCAATAACACAATTTACTAAAAGTTTTAAATCATTTGGATGGGAAACCGATCTTGTTGATATAACAAATTATGATGAGATAAAACAAGCCATCAAAGCAAAGAATGTTAGAGCACTATTTGCAGAAAGCTTATCTAACCCAGAGGGAGTTGTTTCCGACATAGAGAAATTATCAGAATTGGCCCATAATGAGGGAATACCTCTAATAATAGATAATACAATGGCTACACAAGCTATCTGTCAGCCAGCAAATTATGGTGCTGACATAATTATATATTCTACAACTAAATTTTTATCTGGTCATGGAAATGCTATGGGAGGTTGTGTAGTAGATGCGGGTAAATTTAACTGGGCTAATGGTAGAGAATTTGAAAAATTAACTGAACCTGATACTTCATATCATGGAATTAAATTTTTTGAAACATTTGGCAACTTAGCATATATCAATTTTTGCCATGCTAGTGCTTTAAGAGATTTAGGTGCTACTATGTCACCATTTAATGCTTATTTAACTCTGACAGGAATTGAAACATTAAACTTAAGAATGCAAAAACATATGTCAAACGCAGATGAAGTTGCAAATTTCCTGATAAAACATGTTAAAGTAGATTCTGTATCTTGGAGTGGCTTTCAAAAAAATAAATCATATCAATTAGCAAAAAAGTATTTTAAGTTTGGTTTTGGATCTGTCTTTACAATCTCAGTTAAAGCTGGGTTTGATGGAGCTAAAAAAATTGTTGAAAACTGTAATTTATTTTCACATTTAGCAAATGTTGGTGATACAAAATCTCTAATAATACACCCCGCTTCAACGACGCACAGACAATTGAACCCTAAAGAGAGGGAAATATCTGGTGCAGGGGATAACGTCATTAGATTATCAATTGGATTAGAACACAGTGATGATATTATCAATGATTTAAAAGTATCTTTGGATAATCTCTAATTTTCCCATTTGGGTTCTCTTTTTTCTAGAAACGCTTCAATGCCCTCCTTAGCATCTTTTTTTAACATATTTTTAGCCATAACTTCAGATGTATATTTATAAGCTTTTTCTATTGGCAATTCGGCTTGTTTATAAAATGCTTCTTTCCCAATTCTAACAGTTGAAGTTGGTTTAGATGCAATTAATTTTGCAAAGTTTAATACTGTTATCTCTAATTCGTTTAAAGGAACTTTTTTATTAATTAACCCAAACCTAACAGCATCCTCAGCATTCATACTTTCACCAGTTAACAACATTTCCATTGTTTTTTTTCGACCTAGAGATCTAGAAACCGCAACCATTGGTGTAGAACAAAATAAACCTATATTTACTCCAGGAGTTATAAAAACTGCTTCATTAGATGCTATAGCAAGATCACATGTTGCAACTAATTGACATCCTGCCGCAGCTGCGACCCCAGGTATTTGAGCTATTACCGGTTGAGGTGATTTCATTATTTTTAACATTAGATCTGAACACTCATTAAAAAGTTCGTTAAAAAATTCTTTATTATTTTTATTTTGTTTAAGCTCTTGTAAATCATGCCCTGCCGAGAAACCAGGACCATTTGATGAGATTATGATTGCTTTCACATTTGAATCATTTGATAAATCATTAAATTCACTATTTAGATGTCTTAACACACTTAGAGATAATGGGTTGTATTTTTTACCATTAGTCAGCGTTATTTTAGCAATATTATTTGTAATTTTTTTTGTTTCTATAAATTCCATATTAAAAAAATAAAATTGTTAGATGCTTATTTATACATTTAAGATAATCTAAATTAATGAATAAGACAAATAATGTTGCTATTTTAATTCTTACTGGTATTGCAGCACTTACAATTGCTGTTGGAATAGGGAGATTTTCTTATACTCCTATTTTACCTTATATGATTTCTGAATTAAATTTAACCACAACAGAAGCAGGCTTAATAGCTTCTTCAAATTATTTAGGTTATTTATTGGGTTCGTTAATTCCTATTTTCTCGCAATTTCCAAAAAATATCCGATCAATATTTATTTACTCAATCTTTATCTCTATCGTATCTCTTTTTGCTATGGGCCTGACAAATACTTTTGAGATATTTATACTCATACGTTTCATACATGGAATTTTTAGCGCGTTTGTATTAATATTAGGAACATCTCTTATAGTTTCACATGTTCAAAAAAAAGGTAAAATATTTTTAGGAACTGCTCATTTTTCTGGAGTTGGACTGGGCATGGCACTATCAGCTATTGTCGTATCTTATCTAGGTTTTTTAAATTTTACATGGGATGAACTGTGGTTTTCAATTGGTATTTTAGCTATAATACTGTCATTTCAAATTATTAAATTTACACCAATTCAAAAAGCAGAAGTTAAATATAATTTAAAATCCAAAAATAAAACAAGTTTAGGATTTTCTTTAATTACTATTAGTTATGGATTATATGGGTTTGGGTATGTTGCATTTGGAACCTTTATATCAACAATGTCAAGATTGACACCAGGGTTAGAAAAAACTGAGCCCTACGTATGGTTTGTAGTAGGAGTTACAGGAATACCTTCGGTATTTTTTTGGAATTGGTTTGGTAGTAAAATTGGAAATGATATTGGACTTTTTTTAGCGAATTTAATATTGGGATTAGGAGTTTTATTTTCTGTATTAATTAATAATGAATTTGGAATTTTTATTTCCTGTGTATTATTTGGTTTATCATTTGTACCTATAACTTCAATGTGTCTTTTAGAGGGTCAGAAAAGGTTCTCTGGATCATTTATAGTTTCGACTGCAATATTGACATTCTCTTTCAGTATTGGACAAATGATAGGACCTTATTTTAGTGGACTTTTAACTGATTATTATAATTCATTCTTTTTTTCAATGATAATTTCTGGAATTGTTCTAATTTTTGGATCTTTGCTAATGATAAACCCTAAGAGGTTTTTAAATATATAATTTTAAAAATTGTTCACCCATTTTTGATACAGGCTCTGTTAATAATCCAACTTGGTTTGCGTCTTTTCCTGCATTGTTGCCGTCTTTAGATCTTTTAAATACACCTTGTAAAATTCCGGCAAATCTAAAGCAGTTAAAGGCTAAAAGAAAATTCCAGCTCTTCCCGATATCATATCCTAATGCATCAGCATAAAGTTGTAACAACTCTTTTTCCTTTGGTATTCCTTCTGTAATACTATTATCTCTAATTTGACCTAAACCTGGAATTAGCCAATCTGTTTCAAATCTAAGCATTAAGCACCAATATGATAAATCTATAAAAGGTGGTGCCAATGTTGATAATTCCCAATCTAATAAAGATGCTATATCTAAATTCTTTGAAAAAATCATATTATCTATTCTAAAATCGCCATGGGTTAAAACAGGATTAAATTTCTCATATACATCTGGAATATTTGATCCTAAATTCTCAATTAAAAATTCCATAGCTTCTATTTTTTGTGTTTCAGATGCTCTATATTGTTTTATCCATAGATCAATTTGTCGAAATAAATAATCTGATTTTTTACCATAATTCTCTAAATTATATTTTTTCAGGTCTAACTTAGCTAAATTTACTAGTACTTCTGATTTTTTTTTGTAAATTTTAATTTTCTCATCTTTACTATAATTTTCTAAGATTGGTTTTTTTTCTTTTATACCATCAATAAAATCCATCAAAAAAAACTCGGAACCAATTATCTTATTTTCATCACAATAAATAATCATATTTGGAACCGGTATTTTAGTTTCTCTAAGAGCACTCATTACTCTATATTCTCTATCTATTCTATGAGCTCCTATTAATAAATTACCCATAGGCTTTGATCTAAGTACTATTTTTTTATTATCACAATGTAATAAATAAGTTGGATTTGATTGGCCTACATCAAATTTTTCTATTTTATTTAGATTACCTAGACGAGGTAATTTTTCTTCTAACCATAATTTTAAATTATTATTATTTTTTATCATTAATTTCATATATATATTTAAATTATGAATATTAAAACAATTTTAATTACAGGTGCATCTAAAGGTATTGGAGCTTCTTTTTCAAACTTTCTTGCAAGTGAAGGTTATAGGATTATTGGCATTGCAAGAAACAAAGATCAATTAATTAAAACATTTAATTCTTTACCAAATCAAAATTTAAATCATGAAATTTTACCGATTGATATTACTGACTTTAATCTTGTTAAGGAAAAGTTGTCCCATATCAATATTTATTGCTTAATAAACAATGTAGGCATCGCTCAATCTAAACTTCTCAATGAAGTATCCACAGATGAGATTAATCAAATTATGAATATTAATTTAATTTCTGCTTTAAATATTAGTAATACGATTATTCCAAAAATGATGCTAAATAAAATTGGTCGTATAATTAACATTTCCTCTATTCTTGGTTTAAATCCCTTAAAGTTTGTTGGCGCTTATTCAATGTCAAAAGCCGCTTTAATACAAATGACTAAATCTCAATCGATTGAATTAGCCAAATATAACATACTTGTAAATGCAATTTGCCCTGGATATATCATTACTGATTTAAACAGATCTTTTTTGGAAAGTGCAAAATCTTCTAAATTAAAATCTAAAATACCTTTAGATAGATTTGCATCTTGTGATGAATTATTACCTTGTTTAAAAATGCTGGTAGATCTTAATAATAGTTATATGACTGGTTCTATCATCACAATAGATGGTGGCATGAATTCTACACTTTAAAAAAATACTCCTTCAAACTTTGTACTTGATCATCAACTTTTCCAGGAAGTAATTCATCGATATTTTTTTTTCTATTTACCCATACTGTTTGAAAACCAAAATTTGATGCTCCATGAATATCCCAACAATTGCTTGAAAAAAAAATACAATTTTTTTTATATATATTAAATTTATCTATTACTAAGTTATAAACATCTCTGTGAGGCTTAAATTTTTTACATTCATCTACGGATATTACTTCACTAATTAATTCATCAAACTTTGAATTTTTAACTGCTGAATTTAACATATCATAACTACCATTAGATAATATTGCTGTTTTTATTCTATTTTTTTTTATCTTTTTTAAAACTTCTTCAACTTCTTCAAAAGCACCTATTTTAAAATAGAGATCAAGTAATTCATTTTTTATTTTGACTGAGTTTATTGACAATGAATTCATGGCATATTCAAGACTATCCTTGGTGATTTTCCAGAATGAATCATATTCATTCATTGAGTTATGTAACCAACTATATTCTAATTGTTTTTGTCTCCATATACTTGATAGTCTCTCCCAATTATCACCTAATTGGATTGCCATTTCTTTACATGCATGATCTACATCAAATAATGTTCCATAAGCATCAAATACATATATTTTTTCGTTCTCCATAAATATCTCCTAAATATTCATAATAACTTTTTTTACTATTGTTTAATTTTTTCCATTCTTCAAAATTTTTATTTAATATTAGTCTTTCTGCAAAATGCCTTGATATTTTATTGTTTCTGTCTTTTATTCCCTTTATTAAATATTTTTTATATGAGAGTTTAATTTTATGTTCAAATCCCTCTTTCATAGTAAGACTATTTTCTCTTAAATTTAATTTGTAATAAGCTTTTTTAATAATTTTAATTTTTTTTTCTGATAAATGTTCTGTTAGATTATAGATGTCTTGACTTGGAAAGTGTTTATATTCTTTAAATTGACTTCTCCGCATAAAGGGATGAAAGCTACATGGAAATTTTATTAGTTCTTTAATATCCATATATTTTTTTTGACTTGTATAATCCGTTATTAATTTATCTTTATTGTAAATTTTTGTTACTGCTATGAGCAACTTTTCTCTTCCTATCTCCTGTAACATTTCACATACATAATTCTCTGAATATTCGTCATCAGCATCTAAAAAACATACATACTTTCCTATTGATTTTTTAAATCCTATATTTCTTGTATTCCCTGGACCGCTTCCAATTTTATTTGTACTCACAATTTTAGTATTTATTATTTCATTATTTAATATACTTCTATATTTCTCATAATTTTTATTATCATCAATTGACAAAATTAATTCTATTTTTGGTATCTTATTTTTGAACTTTTGATTATTAATTGATTCTAAAGTTTTTTTAATTGTATATTTCGCCTTATAAACTGGTATTATAATAGATACATCAAACATTTTATGAATAATTTAAAACTAAAACCTGATTTAGTACAATCCTTAGATAAATTAAATTTTTATTCTTTTTCACTTTTATCTATTGAAAATTTTAATAATAATGAGAAATTATCTCTTTTTTCTAAAGCTAATACATTTATTACTTCTTTATTTAACAACTCTAAAATAAATTTTACTGAAAACAGATCGGCACTTCACTTTGTTCCAAGGTTTTATAGTGACAAAGATATGTCATCTAAATATCCAAACATTTTTAATGATTTAGATAGTATGTTTAAAACTGCAGATTATATAAATTCTTCTAAGTATTCAAATATAACTGATATAATTCATCTTGGCTCTGGTGGATCTAACCTTGGTCCTAAATTAATTTACAATTCTTTTTCACATTTATCAAATGGCCCAAATGTTCATTTCATCTCTAATTTGGACCCTTTATCTTTAAATAAAAAGGTTTTGAAATTAAATCCCTCTAACACACTTATCATTTGTGTTTCTAAGTCTTTTAGTACTTATGAAACTCAAGAAAATTTAAAAAAAATACGGGCTTGGTTTTTAAAGTCTAAATCTGAAAAATTATTTTATAATAATTTATTTTTTATTACCTCTTTACCTGAAAAGGCAATGAAATATGGTTTATGCTCTTCAAATATTATTAAATTAGACACGTCAATTGGTGGTCGTTTTTCTATATGGTCTTCTTCGAACTTAGTTAATGCTATAATATTTGGTAAAAAGTTTTTTACCAATTTTCTTAATGGTGGAAAAAGTATTGATGACCTTATAGTTAATAATTTTGAAAAATCTCTACCATATATTTTAGCTCTTAAAAGCTTTTATTTTCGTAAATACTATTCTATTTACAATCATATTGTAATTCCATATTCAGACCAACTTTCCTTATTACCCTCTTACTTGCAGCAACTTGTTATGGAAAGTAATGGAAAATCTGTAAATTCTTTTAATAAAAATATTTCAAATTCACCTTGTTCATTCATTTTTGGTGAAGTTGGTACAGATGCACAGCACAGTTTTTTTCAAGCCTTACACCAGTCAACTTTATCTTTTACTGCGGATTTAATTTGTTTTTCTCATAACTTAAATTCTGATTTTTGTATTTTTGATGATTATGATAAAAAAAATTCAAGAGATTTACAAAATTTTGCTATATCCCAGTACCTAGCCTTTAAAAATGGATCAGATAAAACTAATAAGAATATTCACCACCATGTTAAAGGAAATAAACCTGTTGACCTTTTTATGTTCAATAAATTTAACGAATATACACTTGGGCAATTACTTTGCATTTATGAGTATAAAACACTTTTTGAAGCTTCATTTTCTGATATAAATCCGTTTGATCAATATGGTGTTGAGTTAGGAAAGCAAATATTTAAAAAGCTTTAACAAATTATTTAGGATATTTCCTAAATATTTCACTCAAAATTATGCCATTTGCGACTGATAGATTTAAACTTTCATTATTTTTGGTTTTAATAAAAATAAGTTTATGGCAAAGACTTTTTATTTCTTCACTTATTCCATTTTTTTCATTGCCTAAAACTAAACATAGAGGAAATATCCAATTCTCATTTAAATAATTATTTTCACTTCTCAGATCAGTTCCATATAATTTGATTGAATTTTTATTAACCCAATTTTTAAAATTAATAAAATTCGTATTAATTATTTTAAGATTAAATAATGATGCCATACTAGATCTAATAGCTTCCTTTTTAAATTGATTAACTGTATCACCTACTAAGATAAGACTATTAATTCCAAAAGCGTTTATTGTTCTTAAAATAGTTCCCAAATTTCCAGGATCAGTAATGCTGTCAATAGCAATATGAACATCATTAATATTTAAATCACTAAATAAAAATTTCTTTTTTTTTACCTTAAATATTATATTTTGTGCGTTATTATTATTAGATAATTTTGATAGTATTTTCTTGTCAACACTAATAACTTTAACATTTTTTGATATACAATCTTTAATAATTTTAGTTATCTCTGTACTGAAACCGATATTAGAATTTACTACTAGTGTTTGTATTTCCCATTTATTTTCAAATGCTGATTTTAAAAAAAAATTACCTTCGCAAATAAATGACTTTCTGTTTTTTTGATTATTACCACGTATTATTTTAGTTAAATCTTTAATAATAGGATTTTGTAAACTCGTAATATTTAGGATTTTTCCTAACAAATTATTACCTCAATTACTTGTTTTTTTTAGCTTCTAATTTTATTCTATCTATCATTGAAGATAGTCCATTTTTTCTAGTCACAGATAAGTGTTGATCTAGACCAATTGTTTTTAAAAAATCAAGATTTGTAGTCAATATATCTGATGGACTTTTATTATTAAAAACTTTTAATATTAACGCTATTAAACCTTTAACAATAAAAGCATCGCTATTGGCTTTAAATGAAAGAGTTTTATCTTTATTTAGCTTAGAGACAAAATAAACTGTAGATTGACATCCCTTTAATCTATAATTTTCATTTATATACATATCATCTAGTTCAGGGAGGGATTTACCCATGTCAATTATCATTTGATATTTATCTTCCCAAGAGTCTAAAAATTCAAAATCCTTGATTATTTCATCTACTTCACTCAAAATCAGACCTTTAATTGTTAATACAAGTATGAAGTAATTACGTTAATTTAAAAATCAATAACTTCATATTAATAAAAAATGTTGAATAATTTTGATTTATTTTAGAAAAAAAAATATTTTTGAATTAAACTTTCAAAAGACATTTTTGTTTTTACTTGCTGTCTTTATAATCAGAGTAGCATCTATCTTAAATTCTCCACTAAGTCTTTCAGTTGATGAAGCTCAATATTGGGATTGGTCAAATAATTTAGATTTTGGGTATTTCTCTAAACCACCTTTTATAGCTTGGATGATAGCTTCTACGACTTATTTTTTTGGAATTGCTGAATGGTCTATTAGACTTTCATCCCCTATTATTCATCTTTTGATAGCAATTGTAATATGGTTTAATACCAAAACTGTTTATAATATTAAGGTTGCAAACTTTATTACATTAATATGGGCAACATTGCCTTTAACTAGTTTTGGAAGTCTTATAATATCAACTGATACACCTTTATTACTATTTTGGTGTATGAGTTTATTTACTCTTCTTAAAACACTAGAAAGTAATAAAATAATTTGGCCAATTTTGCTTGGAACATCAATTGGGTTAGCTTTCTTAACAAAATATGCCGCTATATATTTTATTGTAATTTTAATTTGTTTAATAATCTTCAATCAAAGATTTAAAAAGAATGTATTTAAATTTATTCTAACAATTTGTGTTTTTTTGCTTGTATGTGCTCCAAATCTCTATTGGAATTATATTAATGATCTCTCTACTTTTAGTCATACAGCATATAATGCTAATTTAGATACAGTCTCTTTAAACTATTTAGAACCAATGAAATTTATGGGGTCACAATTAGTAATTTGTGGCCCGTTTATTATAATTGCCTATTTATTAAAAATAACAAAAATTAAATCTTACAGTAAAAATGAATTTTTATTAATTTGTTTTTCATTACCCATTTTAATTTTAATTATAGTTCAAGCTTTTCTTAAAACGTCTAACGCTAACTGGGCTGCAACAGCATTTCCTGGGATAATAATTTTAATTGGAAGTTTCATGTATAACCAAAAAAATAAAATTATTTTGGCAGGAATTAAATTAAATTTACTTGTAAATATTGGAATATTAGCTCTTTTAATAAAAATATTTATTACTGGTAACTTAAATCCTATTGATTTAAAAAGTGATCCATTAAGGAAGTTAAAAGGCTATTCTGAGCAAAGCAAAACAATTAAATTATATTTAGATTCTGAAAAACCAAGTGCTTTAATATTTTCAAGAAGAAATGATATAACAAAATTTTCTTATCAACTTAAACTCTTTGAAAACAAAGAAATCAAAAGATACTATTTTACCTCAAGAAAAAATCCAATAAACCATTACGAATATAATTATAACTTTAAAGATCATTCACTAAAAAAGAATGACGTTGTCCTAATAATAAGTAGTTTAGATGGTATAGATAGACAATATATAAAATATTTTGATAAATTTGAAACTGTAGGTAAAACAATTTTCAAAGAAACAGAAAATTATGTGAGAAGTTATTATATTATTAAAGCAAACATGAAGTAATTAACCTTTATTTGATTTAATATAATTTTCAAAGATATTTAAAGTTTCTGCGCTTACGTGATGCTCAATACCTTCGGCATCCATCTTGGCGGTTTCAATATCAACACCAATAGATAGAAGAAAGTTATACACAATATCATGTCTTTTTTTACAATACTTAGCAAGTGCTTTGCCTTTTTCTGTTAAAAAAATTGACCTGTAAGGTTTACTTTCAACATAACCATCTCTTACTAATCTTCTAATAACACTATTAACTGTTGGACTTGTTACACCAAAATTTTTGGCCAGATCAACTACTCTTGCTTCTCCATTTTCTTTGATTAGCTCTGCAATCATTTCTGTGTAATCCTCTGCAATTTCAGCATTTCTTGCATTACGAATTTGAAAAAAACGATCAGAGGTTGTTGAATTTTTAAATTTCATAATAGTTTTTTAATATTGATCAAAAAATTGATAATATGTTATTACGATATACTAAATCGAAAAAATAGGAAAGTTATGAAACACGAAACTTCTTCTGATCAAAAAATAATAAACATACAATCAAAAGTTTTTGAAAAATTAATATTTCATTTGCAAAAGAGAACAGATGTACAAAATATAGACTTAATGAATCTATCTGGATTTTGTAGGAACTGTCTTTCAAAGTGGTATTCTGAAGCAGCCAAAGATGAAGGCCTTGAAATTGATTACGAGTCTTCTAGAGAAAAAGTTTATGGAATGTCCTATAAAAATTGGAAAAACAAATTTCAGAAGAAAGCTTCTCAAGATCAAATGAATGAATTTAACAAAAAGTAAATAAATAAATTGACTAGTGTAAATAAAAATCATTTTGGCGATAGGTTATTTGAAACTATCAGAAAAAAAGAAAATTTCTTATGTTTAGGAATAGATCCTCATTTAGATTTAATACCTGAAGTATTTCAAAAAAGGATAAAAATAACTCATGATATATACACTAAAAATAATATTAAAATAGTAGAAAGTTTCTGTACAAAGCTAATTGAAACAATTGCTGATTTAGTACCTGCAATAAAATTACAAATTGCTTTTTTTGAGCAACTTGGTCCAGAGGGTTTTGGATTACTTTCAAAGTTATGTCGTTTAATAAAGGAAAAACGCATCATTTGTATTATTGACTGCAAAAGAGGTGATATTGGCTCTACAAATAATGCATACGCAAATGCATTTTTTTCTAAATCATCTCCATATCCATGTGATGCTATAACAATAAACCCTTGGCTGGGAATTGAAACTTTAAATGCTTTTGAACATTATATCCCAAAATTTGGTTTATTTATTTTAGTACATACAAGCAATCCTGGTGCAAAAGATTTACAAGAACAAACAACTATCGAAAACAAAAAATTGTATGAAGTTTTAATAGATAAATTAAATCCAATAATTAGTAAAAATATTGGAAAGCATAATTTATCTTCCATTGGAATTGTTACTGGAGCAACCTACCCAAAAGAACTAAAACATATGAGGAAAAAACTACCTTCCTCTCCTTTTTTAATACCTGGATTTGGAAAACAAGGAGGCTCTACAGCAGATGCTAGGAGTGGACTACTTCCTGATAAAGAATATAAAAATAAATTTAATTCAGGAATAATTAATTCATCAAGAGATTTATGCTTTCCAATTTCTGCAAATAATTGTAATGATATAAATTCTTGGAAAAAAGAAATATACAAAAATTTAGAAGATAATATTTCTAACCTCTCTGTGTGAATATGAAATATAAAAAAGAAAAATTTAAATATTTAGGAAAACAAAACGATCTTTTATCAACACCTAATAATTCAGTTCTAGATAAACATCCTAACCCTCATTTAGATGTCAAATATTGCATTCGTTTCACATGCCCAGAATTTACATCAATTTGCCCTGTAACTTCTCAGCCAGATTTTGCAAAAATAATAATTGATTATATCCCAAATAAATTCATTGTAGAGAGTAAATCATTAAAGTTATATTTAACTGGATATAGAAATCATGGTGCTTTTCACGAGGACTGTACTATTTCAATTGGAAAAGATCTAAATAACTTACTAAAACCTAATTGGTTAAGAATAGCAGGAATATGGTATCCAAGAGGAGGAATGCCAATTGATATTTTTTGGCAAACAAAAAATATACCAAAAGGTTGTTTAGTGCCAGAATTAAACTTTAGCCCATATAGAGGTCGTGATTAAAATGAAACCAAATGAATTAAATTGGAAGATAATATTGATTACTTGTTCAATAATTGTATGTGTAATAATGGGAGTTAGAAATTGTTTTGGATTATTTTTAGAACCAATTAGCCTTTATAACAACTCTGGAGCAGAACCATTTTCTCTTGGGATGAGTATTCAAGCAATAATTTGGGGCGTAAGTGCCTTCTTACTTGGAATGATAATTGATAGGTTTGGTCCTCAAAAAGCATTAGCTTTTGGCATATTTTGTTACGCTTTAGGTGTTTATATTTTAAGTAACCCATCTAGTGATTTTATAATTTTCAATTTTGGCTTTATGACTGGTATAGGCCTTGGAGCTGGTGGAATGTCAACAATAGTTGCAATTATAGGTAAAACAGCACCTACTGAAAAAAAATCAATGGCAATGGGAATTGCCGCGGCTTCTGCCTCTTTTGGTCAATTTATATTCATAGCACCCACCTTATTTTCAATCAAAACTTTTGGATGGCAAACCACAATTGTTTTTCTTTCTTTAGTTACGGCTTCATTAGTTGTTCTTATTCCCTTATTAAAAACAAATAACACTGATAAAAATACTAAAACTGAAGATAAATCATTTGACTTTAAAGATGTAATAAAATTCTCTTTTTCCAATAAAAACTATATTTTACTTATTTTAGGTTTTTTTACATGTGGTTTTCATGTGACTTTTATTGGTCTTCATCTGCCAAATGATTTAATTTCTAAAGGACTTTCAATTGATATAGCTGGTTGGTCACTTGCTATTATAGGTTTATTTAATATCATTGGTACTTTGTTTTTTGGCTGGCTTGGTGACCGTGTTTTAAAGAAAAACTCTCTAGCATACATTTATCTAGGTAGGTCAATAGTTATTACTTTATTTATTATACTACCTCCATCTCCTATATTAGCTTTACTATTTGGAGCATCTATAGGCCTATTATGGCTAGCAACCGTTCCTTTAACTAATGGCGTAGTTTTTACATTTATGGGTCCTAAATACTTAGCTACTCTTGGAGGAATTGTTTTTATATCCCATCAAATAGGAGGATTGTTTGGAGCTTGGTCTGGTGGAAAAATATTTGATGTCTATGGAAATTATGACAATGCTTGGTGGATAAGTGTAATTCTTGGGATTGTAGCATTTTTATTTCATACATTTATTAAAGAAAAATCCTTTAATTATAGTCCAAAAATGAACATTGCAAAAGCGTAATTAAATTTTCAAATCTCTGTAAAAATCTAGACTTTCTGGATTTGCTAATGCTGAAATATTTTTAATTTCTTTTCCGTTAACTAAATCTCTGACAGCTAACTCTACAATTTTTCCAGATTTTGTTTTTGGAATTTCAGGAGTTTGAATAATAATAGATGGAACATGCCTTGGTGAAGCACCTGTTCTTAATTGATCTTTAATTCTTTTAATTAATTCTCCTGTAAGTTGAATATTTTCTCTTAAAACAACAAATAAAATTAGTCTTGTATCGTTTTTCCAATTTTGACCAATGACTAAGCTTTCAATGACTTCATCAATTTTTTCAACTTGTCTATATATCTCTGCAGTACCTATTCTAATACCTCCTGGATTTAGAGTAGAATCTGACCTTCCAAAAATGATAAACCCATGGTTTTCAGTTTTTTAAAATGTAGTCACCGTGATTCCAAACGTTCTTATACTTATCGAAATACGCTTTATGGTATTTTTCTCCATTATCTTTCCAAAATTTAATAGGCATTGTTGGAAAACTTTTGATACACACAAGCTCACCTTGTTTATTAGTTATTGAGTTTCCATTTTCATCAAAAACATGCACGTCCATTCCTAAAATAGGACCTTGTATTTCTCCACGATAAACTGGTGAAATTGGGTTACCTCCAACAAAGCAACCAACTATATCTGTTCCTCCAGACAAGCTAGCTAAATGTATGTCTTTTTTTATATTTTTATAAACATAATCAAAAGATTCATGAACCAATGGAGAACCGGTAGAACCAATTGTTTCAAGATTTTCTAATTCAAATTTTTCAAAAATTTTATTTTTAAATTTAGATAATGCATCTATATATTTTGCAGACGTTCCAAAAAAATGAAACTTTTCTTCTTCAGCATATCTCCATAAAATATCTGAATTAGGATAAAAAGGTGAACCATCATATAAACAAACTGTAGAATTTAACATTAAAGAGGAGACTAACCAATTCCACATCATCCAACCACATGTTGTAAAATAAAAAAACTTCTTTTTTTCTCCAGCATTTGAATGAAGACCAACCTCAACCAAGTGCTTTAATAAAACACCACCTGCAGAATGGACAATGCATTTAGGTTTACCCGTTGTTCCACTGGAAAACATTATATATAAGGGATGATCCAGTTTTAATTTTACAAAATCTAATCTATCTGATTTATAACTTTTTAATAATTCTTGATAAAGTATAACTTTATTTGAAGAATAAACCTCAATGGTATTTAATAAAGGAACTAAAATTATATCTTTAACCGTTGGCAATAAATTTACTACTTTTTCAACTTTTTCGGTGATATTAATTTCTTTACCATTAAAATTATAACCATCTGTGGTTATTAAAATTTGAGGCTCAATTTGACCAAATCTGTCTAAAACTCCTTCAACTCCAAAATCAGGTGAAGCTGATGAAAATACAGCACCTATGGAAGAACTTGCTAACATAACTATTATTGTTTCTGGAACGTTAGGTAAATAAGCTGCAATTCTGTCACCCTTTTTGATACCCTTTTTCTTAAAATAATTAGCTACTGCTGCAACTTGATTTTTGAGTTCATACCAACTTAATTTTTTCTTTATTTTGTCTTCTGACCAGAAAGTTATCGCTATATCATTATCATTTTTCTTTAGCATATTTTCAGCATAATTTAATTTTCCATTTGGGAAAAACTTTGTGCCTGGTAAACTATTTTCTGGACTCAAATAGGGTTGTTTACCTTTTTCACCAATAATATTGAAGAAATTCCAAACCTCTTCCCAAAAATAGCTTCTGAAATCAACTGACCACTTGTGCAAAGATTCAAAATTATCTATCTCCATTTTATGATTAAAATTTATATGCTCTATAAATTTATATAAAGAGGTATTTTTTTGTTTATCAAGAAATGGTGTCCAAAGCAGTTCATTATTCATAATGATTATCTATATACTTTCCTAATAATATATCTTTTTCACTTAAACCATTTACATCATGCGTTGTTAAAGTGACAACTACTTTATTGTATACATTAAACCACTCTGGATGATGACTTATTTCTTCAGCTTTTAATGCTACCTTAGTCATAAAAGAAAAAGCACTCTTAAAATCTGAAAATTTAAATTCTTTATAAATAGCATCTCTCTGGTCATTAGTTGCATTCCAGGTATTTAAAGCAGACAATACATTTTTAAGATCTAATTTACATGCCATTTGAAAAATCCTTTCTATTAATATAATTTTGAATCGGTTTTAAATATTCGGTGTATTTAATTAATAAGTTACAAGAATATTTTATTCTGTCATCAATCCAATGAGGAATTAATTTACCATGTTTACCTGGGAAAAACTGATTTACATTTCTTATAATTATATTTTCTGGTATCCACATAATGTGAGAATTCTTATAAGAACTTGATCTTAATTCTGAAACTGGATATGCGCCTCCGTTACCACTACTTATTGAAACGATTAAACCAGGCTTATGGAATAATTCACCATTATTAAAAACTAAAAAAAAATTTTTTGAATTTGGTGTAGCCATTCCTCCATATTCAGGAACAACAAAAACAAAACCATCTGACAATTTTAATTTTGATGAAATAATTTCATAATCATTTTTCCAAAAATTTAAATTTTCTTTTTTTTCGGATGTCCACAAAGGAACTTTTAAATCAAACATATCTAAGTGAAAAAATTCAACTTTATTATTAATCTCTGAGATAAAATTACCCAAAATACTTGATATTCTTTTTGATTGTGAATTTCTTTGATGACTTGTAGATATTAAAGATATTTTCATTTGTATTTTCTTTAAATTAATAATAACAATAATATTAGTTTAAAACATATTTCAATTAAAATAAAATTCAAATTTTATGAAGAGTATAAAAATAATAAAACCTGATGATTGGCATGTCCATTTCAGAGAAGGTGATGTATTAGAGCATCTGGTGAATGAAACTAGTAAAATTTACGGTAGAGCCATAGTTATGCCTAACCTAAATATACCAATAACAAACTCAAAATTAGCTAAAAATTATAAAGATACTATTCTAAAATATTCTGCTAACGTGAATTTTAAACCTCTTATTACCTTCTATCTCACGGAAAATATCAATATAAATGATTTAATAAAAGCTTATGAAAATGATATTATTTTTGCCGTAAAACTTTACCCCTCTGGAGTGACAACAAATTCATACCAAGGTGTAAAAAAAATCGATCGAATTTATTCAATTCTGGAGATTATGAGCGACTATAAAATACCCTTATTAATTCATGGGGAAGTTAACAACAAAAATATTGATGTTTTTGACAGAGAAAAAGTTTTTATTAAAAATGAACTTCAAAATATTATTAATAATTTTCCAAAATTAAAAATAACTCTTGAGCATATCACAACAAGATTTGCTGTTGATTTCGTAAACAATGCAAAGTCAAATGTCAGAGCTTCAATTACTCCCCATCATTTATTAATTAATCGCTCAGATATGCTTGAGCACAAAATTAGACCGCATTACTATTGTTTGCCAATTTTAAAAAGAGAAGAAGATAGAAAAGCACTAGTTCAAGCAGCTATATCCGGCAATGAAAACTTCTTTTTAGGAACTGATTCTGCTCCACATACTTTATCAACTAAAGAAGCTGAGTGTGGTTGCGCAGGCATATTTAATACTATTAATTCAATTGAAACATTAGCTCAATTATTTGATAATTGTGAAAAAATAGAAAATCTAGAAAAGTTTTCAAGTATCAATGGAGCGAGACATTATGAGATTAATATTAATAATGAAAAAATTGAATTAATTAAAACAACAGAAAAACTAAATTTTAAAGAATATCTTCTAGTAAATAGTGAGAAATATAAAATTTTTACTCCACCCTTTAATGTTTTTTGGCATAAAAAATCTAAACAATAAAAAAATTGAAACAAATTAAAATCATGACCGTTACTAATGCCGCCAAAAAATCATCAGCCATAATACCAATTCCAAACTTAATTTTTTCTGATTTTTTAATTAAACTTAATTTTGTAATATCAAAAAATCTAAATAATAAAAACCCAATTAAGTGCATTAATGGGTTTAGACCAGAAAATGACGACACCATTAATTGGCCAGCAGCTTCGTCTATGACCACCCAACCAGGATCATTTTTAGATATATTTTTTTTTAACTTAAAACAAAAGTATGTTCCACAAACCAGAGCTAATATAAATAGTGTAAAAGTGTATACCCAACCATAATTTTTATTAATTACAAACCCAAATATTGCAAAAATAAAAGAACACAATGTACCAGAGGCTATTGGAAAAAAACCAAGTGGACCACATGACAAAAAAAAGTATTTAAAATTTTTTGGTTTTTTTAAAAATATATCATCAAAATATAAATTAAGTTTTTTAACTATAGAAAGCTCTTTATTAGAATTATTTTTTATAAAATCTATAACAAAATTAATAATCAAAATAAAAGTCAATATAAATGCTAAATATGCGTATCTTCCTCCAGGTTTAAAAAACCAACAAACAATATGTGTTCCTAATATGAATAAAAAAATAATTAAAAAACGATCTTCAGTATATTTTTTTAATATGTCTAAGGGTTTTACTTTAAAATTTTTAATCAACCTCCAAATAACAAGAATTATTAATATAGGAATAAATAAATAAAAAGGTTGTATAGCAGGGCCTGTAATATATTTCATGAAATGAGATGCAAATATGTAAACTTCATCAGTATATAAATTACCATTTAAAAGATCTTTAAAGACATCTACCCAATTTCCTAAACCATTTTCCATATTGCCTGAAATTGTTGCTGAAGAAGTAATTAATACAAATTTTCCTCCATATAAAATATTGTGTAAGGGCATGAGCAATAAAGGAAAATAACCTAGAAAAAATGAAAAAAAAGATCTAATACTTAAATTCTTATATAAAAGATATAAATGAATTAAAAAAGCTGGTAATAATAAATTAGGTCTACAAAGTATTCCTATCATCATAAATAGACAAGAATATAAAATGTATTTACTTTTTAATTTTTCACTGTTTCTTACATCAATTGTTTTTATTGCATAAATAATTGAAAGTAAAGCCATTGGGTAAGCTAGGGCTTCTCCATGCATAAAAACACCTCTATAAAAATTCATTATAAAAAAGAACGTGAATAGAAATGTTATTATATGTGAATTTAAGTTTGTAGTTAATTTCCTTGTTAAAAAGAAAATTATTGATGGGGTTATAATAATAAAAAACCATCCAAAAATTTGAGTTTCTCCAAATATTAAAGATTGTATAAAAAGAAAATATCTATACCCCGGCATATAAAAGAAAATATCTTCAGAGCCGGAAATTGCGTGTAAAATATCCCCTTTTAAAAAAGAATGCATCATATCTCTAGCAAATCCCCAGTAAGTTAATGCATCTCCACCTGCCCCTAAATATAAATATTTATGTTCAAAAAAACCCCTAAAATCTCTCGTGATATCAATAAAAAAGAAAGATATAAAAGAAATGGTAATAGTTATAATTACAGGCTCATAATTAATTTTAAAAAAATTTTTAATAAATAATATACAAATCAATATTGACAAAACCATTTTAAAAAATTCAATGATTATTAAGAAAGGTGTTTTATTAAAAATAACTTTTAGTTGATCTTCGGGACTTATATTAAAAGCTAAAACTTTTATTTCTCTATCTTTAGGAACATCAATACATCTTGTTTTATTATTGGTAAAAAATTTTTCTTTATTAAATTCATCCATCAAAAAATATTTTCCCTCAATACATAATGTCCCACTAAGATTTTTGGGAAATTCCCAATTTATATAAAATGGAGCTTTTTTTCTTATTGGGTCACCTTCACTTTTCCATTCATACCAATTTGTATTGAAATCAACTTTCATATCATTTAAAAAACCAGATCTTAAATTTATGACATTGTTAAAATTAATATGTTCAACAATTCGTGAATATTTTGGACTTTGATATATAGCATCCATTGAGAAAGAATATTTTCTATCACTTAATTCGTAATCTCGCCAACATCCAGTTACGCTTAACTTGTTCCCTATACATATTTTGTCTGAAGTTTCATAATAAAATTGAAAATCTTTTTTAAATTTTTGGTAGATTTTATCTGGCAAAGCTTTCTTAAGAGCATTATTTTCACCATTTTGAAATAAAATAAAATTGCTACCTTCTTCAATTTCAACTTTTGGAAGAAACTGATTTGAGATTATGAAAAAAGATACTAAAAAAATTAAAAATTTATTTTTTCTTAATTTAAATTTATTGAAATCACCAAAAATTATTAAAATCGTCCCAATAAATAGGACAGCTAAATTTATTGGTTTAATAACTGGGAAACCTAAAAGAGAAATAATAAATAAAATTGAGATTAACTTACCAAAAATTATTTTCATTACAATCTCTGTTTTATCCAATCACCATAAGCAATTTTTAACATTTTAGCATCATCATCTTTTGGATGCCATTTTAATATTTTATTTGATTTACTAATATCCAATATAAAATTTTTATCTGCTAACTCGTATTGTTCTTTATACAAAATTTCTATAAAAAAAATTCTAAAAAACTTGATTATAATTTTGACAAGTTTAGGGTAAGTTTTTAATAATATTGACTTTGAGCCACAACTAAAAATTAAATTTGTTAATAAATCTTCTACATTGGCCTTAACGTAGGAACCAAGATTAAAAGTTTCAGATGGACAATTTTGTTTTAAACAAAAATAAATTGCTCTAGCACAATCTTTGTCAGAGATCATTTGATAATAATTTTGACCTGAACCAATCAATGGAACTGGAATGTTATTTTTTATAAGTAAAAATAGTTTTTTTAAAACTCCTAAACGTCCTTTCCCAATAATCATTCTTGGCCTCATGATTGAAATTGGAAATTTAAATTTAATACGATTTTTATTGATATAATTTTCAATTCTCATTTTAGATTTTCCGTATTCACCAATAGGTTTTAATTTGTGACTTTCGATGATTTTATTTGAAGAAGGTATGCCATAGACCATATCACTAGAGAATTGAATAAAACCTATTGAATTTAATTTTTTAGCTAATTCTAAAACATTTTTACTTCCATAATAATTAGTTTCCAAAAACCAGTTTAATCTTTTTACTTTTGGCGGGTGATCTGCGTATTGTCTGGCAGCTAAATTAATTATAAACGATTTTTTAGGCAGTTTTTCAATAAAACCATTATGAAAGTTATTTATATTAATATTACATTTAAAAAACTTTATTTGCTTTTTATTGATAAGCATTTTTTTGTTTGGGTATTCTTTATCTAATATACAAATATTAAAATTATTTTGAATTGATTTAAGATTAAATATTGCCTTACCTACTAATCCACTTCCTCCTACAATTATTAAGTTATCTTTCACTATTATAAATTCCAACAGATAAAAACAATAAACCGATAGAGATAAATATCAGGCCAATAATATTTAGATTAGTTAGCTTTTCATCTAAAATATACCAAGCTAGAAAAGAACCAAAAATATAACCTAAAGCTTGAAATGGATAAGCCAATGAAACTTGAACTTTAGATAAGACATAAATCCATAAAAATATACTTATAGCATAACAAAACATTCCATACCAAATATGAATAGATTTTACAATTTCCATAATCATATCAAGACTTAGATATATTTTTTTATTCATAGCGCCCATGCGTATAAAAACTTGGGCAGCAGCATTTAATGCGATAGAAATTAAAAGGCCTAATATTATAAATATATAATTACTCATTAATGATTAATTCACATTGATAACAAAAATATAACAAAACTAATTGTTAAAAAAATCCAACTAGATTTTTGCTTTATACAAAAATTTATAGGATCTTCAACAAATTGATTTGATATCATTTTTTCATATAATAACAAACAATAAATGAAAAATATTGGTGGTATTAGATATAAAAAAGTTTTGTGTTCATATAAGATTGATAGTTTTTCTAATGCAAAATAATTAATTAACAAAATTGTTGAAATAGAAAAACATAAGATAATCATCCAACTTAACTTCTCTTTGTCTTGATCATCATACGGCCTAATCTTATAAAAATTTTTTTTGTCTACATAAACACTATTTAATTCTGAAAACCTTTTTAAAAATCCGAGCCCTAAAAATAAAAAGAATACAAAATTTATTATCCAAATTGAAAGATCTAAATTATTAAATTCTGCTCCTAAAAATACTCTATATAAAAATAAAGATGCAAGCGTAGTTACATCTAAGTATTTTAGATTTTTGACAACTAAAGTATAAAATAAAACAATTAGATTATATGCAAACAAATATAATAAAAGTATTGATTGATCATTTAGAATACTAATAGTGATTACAAATAACTGTAATATTAAGAAAAAGATTAATGCTGTGTTTTTAGAAATTTTTCCAGATGCAATAGGTCTTTTCTTTTTTGCTTGATTTAAAAGGTCTTTATTATAATCGAAATAATCATTTATAATATACATTGAAGAAGCTGAGATAGAAAATACAAAAAAAATAAAAATAGTATTTTGTAAAAAACCATAGCTAAAGTTATGCGAAGATAGAATGGGTAAAAAAATTAAAATGTTTTTTACCCAATTATGAATTCTAATAAGTTGAATGTAAGGAACAAATATGTTAAAAAATGAATTCATGATAATTTATATATAGTATAACAAATATATTAAATAATATAATGAAAATTCCTTACAAAATTAGGCCTGTAATACTCTCTGGAGGTTCAGGTTCAAGGTTATGGCCAATTAGTACAGAAATTTATCCAAAACAATTTATAAATCTTATAGAAAAAAAAACACTTTTTGAAACAACTTTAGAAAGATTAAAAAAAATTAAAAATCTTTCAACCCCATTAATCATTACTAACGAAAAATATAAATTTATAATACAAAATTTTTTAAACAAATTAAATATTAAAAGTCATATTATCTTAGAGCCCGAAAGCAAAAATACTGTGACATCTTTTTATTTATCCTCATTATTTTCAAAAACAAATGAACTCTTATTATTTTTACCTTCTGATCATTTTATTGAAAATTCTCAATTATTTGTAAAAATGCTAAATCTTGCCTTAGAAAAATATAAAGAAAATACTTGGATTACTTTTGGAATAAAACCATCATTTCCACATGATGGTTATGGATATATAAAATCAACTCAAAATAAACATAAGTCTGATAAAGAACCTTTTAAGGTTGAAAAGTTTGTGGAAAAACCATCAAAAGAAAAAGCTAAAAAAATGATTAAAGAAAAAGATTATTTTTGGAACTCCGGTATCTTCATTGCGTCATCAAAATTGGTTAAGAATACGATAACTAAACTAGAAAAAGATATCGCTTCTGACTGTGACATTATATGGGGTAATAAAATAAAAAAAACCGATGGTATAAGTTTTAATAGAAATTCCTTCAAAAAATTAAGACAAAAATCAATTGATTATACTTTAATGGAAATTCCAAATAAAATGTTTATGTACATCTTAGATGTTGGGTGGAATGATATTGGTTCATGGGATAGTTTTTCTAGAATTCAAAAATCTAAAGTCAAATCAAATTTAATAATTAATATTAACAGTAAAAATAATTATATTTATCCAACATCAAGAATGATTGCGACAATAGATGTGCAAGATTTAATTATAGTTGATAGTTCAGACTCATTACTTATATCAAAAAAAGGATCTTCAGAAAAAATCAAACAAGAAATACAAAATCTTGATAAACAATTTAAAAATAAAACTCAACATAAAAAATTTATCAAGCCCTGGGGGTTTTATGAGATCCTGCTTGACAGTGAACAGACAAAAGTTAAACGATTAAATATTTTTCCAAACACTAGACTTTCATACCAATACCACAAGCACAGAAATGAACACTGGGTGATTATATCTGGCATCGCAGAAGTCAAGATAGATGACAAAATTAAAATTTTACATAAAAATAATTCTGTTTACATAAAAAAGAAAACAAAACATTATGTAAAAAATATTTCTGATCAAAATCTAATTGTAATTGAAACTCAAACAGGTGATTATTTTGGTGAAGATGATATTATAAGAATAGATGATCCTTTCAAGAGGTAGATGTGCTTATAAAAAAAAAAATTAAGTACTTGGTGGTGCATTGCTCAGATACTAATGATAATGAAGATATAGGTGCGAAAGAAATTCATCAATTACATATTTCATTTGGGTGGGATGGTATAGGTTATCACAAAGTAATAAGAAAAAATGGTCTTATTGAAAATGGACGCCCTGAATTTTGGATTGGTGCACACGTCTATGGTTTTAATACAGAAAGTTTAGGTGTCTGCCTAATTGGAAGAGATTTTTTCACAAAAGAACAATTTATATCACTAAAAAAAACTTTATTGGATTGGAAAACAAAATTCCCAAAGACAAAAATTTTAGGTCATTGTGATTTCGAAAATACAAATAAAACATGTCCAAACTTCGATGTTAAAAAATGGCTACTAAAGGAAAATATAAATTGAAAAATTTATTTTTGATTAACAAAACTTATTCAGGTATTTACAATAAATTAGAAAATAAACACCTGGAAACTGAAGCTGTTTTTGGTGAAGAATTTTTAATATCAAAGACTACTAAAAACTATTCCTTTGGCACCCTTTCAAGTGATAATTATCAAGGTTGGATTAAAAATGAAGATTTAAGTTCATTTACTAAAACAACTCATAAAGTAATACTACCAAACATCATTGTATATGATAGTCCCGATATTAAAAGTTCAAATATTTTAAATTTAAGTTTAGGTTCTAAAGTACAAGTAATAAAAAAAATTGGTAAATGGCTAGAAATAAACCTCCTAAAAGATAAGAAGATTAACATTGGATATGTAAATAAAAATAGCTTAATTAAATTAAACAAAAAATTTAATGACTGGGTTGAATTAGCCGAGAGTTTACTTAATATACCGTATAAATGGGGTGGAAGGTCCTTCCTTGGTCTTGATTGCTCTGCTTTAGTACAATTAACAATTAGTTTTAAAAAGGATATTTTTTTCCCAAGAAACTCTCTTGATCAATTCAATTACTGTATGAAATATGGTAAAACTACAGATATTCCAAGGAGAGGTACTTTAGTTTTTTGGGAAGGACATATAGGGATTATGATTGATGATAAAAATTTAATACATGCAAATGGCTTTCACGCACAAGTTTATTCAGAACCCTTAAAACAAGCAATAAAGCGTTTAAAAAAAGAGTGTGGAAATATTAAGTGTTTTTTTAATTTAATTTTTTAAACTAAAATATTAGTTTATAAATTTTTATTTTTTATTATGAAAACAAGGAATAAAAATATAATCATTATTGGGTCTAATTCTAAGTTTACTAAATCCTTTCTGAATATAAAGGATATAGAGAAAAAATATTCAAAGTTTTTTTTAATTAGTCATCGAAAATATAATGGTAAAATTTCTAATTTTAATATAATTCAAAATGTCAATCCATTATATATTATTGAAATTGTAGAAAATATATTAAACAGCACAGATAATCATGAAAAATTTGACGTGCTGGTTACTAATACACCACCAAAAGATGCTAATTATTCATCTGATTTAGTGTTTGAATGGGCATTAACATCTTTTAAAATAATGAATCTTTTGTCTTACTCATCAAAAATTAATTTAGCTATATTTCTAGGTTCTTGTTTATCCTTTATTCCTTTGTTTAGAAATGGTATATATAAATCAATCAAAAAAAATGAATTTGTTTTTTATAATGAATTAGGCTTTGATATGAGCAAAAATATTTCGTTTTGTATTTTACCCCCTTTAGACCCTGGGACAAAAGGCATAGGTAAATTATTTTCAGAACCAATGTCTTTTTGGTCCAAAAAAATTTTAGAAGAATTTAATTCATGCAATAAACTCATTTTACCTACTGGCATTTTGGGTCTTATTATTAAAATAATTATATTTTTAAAATTTATTTAATTATGAAACTTTTATTTCTTGATATTTATAAAAGATCGTCTTCACGAATATCAAAAGATACTGCTGGGGGCTATGGTACTGAAAATGATTTAGGTGACAACTTTTTTGCCAAAATTTTATCTAAAATTGTTAAAAATTCAATTTTCTGGCCAAATTTGTCTTTTATTCAACTAATGGAGGAATTTGATTTCAGAGGTCATCAATGTAAATATTTAAAAACTACTGGAGAATATTTTGAATTAGATGAAAAATATGATTTTATTTTTGTATGTTCTTCAATAGTATGTTTTGAAACTGAAATAGAAATATGCAAAAAACTTTTAAAAAATTCTAAATTATTTCTTTGTGGAACTATTGGTACTTTTTTAACTCATTTAATTCCTGATGAAATTACTTTAATTTCTGGTAACTACGAATTTTTGCCTGAACAATTAGATAATTCTAAAAGCAATCTTTATAATTTAAAAAATGAAAAATTTATAAATGTTTTAAAAGGTAATCCAGATAATCTTAATATAATAAATTGGAATAGCAAAAATTTGCCAAAAACTAAAAACTACCTTTTAGGAAATTCTAGATTTTTTTTTCCATTCATATCAACCAGAGGATGTCCTTACTCATGTCGAGAATACTGTACTTATCCAACAACTCAAGGAAGAAAAATTATTCTTGAATCAAATGAAACAGTGTCAAACAAACTTTTTAAAATTTCAAAAAAATTTCCAAAATCACATATAGTTTTTAGAGACCCTGTTTTTTCAATAAATATAAAATATACTAAAAATTTGTTAAAAAAAATTGGTGACTTAAGACTGGATTTAAGTTTTAGTGCTGAGCTTCATTTAAAAAATATTGATGATGAACTTATTGAATTATTTAAATATGCTAACTTCACAGGACTAAAATTTGGAATAGAATCAGCGCATAAAAATGTTAGAGATCATGTAAATAGATTTTCAATAGATAATGATGAACAAGTAAAAATTATTAAAAAGCTAAATAAAAATAAGATTAAAACTGTTGGAATGTTTATTCTAGTTCAACCAAATGATACTACCGAGAGCTGTTTATCTACTATAAATTATGCTTGTTCACTAAATTTAAATATTGCTCAATTTTCAATTTTTACACCTTACCCAGGTACTCCTTATTATGAAAAAGGAAACTTTGTTAAAAATTTCAAAAAATTTGAAGAATGTAACCAATATAATCTTACATATGATCATCCAACTATTTCTAAGAAAGAAGCAAGATTTTTATTAGAGAAAGCTTATAAGAAGTTTATTTTTTCAAAATTTAAGTATTTTTTTACAGCTCAGAATCTTTTCCAAAGATAAAATAAAACTTTAGTAATATTGAAAAAACAAACCCACAAATGATTGCTACAATTTTTCCTATCATTAAATTAAAATTAAAAAAATCACATATATACATAATTATAATTTGTATAGATATGGTAAATATATAACCAATGTAGTAATTAAAAATTTCAAATTCTCTAGTTTCAAATTTACTCAAACTTTTAAATGAGTATCTAATTGTTAAAACATAATTTATTAAAATTGCGATTGAGATGCCAACCAAGAAGGCAAATACGAAATTAATAAATTTAGATAAGACCAGTAATAAGGCAAAATCAATTATTCCACCAACAAAGCCAATAATTATTTGAGAATACAAAGTCTTTATTTTGGGCAGTGTAGGAAATTTCATTTATAAAAATAATTATATTTTATTATGCAATATAAAGCTCTAAAAGCATCTTTTAAACCTATTTTTTTTCCTTCATCATAAGTTCTGCCTTTATAAGAAATTCCAACTTCATATATTTTAAGATTCTTAATTTTAGAAACTTTAGCTGTTATCTCTGGTTCTATACCAAATCTATTTTCAACAATTTTTATATTTTTAATTATATCAGTTCGAAAAGCTTTAAAGCATGTCTCCATATCTGTTAAGTTTAAATTTGTAAACATATTAGATAATAAAGTTAAGATTCCATTGGCAATTCTGTGCCAAAAAAACATAACTCTTCTTACATTTCCTGAAGAAAATCTAGAACCATATACTACATCAGCATATCCATCTAATATAGGTTGAATTACTTTTATATGTTCGTCTGGATCATACTCTAAGTCAGCGTCTTGAAAAATAATTATTTGACCACGCGCTACTCTTATACCATCTCGTAACGCAGCACCTTTCCCCGAATTTAATTTTCGTAGAATTAAGTTATCAATCTGCTTTTTATATTTAATTAACTGTTCTCTAGTTCCATCAGTCGAGCAATCATCAACAACTATAATTTCTTTTTCAAGTGGTTTGGCTGATTTAACTTTTTGAATTAGTTTATCAATAGTTTTTATTTCATTATAACAAGGTATAATTACTGACAATTTAATTTTTTTCTTGTTTTTCAAGATCAAACCCTTTTTGAAACAACCGATTTTAATTTAATAAACTTCTAAAATACTTAATCGTTTTTGTTAAACCCTCATCTAATGTAATTTTTGGCTCCCAATCAATAATTTTTTTTGCCAAAGAAATGTCAGGGCATCTTACTTTTGGGTCATCTTCAGGTAATTTTTTAAAAATTATATTTGATTTACTATTTGTTAAATCAAGAATTTTCTTGGCTAATTCAATTATGGTTATCTCTTGAGGATTGCCAATATTAATTGGTCCAGTTATATTAGGTGTATTCATAATTTTGACTATAGATTCAATTAAGTCATCAATATAACAAAAACTTCTAGTTTGATTTCCATTACCATATATTGTTATATCGTCGCCTTTAATTGCTTGACAAATAAAATTACTTACAACTCTACCATCATTAGGATGCATTCTAGGTCCATAAGTATTAAATATTCTTGCAATCCTGATATCTAATTTATGTTGTCTGTAATAATCAAAAAAAAGAGTTTCTGCAGCTCTTTTCCCTTCATCATAACAAGCTCTAGGACCAAGAGTATTAACTTTACCAGTATAACTTTCAGATTGAGGTGATATCTCCGGGTCACCATAGACTTCGCTAGTTGAAGCCTGAAAAATTTTAGAGTTTGTTCTTTTGGCAAGACCAAGCATATTTATTGAACCATGTATACTAGTTTTAAGAGTTTGGACAGGGTCATACTGATAGTGTATTGGTGATGCTGGACAAGCAAAATTAAATATTTGATTAACTTCTAAATAAAGTGGGAAAGTTATATCGTGTCTATAAAATTCAAAATTTTTATTATTTATTAAACTATTTATGTTATTTTTATTACTACTAAACAAATTATCTACACATATAACATTATTACCTGAAGATAATAAATTTTCACACAAGTGAGATCCAATAAAACCTGAACCACCTGTAACAAGAATTGATTTTTGATTAAGACTCTTCATTAAATGTAATTTGAATGCTAATAATTATATTTCTAAATATAGATATCATTTATATTATGTATTTACAATCTATCTTCATAAATTGAATTTATTTATAAGTTGTATTTCCAAAAATAAAAAAAGATAACGTATATAAAAACAATACTATAAAGACAGAAAAAAATTTAATTTTTAAATAATTCTTATTATTTTTATTAGTTGAAGTAACAAAAACTGATAAGCACATACTTAGTATAGGCAACATTGGCGTAAACATACGTGTTAGATTGAAATCTGGATGATAATAACCACATAATGGGAAAAAAATCACTAAAGGAGTCATGAAAATAAATAAAATTCTGCTTTTAGTTAATTGCAAAAATCCAATACCCACTAAAGGAAGAAAAAATATTGGAAATAATTTTGGTGATCCAAGATTTTTCAGATGCTCAAAGCTATTTTTAATTAAAATAATGATTATATCTTTTAAATTAATTATAAAATTAGAAAATAAATCTTCACTAAAAACATAATGATAGACACTTCTCCAACCTCTACCTGAAGCAGTTGAAATAAAATATAAATCATTTTTATATAGAAAATACTGCCAAGGAAATAATATTAGTATAAAAGTCGAAATTAGTATAGATAGATCTCTCAACAAAAATCGATATTTTTTATTTTTATAATCTATTAATAATGGCCAACTTAATATTAAAATTAGAAAAATAAATAGAAATTCAGCTCGAGATTGATAAAGAAGTGAAAAAAATATACCAATTACAAATATTAATAATAATTTATTGTATTTAATATATAAACATACTAAAAATAAACCGAACATTAACAAGCTAGTTGACACGAGGTTGGCTAAGCTATAAAGGTTTAAAACAGCCAAACCAGGAATGATTAAAACTATTAATGACGAGATAATCGGATTTTTTTTTTCTCCTAATTGATATGCAAAATAAAATTGAAAAATACTTATTAAAGTCAAACTCAAAGCATATAAAACTCTTAAACCAACTAATTCGTTTTCAAAAGGAAGTACAGATAAATAAAATAAAAGTGATATAAATGGAAGATTTTTGACATTATGGAAACCATCATTCAATAAAAACTCACCATTAATTAGATATAATCTTTCATCGTATCCAATATCGTTTTTAAATAAAGAAAATAAAAAACCTAAAATAATAGCTACAATTATTGAAAATATAAATTGGTATTTTAAGTCAATTATAATGTTATTTTTCAAATTCATTTGAATTTCTCTAACATAAAATTAATGGTTTCCTGGTATTGTTTTATTACTATATTTTCGTCAAAATATTTTTCAGCTCTAATTCTTCCCCTTTTACCCATCAATGCTCTATCCTTTTTACTCATTTTAATAAATAGTTCAATTTTTAATGCAAGATCAAGATGATTTTTTGGTTCACATAAAAAACCATTTTCACCATTTATTACCGCATAATTACAACCTTTTATATTTGTAGTGATAATTGGAATTTTTAAAGCCGAAGCCTCTAAAATCACTTTAGGAGTTCCTTCATTATAAAATGTAGGAAGTATCAAACAATCAGATTCTAATAAATATTTTTTAACATTTTTACTAAATCCTAAATATTGTATTATTCTTTCATTTTCCCATTTCTTAATTACATTGTAATCAACAGCTTCATCACCTTTTTCCTGCAAAGATCCTAGTATCTTAAACGTAACATTAGAGTATTTTTTTTTTATAAAGCTTGCAGCTTTATAAAATTCAAAAACACCTTTGCTCCATAATAATCTTGAAACTAAAATAAAAGTGATATTATCACTTTTTTTGATCAATGTTCTATTTGTATTAAATTTTTTTAGATCTACACCTGAACCTGGCAATATATCAAATAAAGATTTTTTTTTTAAAAAAAAATTTTTAAAAAAATTCATATCTTCATTATTTTGAAAAAAAACGTAGCTATTAATTCCAAAAATAAGTTTGTACAATAATTTAATACAATTTCTAAGTAATATACCTTTTTCTAAAAAGTAACCTAATCCAGTTATATTATTTATTATAGGAATATTATATAACTTACAACACAAAGAAGCGTAGATATTTGGTTTTATTGTAAAAGTTATACATATGCTAGGTTTCTCTTTTAGAATAATTTTGTTTAATTGATATAAAGATAATAATTCTTGAAATACTTTTGTTTTTCTTCCATTAAAATTGTGAATTATTATTTTACATCCCATTTCAATTACTTCATCGTAATTGTTGTCAAAAGGGGCAACTACAATAACTCTGTAATTATTTTTTATAAGTGATTTTATCAAATTTTTACGAAAATTTACTAAATTCCATAATGAATTTAGTATAACCAATATCTTAGCTTCTTTCATATTTTTTTAATTTTTAATAAATCATTTCTCATTATAATAATCACCGTATTCGACTAAGATAGTTGTTTTATTTTTTTTTGAATAGGCATATTTGTAAGATTCAAAAATTTCATCAGAGTTTTCTAAAACAATAATTTCAATTTCTTTTAAAATCTCTTTTAGTCCTGATGTAAAGTCACCTATATGTTGGTATTGAGGATGAAGTGGTTTTTCTGATCCAATCCCAGTTCTAATTATAATAGTAGAATTAAAATTTTCTCCATTCATGTATTTTAATTTATCAATATGATTTACTAGTTGATTCATTCCGCACAAAACAAAATTCCATCTTGGGAAAATAGATATTGGTACTAATCCTTCAAAAGACATACCTAATGTCATTCCCATTTGCATTTCTTCGGCAACTGGTAACTCAAATAACTTGTCTTCTTTAACCTCTGAAAGAGTATTTGTCATAGCAGTGCCAGGATATTCTACTGCTTGACCTAAAAAAATTGTATTATTTTTTTGGCCAAGCCATGTCATAGACTTTTTTAATTCATCAAAGTATCTCATTAGAATTGAATTCTTTTGCCAGCTCCAGAATGAGGATATTTATTGGAGTATTTGTAATATATTATATTTTTTTGTTTCGTTTTTTCGTAAGACATTGTTTTCATCTTCCAAGTTGATCTTGTATCAGTCATTACTGATTTTTCATTATCCTCTATAATGAAAACAATAGGTAAAACATGGTTTGTTGAGTATTTTATACACTCATGCGCTATACCAGTTTCAGAGGTCATTTCACCCATAAAACAAAAAACTTTTTCTTTTTTATTTTTAAATTTAATTGCCCATGCAGCGCCTAGTGCAATTGGAATTGAACCTCCAACGATCGCTGAGGAATATATTTTATACTCAGGAAAACATAGAGATATTGATTTTCCATTAACAATTTCATTCATTAAAATGTCCTCTGGCACTCCTTTTAATAGGCATTGATAGTGTGACCTCCAGGAACAAAACACCCAATCTTGTTTTTTAACGTTTTTAAAAACATTTATTATTTGTTCTTCATTGCCATAATACAAATGAATTGGAGCTCTTATGTTTCCCTTATTAAATTCTTGGGCAACCTTTTCTTCAAAATTTATAAGGTCATCCTTTGTTAGATATTTTTTCATAATTACTTTTAAACCATTCAAAAGTTTTTAACAAACCATTTTCTAAGCTTGTGCTAGAATACCACCCATAATTATTTATTTGAGAGCTATTTAAAAACTTTCTTTTGGCTCCATCACTATAACTTTCATCAAAAATAATTTTTCCTTTGAACCCAATTATTGATGATATTTTTAGTGCTAAATTAGAAATCGAAATTTCCTTCCCAGTTCCAATATTAATAATGTCGCAAACATCTTTATAATTTTTATTTAATAAAAAAAGAACTGCACTTGCAACATCTTCACTATAAATAAACTCCCTCATTGGTTTTCCAGACCCAAAAAGAGTAATTTTTCTTTTATTTTTTTTGCTTGCTTCATAAAATTTCCTAATTAAACAAGCTAAAACGTGACCTGTTTTCAAATCAAAATCATCATGTGGTCCGTAAGTACTGTTAGGTATAACATTTATAAATTTACATTTATTAGAATTGTTAAAATTAAATAATTCACTACTTTTTGTTAAATAAAATTTTGATAAAGCATACCCAAAGCTAGTTTTTTCAACATCAACAAAACTTAAGTCCTTTTCTTCATATGGTTGCTTTGCTCGCAGTGAATACATGCACGAAGAACTAAAAGTAATTATTTTTTTTACATTACTTTTTACCGCAACTTTAAGAAGATTAGTATTTAACTCAGTGTTGTATAACATATAGTTTATTTGATTATCTTGATTATCAAAAATCCCCCCAACTTTTCCAACTGCAAAAATTATATATTCTATGTTTTTGGTTAAACAGTAGTTAAAAAAATCATTAAAATTTAAATAATTTAATTCGTTTCTAGATGGTATAAACAAATTGTAGTTGCCATTTTTTTTTGCAATTTTTACACAGGCAGATCCTATTAATCCGCCCGCGCCGGCTATTAATAAATTTACTTTTGTTAATTTCTTTTTTTCCATAATACAAATATTTTACATGGATAATATTTAAATATCAAAATTATATAAATTTGAATACTCTTGTAAATATTATTGAGTTCTATTAATTTATGTTTATTAATAAATTTCAAAAAAATAATTAAGCAAATTATTATGATTTATGATGAATTTCTAAAGATTTTAAAAAAAAAAGTAATATCTGAAAATAAATTAAATGCTTGGCTATATCAATATTTTAAAGATTTAGATCCAAAAATTTTATCAATAGACGAAACTGATAATGTGTTTCAAGAAATTGATTCATTGTTAAAAAACAAAAAGTGGGACAATACTAATGATAAATTTTATAAAAATAAATGGGATAGGGGATGGAGCGAATTATCAAAAAAGTTTATACAGACAGAAAATGAAAAAGATCTTAATCCTCAATATTTGAAGTCAAGCTTACTCAAAATATGTAATTTTATGGTAAAATTTAATTGTGTCGAAGCAGAGCACCAAATTGCAGAATTAATTTTAACTAAAATTTTCAAGCAGTATTTTCATAAAGTTGATAATATTTATGAGTTTGGCTGTGGGCCATGTCGAAATATCCTCATATTAAATAAATTGTTTAAAAAAAATCTTTTTGCATTAGATTGGGCTGATGGAGTTAAAGATATTGTTGAAATAATAAACAAAAAATCTGTAAATGAAATCCAATACGCTAGATTTAATATGCTAAAACCAGATCAAAATTATAAATTAAAAAACAATTCCGGCGTTTTAACAGTTCATTCAATGGAACAAATTGGTCATAATCATAGCAATTTTATAAATTATCTTCTTAATAATAAGGTAAAAATAAGTGTACATATTGAACCAGAAGATCAATTTTATTCAGACGACCTAATGGATTCAAGAAGAAAACTATTTCATAATAAAAGAGGTTATTTAACTGGATTTTTTAAACTACTATCCGATTTAGAACAAAATAATATTTTAAAAATCATTCATACCCAAAAACTTTATTTAGGATCATTAATGCATGACCCTTATGTCATATTTATTTGGAAACCTATTTGATTTTTTTTTTATTAAATAACACTTCTTCTACTTTTGAAAATATCATGTGGCCTAATAGGTTATGTGCCTCTTGAATTATAGAAGTTTTAATAGAAGGAACTTTTAATTCTATGTTACAATGATTTGGCTGAAAACCATTTTGACCAGTTAAACCGATAACAAAAACATTTTTTTCTAGAGCGACTTTAATAGCTTGTATTATATTTTTAGACTTACCTGAAGTACTATAAACTATCAAAATATCCCCTTTTTCACCAAGTGCCTCAATCTGACGAGAAAACAAAAATTTAAAATCGTAATCATTTGCAATTGAAGTCAGTATGCTAGTATCTGTTGTTAAAGAGATTGAATTTAAAGCATGTCGTTCAAAATTTAACTTACCAACTAGTTCAGCTGACATGTGTTGAGCTTCAGCCGCACTCCCTCCATTACCTGCAAATATTATTTTCTTATTTTTACTTAATGCTGAAATTATTTTATCACAACAAATTTGAGCTTTATTTAGAAAAACATCATTGTTTTTTATATTTTCAATTAAAAGTATATGCTCGGATATATATTTTTTAAAATAGTTACACATATTCAAAATTTATTTCATTCACAACCATTCTTCAATCTCAAAATTAGAGTTAATACTATTATACCTCTCTAAGGTTCCAAAATCATGAAATTTTACATTTTCATTATAAATTCCAAATTTTTGGCTTTTTATTAAAATAGGTAAAACATCATATTCTAGAGATCTATGTTTAAAAAGCTTTGGCATTTGAAAAATTTTTTTATTTAATAAATAAATACCACTATTTTTATATAGATACTTTTTTTTTAAATAATTTACTTTTTCAAAAAATCCAACTACTTGACCAGATTGATCAATTGAAAACAAACCAGTTTCTTGATTATTTGTTTTGTCAACAATTGACCCAAACATTACACTACTAAAATTACTCTTTTTAATAAATTGTAATGCTTTTGTAAAATTAAGATTATTAATTGTATCTCCATTCATTACAAAAAAATAATTTGAATTAATATATTTTTTTGCATTTTGAATTGCACCCCATGTCCCTAATGGGTGAACTTCTTCACTAATAACAATATTTTTAGATTTATATTTTTTTTTTAAAAACTCCAAAATTTTGTTTCTCAAATGACCAGATGCAAGTATTATATTTTCTACTTCATATTTCTCACATTTTTTAATGATGTAGTCTAAAAAAGTTATATCACCTATTTGAGCTAAAACTTTAGGGATTGTAGATGATACCTTTTGAAATCTAGTTCCTTGACCTCCACAAAGAATTACTATGCTATTTGTCATGTTATAATTGATTTAATCTTTTTACTAAATAATGAATTAATTCATTATTTAATTCAGGAAAATTACCGATATATGAACCAAAAAAATGAACATGATCTGTTACAGGTAGTTTTGGCTTATCAATTTTCAAATTTTTCAAATAAGGCTGCCTTAATTGATTCCCACCACCTGCAGAACCTCTTCTATATTCAATATTTAACTCATTAAAAAGTTTTAGAACTTTTTTATAGAAAGTTTCATCTGGATAACTTGAAATAATATTAAATGCATAATTACTTAGTCCATCATTTTTAAAATCACTATATATATTTTTATTTGTTAAATTATCAAAAAATCTAAAATAATTTTCATTTCTTTTTTTTATTTTTTCATTTAGAGATTTTATTTGATTTAATCCAATTGTTGCTGAAATTTCATTATTTCTAACATTGAACCCTTCATATAAAAAAATAAAATCTGAATTTAACAATGGATTTTCTTTTTTAATTTTCTCAATCTTTTCTATATTAGCCATTTCCCTTAACAATCCATGACCTCTAATACATCTAAAAATATCTGATAATTCATCATCATTAGTACATATCATTCCACCCTCAATAGTTGTCATGTGGTGAGCATAATAAAATGAAAAATTAGATATTAAACCAAAATTGCCAACTTTAATATTATTATGAGTAGCACCATGACTCTCACAAACATCTTCAATGAGTATGATTTTTTTTGTTTTAATTAGATCAAGCAACTCATTTGATAGAGCACTATATCCTTGGCAATGTGTTAAAAAAACCGCTACGGTATTTTTATTAATTGAATTAAAAATATTTTTTTCGTTAAGACCTAAAGTTGTTAAGTCTATATCTACAAATTTTGGAGTAAAGCCAGCCTTTAAAACTGACACCACATCAGAACTCCATGTTAAAGCTGGAACAATAATTTCACCACCTTTTGGGTATAAAATTTTTAAAGCTGCTAATGTTAATAAATTAGCCGAAGATCCTGAGTTTACAAATATACTGTGCTTGACACCCAACCATTTAGACCACTCTGTTTCAAATTGTTTTACTCTAGGACCTTGAGTGAGTTTTGGATTATCTTCATCAAATATTTTTTTTACCTCATCTAAATCTGATTTAGATATATTACCATGCATTAAAGGCCAATTCATTTTCGAACCATTAATGAATTATGTAAAATTTTACTTCCATTAGATGCAAATTTAAATGGAACCCATACCTCAATAGAATTTAAAGATTGTTTTATTCTTTCATGAAATTTTGGGTTTGCTATTAAATAAAAAAACCCTCCTCCACCAGCTCCCATTAGTTTTCCTCCTATTGCTCCATTTTTTTTTGCAATCAAATATAGATCTTGGAAAACATCAGATGTTGATTTTTTGTCAAGTCTGATCTTTAAAGACCATATCTTATCTATAAGTTTTGCAATCTCATAAATATCTACTTCTTTTTTAAAAGCTTCAATCCCAATTTTGGATATTTGATTAATTTCCTCTAAATAACTATCTAACACATTTTTATCAATTTTTTTGGTCAAGTTAGATGAATAATCATTTGAATTACGAATTAAGCCAGTAAAACCTAGCATAATGTGATTTTCAAATTGTTTAATGAATTCTTTAGATAAATTTAATTTTTTTGCTTTAATTGATTTGCTACTCAAACTTAATTCTATTAAGCCGCCATAAGATGCAGCAAATTGGTCTTGAACGCCCACACTTTCACCAATGAGTTTTTGTTCAACATGACAAGCCATATTTGCTAATTTATATTTTGATATATTTTGATTTTTTAAACTCAACAAAGCTTTTAATAAACCTACAGTAAAGCTTGAACTTGATCCTATACCTGATCTTGCTGGCAAATCACCAACGTGCATTATACTGACTCTTTTTTCAAGAAATTCTAAATGTCTTAAACATTCTCTGATTGATGGATGTTTAAATTGTTTATTGTCTGATACTTTTTCAATTATCGAATAGCTTGCTGTTGATTTGTGATCAATGAAAAAAGATCCTAACTCCCTAACTATTAAATAGCAGTAAAAATCAATTGCAGATGTTAATACTGATGAATCGTTTCTATTATACCATACAGGATAGTCACAACCTCCTCCAAAAATAGAAAATCTAAATGGTGTTTTAGTTATTATCATGCATTTTTATAATTTAAATCATCAAAGAATGTAAAGCCTTTAATTAATTCTTGTATGCCTTTCTCAAGATTAATAATTGGATAAAAGCCTGTTTTTTCAATTTTTAAATTACTCACTATATAATTCCTTTGATCTGGATCTTTATTCAATTCAGATTCAAAAAAATTAAAAGCTGGTATTTGTTTTTTTATCTCTTTGCATAATTCAATTTTAGACAAATTCGCATTTGATAATCCAACATTAAATATCTCATTATTCATTTTTTCAAAGTTTTTAATGCAATGTAAAAAACATCTCGCAACGTCTCGAACATGAATATAATTCCTTTTAAAATGACCTTCAAAAATTACTATAAACCTATCTTTAACTGCTCTGTACACAAAATCATTAACTAATAAATCTAATCTCATCCTAGGAGACATTCCAAAAACAGTGGCTAAACGTAAACTAATTGCATTTTTTAGATTAAGTAATTCCTCTTCAACCTGTACTTTATCTATAGCATATTTTGAAATAGGATTAAGCTTTGAATTTTCATCACAATAATTGTCTTTGTTACCGGTACCATAGGCACTATTTGTTGTAGGCATTAAAATCACTTGATCTTTTGAAATATTTTTAAATAACCAAAACATCGCATCTTTATTAATAGATGAAGCTGCTAGTGGTTCTTTAGCGCATAAAGGCGCACCAACTAATGCGGCTAAAGGAATAATAATATCAAAGTTAGATATTATTGAAGACATTAATTTATAATTTCTAATATCTCCATTTATAAGCGTAAGGTTTTCATTTATATAAAGATCAGCTAATGAGTTTTCTTTGTAAATATTATTATCAATTACGGTGACTTTATATTTTTCATCTAACAAATCACGAGTTAAAATTGAACCAATATATCCCAAGCCACCAGATACTAAAATATTTAACATAAAGTAAACTCCTTTTTCAATTAAACTGTAATGATTAATTTACATATATGGTTATTATGTTTCAAATACTATTATATATTTTTGTATGTAGTTTCTTCTAAATCAATCTTATGCAAACCCCATTTGTCATTCAGATTTAATGGAACTAGAGATTTGTTTTTTTTAATTTTTTTTATTAAGTCATAGCAATACACATCTATTAAAATTGATTTTTTTGAACCATCTCTTGAAGTAACTTTAGCTTTTCTCTTAATCAAATTTAATAAAATTAAAACAGAAATAAATTTATAGAAAAGATAGTTAAATATTGGAATTTTAATATTATAGTGTTTATAATTTGTTCTTTTATCATGAATTAAATCATGTTTATGTTTGAAAATTATACAATCTTTAACTTTTTTTTCTAAAATGCCCATTGCTTTAGCTGACTCTATTACTAGACTATCAGACCCATCTTGATAAGCTTCATAATTTTCCCACCAACCTCTTATTTTAATCCAATTTTTCTTAGACATGAGTATAAAGTCACCACAACTTTCATTAAAAAGGTCTTTATCATTGATCACTTCAAAATTCTTTTTAAAAAAGTCTTGATTACTTAGATCTATTCTAGGGCATCTGTAAATAAATTTATTACTTAACTTATTTTCACGAATAAATTGATAGAAGTAATCATTTAGAATTGTATCAGCATTTTTAGTTATAATATATTTACCTATTGACCGCCTAATACCTATATTAAATGCTAATTCTTGCGCAATTGGAAAATAGGCTGAATTCTTTAATCTTACATGATAAACTGGTGGTACATTTATAAACTTAACATAAACATTATTTGCTTTAACTAATCTCAAAACTTGTAATAATTTTTTTTTATTTGGAGGGGGATTATACTCTACTAAAATGATTTCAAAGAATAAATTAATTTTTTTCAAATTAAATATCAAATCATTAATACAAAATTCTAAAACTTTTGTTCCATTTTTATTTGGATAATTATCATTTCTACAACTAAGCACAATAGATAAAATCACAGGTTGAATTTTTGACTTCATATTTTATTGATAAGTTTGAATTCAAGAGGATAGGATGTATTCACTAATTTTGTTTTAAAAGACTTTGTTCTTTCTTCAATATTTTTAAATGAAAAATTTGTAACTATTTTTTTATTTTTATTTATCGATGTCCATGTTTCTAGATCAAAATAGTTTTTTTGTCTTAAATTATGTATTCTATTTTCATAATCAAATTTTTCTTTGTACAAAGCTCTACAATCTAGAGAAATTCTTAGACTTTTTTCCTTTTTAAGAGTTTGATGAAAAACCAGACTGTCTGTAATTACAAAGGTATTATCTTCTAAATCATAAATATTTTTTGTTTTTCCTTCTACATCATGTTCTGCATAATCTCTTTGCTCTATTAATAAAGATTGTTCAACTTGGCAATCATTGTACCTTACTGTTGAAGACTTGCATGAACCAAGAACAGGTAAAAACATTAAAAAAGATTCAATTGGTTCCCCAGCCCAGACATCTATATGCCATTTTGAAGATGACCTTGGCCTTTTATCGTTTAAGAACTCTCCACCATCTGATATTCTGCAATTAATTGGTAAGTGCAAAGATTCAATATTATTAAAATTCAAATATCTGCTAATAAATTTTGAAAAATGATTATGCATGATATTATATTCATTTTGTGTTTCTTTTTGGAATAAAAGTAGTCCATTAGGTGTTTTATTTGGAAGAATTTTTATAAATTCATAATATTTTTCCAAAAATTTATTTGTGTTTTCAAAATTTGTCTTTGGAAAAGCAATTTTTAAATTTTGTTTTATAAAATTAAAAACTGACTTTTGAAGTTGAGAATATAATGTTAAATTTCTAATCACTGCAATCCCAGGCATAGGATTTTCAAAATTGTTTATTTTTAAAATTTTTTCTAACCTATGAAATCTATGTTTATTGTTCAAAATCATTAATAAAAATTTATTTTTAATATTATTATTATAAATATAAGTTATAAATAGTAATAATTAAAACTAAATTTTTATTTGAATGGATTGAAGTTGATTGATGTAGCATTCATAACCCCAAACAATGCAATTAAAACTTACCAAGGATTAGCAAGTAAATTTTCTGCTATAGAACCTCCAACTTGGGCGCTTATGCTTGCTGAAAGTTGTAGACAAAAAGGTTTTAAACCCATGATAATTGACACTTTGGCCGAAAACTTAACTGATGATGAAACTATATTGAGAATAAAAAAGGAGAAACCTCGTTTCTTGTGTTTCGTTGTTTACGGTCAAAATGTAAATTCTGGAACAACTAATATGAGTGGTGCAGTTAGACTAGCAAGCAAAATTAAAGAAGAAAAAAAATTAAAGCAATTGATAGGTTTTATTGGATCACACATACAGGCATTACCTAAACAAACATTATGTCAAGAAAGTTGTATTGATATAGCTTTTTTAAATGAAGGCGTATATTCATTACATAATTTATTAAAATCAAAAAAATTTGAGGTGAGTAATTTAAAAAAAATTAATGGTATCGCTTTTAAACATAATTCAAAGGTTTTTATTACAGAGAACGAAAAATCTGTTCCTAATGAAAATATGGATAATGATTTACCAGGATACGCATGGGATTTATTACCATACAAAAAAAAACCGCTAGATCTTTACCGATCACCATTTTGGCATGCAAATTATATTGATGAATTTCGATCACCATATGCTGCAATTCAAACTTCATTAGGTTGCCAATTTAAATGTAGTTTTTGTATGATAAATTTAATCAACAAAAATGATAATGCAGAGATTGGAATTGCAGATAAGTATAATAAGATGAGACATTGGAGTGTCTCTTTTGTAGAACATGAATTTAAAAAACTAATTGCATTAGGGGTTAACACAATAAGAATAACTGATGAAATGTTTCTGTTAAACAAAAAATATTATATCCCAATTATTAATTCACTAATAAAACTTAATATAAATGATAAGCTAAAGATATGGGTTTATTCAAGAATAGACACCGTTCCAAATCCTGAAATTTTAAAAAAAATTAGAAAAGCTGGGATTAGATGGCTTGCTCTTGGGATTGAAAGTGCAAATAAAAAAATTAGACTTGAAATTTCAAAAGGTAAATTCGAGCAAGTAAAAGTTAATGAAGTTGTAAAACAGATTGAAGATGCTGATATAAACGTAATGGCAAATTATATTTATGGTTTACCAGGCGATACTAAAAAAACAATAGAAGAAACTTTTTCATTAAGTACTGATTTAAACACATTAGGATGGAACACGTATCCTGTAATAGCTTTGCCAGGAAGTCCTCTATACTTTGAAGCGTTACTGATGAACAAGAAACTTCCAAAAAAGTATGAAGAATTTTCATTTCATTCTTATGAAACAATTCCTCTTGAAAATGAATATTTAAAAGGTTACGAAATTTTGTCTTTGAGAGACAACAATTTTGAAAAATATTTTCAAAGAAAAAGCTTTAAAGAAAAAATAAAAAAAAAGTTTGGCAATATTGCTTTAATGAACATTAATGAAATGTTAAAAGTAAAAGTCAAACGCAGACTCATAGATGAAAATAAAAACTCTGTATAATATTAGGCATGAATTATTTTAATGGTAAAAAATTAATAATATTAGATCGTGACGGAGTTATAAATAAGCTTTCAAGATATTATATCATAAGAAGACATGACTTAGTTTTTATAAAAAAAAGTTTATTAGCAATTTCTAACTTGTCAAAAAATAACTACTTTATAAGTATAGCCACAAATCAATCTTGCATAGGTAGAAAAATTATTAAAAAAAAACAACTTGATGAAATCCATTCTAATTTTAAAAAAAAACTTAAAAAACTAGGAATTAATCTATTCCACATTGCTTATTGCCCACATCATCCACTTAAGAATTGTAACTGCAGGAAGCCAAAACCAGGTCTTATTGACGAAATATTAAAAATAAAATATTTTAAATTTACTGAAAAATGGTTAATTGGCGATAACATAACAGACTTATTAGCTGGAGAGTTAAGAAATTTTAATCTAATCCTTGTTAAAACAGGTTTAGGAGAAAAAAAACTAGAATTAGTCAAACAAAAAAAATTTAAAAATATTTATATTTGTAAAGATCTTAAAGAGGCCAGTGACTTGATTATAAATTATGATAAAAAATCTAATTTCTTTTGATAATCTTTTATTAATAAGTTGTTAGAGTTACTAATTTTATTTTGGCTAAAATTTAAAATAGCTTTTAATATTTCTTTTTTACTATCTAAATGATATTTGCCAAACTTCTTGTCAATCCTCCACCTATTATCAAGCCTGTTAATAAACTTTTGACTTATCTCACCCTTATTGAATAATTTGTAAACAGTATATGACTTTGAACCAATTTGGTTTAATGTATATATAGCTGTTGAAAAAACGGAGAAAAAAATTAATTCATTATTATTGTTATAAGCATAATTCTCACAACTCAAATTTCTGATTATTTTAAATTTTTTAAGATCTAGTTTTTTTATTTCATTATCTTTTTCTTTATCTGTTGACGGATGGTTGATGTAAGTTAACTGAATATTATTGGCATTATCTCTAATTAAGTTAATAATCGAATTGTATGTTTTGTAAAAAAGTTCTAAATTAATTAATTTTTCCCAATGATACATACCACCGATTATTACAACTTCTAATTTTCCATTTTTTTTATTGTTATTAAATGAAATTGGCCAATATAATTGTTTACTATTTATTGAACAATTCCTAAGTATATATTCACCTTTAAAAAAATAGTCACTCGGAATATTTCTAAATCTATATTCTCTCTGACTAGTTGAAACATTTGATCTAAACCAAAAAATATCAACATATTTTTTAGCATAGAAAAATTGATACAAGTTATAATATAAACTTTCTCTAATAGCATATTTAAATGCAGATAGTTTAACATCATCTAAATCGTCTGCTATTAATAACGTTTCAATGTTCTTATTTTTATTTGATAAGTTAAGAAACAAGGATTTTTCTAGTGAAAACCCACCAAAGGTAATTAGGAGAGTGTTTTTAGGTATTTTAATTTGATGAAATTGATGATTTGTTTTAAATGCTCTGAAATAGCCAAAAAGTAAGAAAAAA
>CACMRG010000010.1 GCA_902616005.1 uncultured SAR116 cluster alpha proteobacterium
TCATCTAACGTGGCATCAACTTGAGCCATGTCTATTTTGGGAACTTCTTCGGCTTTCTCACCTTTAACTTCCTCTGCTGGAACTTCTTTTTTTTCTGTAGAAGAAACTATTTGAGGATCTTCAGTTACTACTTTTTCAGTATCAGAAATTTTATTAGTAGAAATATTTTGTTCTTCAGCATTTACTTTAGGTTTATCTTCGGAGGTTTTAACATCAAATTGTGTTGGATCGAGATAAGGAAGTACCCACCTTTTTCGAGCATCTTCAATATTTTTTCTTAATTCCTCGATTGTTTTATCCCAATCTCGCATTAAAACACCTATTTATTTCAAGTTACATTATATTACAATTTTCATACCAAAGTAATAAATTTAATCTTCTAATTTCAAAAGATGTAAAAATGTTAAATTATTTTAACCTCTCATTTTGAGGAAACATAAATTTGCTTGCCTCCTCATCTATTTCCATTTTAAAATTATGACTATTCTTTTTTGCAATATTTTCAGCCCTTTGACTTGCTGAACCACTGTTAATTTTGTCCATTAATCTTTTCAAATGAACTCTTTTTTCTAATTCTCCTGGAGAAATAACTTTTTCAATCATTCTGGTCCACCCCCAAACGGCCATATCGACAATTGTATAAGTATTTCCCAACATATACTCATTATTCGCGAGTCTATTATTTAAAATATTGTAATGTCTTTCTGCTTCGTAGGTGTATCGATTAATTGCATATTTAATTTTTTCTGGGGCCATATGTTGAAAATGAACTGATTGTCCAGAATAAGGACCTATTCCAGTTGCAACAAACATTAACCAAGAATATAGCTCACTCTTAAATTTTAATTCATTATTTGGCATGAATTTATTAGTTTTTTCACCTAAATACAAAAGTATTGCATTACTATCAAAAACTACATTATCACCATCAACAATAGTTGGAGCCTTAGCATTAGGATTAATTTTGAGATAATTATCTTTATGCTGCTCACCTTTTCTAGTATCCACAGGAATTGCCTCGTAATCAATGTTTGCTTCTTCTAAAAATAAAGCTACCTTCATAGGATTTGGACCAGTGTTATAATAAAATTTAATCATTGTATATCTCCATGCTATTACTAAGATACTCTAGACATAAATCAAAATTTTGAAAGGGTTTTATGAGTTTGATTGTTGCAGATATTGGTGGAACAAATGCGAGATTGGCATTTCAAAAAAATATTAATTCTGAAATTTGTCTTATCGAAAACTTTTTATGCTCAGAATTTAAATCTTTAGAAGATATTATTTCAGCATATAAGAAAAAACATAACATTATTAATGAACATATATCAATCGGCGTAGCGGGGCCATGTGAATATAATGATGTTCTATTAAGTAACAATCATATCAAATTTAATAAAATACAACTTTTGGAAAGCCTTAATCTTAAATCACTTTTAGTAATCAATGACTTTGTTGCACAAAGTTTTGTTTTTAAAAATTTACTCTTAGAAGAAGACGAAGAAAAGTATAAATTTTTATTTAAGAAATTAAAACTTAAGAAAATAAAAAATGGAACTTCAAAAAAAAATTCAACTCTTTTAGTTACTGGTCCTGGAACTGGCTTAGGGGTTTGTAACTTAAAGAAAATTGATAATAACGTAATCCCTATTCCTGGCGAGGGTGGAAATACATATTTTTCACCAAGTAATTCTGAACAAATAGAAATTTTATCTCATCTTCTTAAATCTCAAAAATATGTTAGTGTTGAGGATTTAGTTAGTGGCAGAGGAATTGAAAATTTATTTAACTTTTATCAAATTAAAAATAAGGGCAAAATTTTCAAAATTAAAGCTAGAGAAATTGCAAACTTAGCCGATAAAAATGATCGAAACGCTATTTCTGCGATTAATCAAATGTATAAAATTTTAGTAGTGTCTATCATCAATAATATTTTTTTAAATGGAAGTCTTGCTGGTGTTATAATATGTGGTGGAATTTCAATAAAATTACAAAAATTTTTAAATCAAGATATCTTTCTTAACGAATTTAAAAAAATTGATCAATACTTTGATTATCTGAATAATATACCAATTTATTTATGTAAAAATGAAAGTAATGGTCTAATAGGAGCAAAAGAGTGTTTTCATGATTCCTATTTTAAAAAAACATATATGATTTATAATAAATGATTAATTGGAGGCTGTATGTATCAAATAAGTGATGAAGTTAGAAGATTAACCAACAAAGAAAAACAACAATATTCAGAGCAAGGTTATGTTAAAAATTTGCCTGTTTTTTCGCATGATGGAGCCTTAGAATTACAAGAATTATTTGAGGAATTAAGTTCTAGACTGCCATCTGACGTGGATATAAATAAAACAAATATGTGGCATAAAGCTAGTAAAAAGTTTCATGATTTGTGCAGGACACCTGAAATATTAGACTATGTTGAAGACATATTAGGACCAAATTTTGTTCAATGGGGTGGCCAATTTTTTCACAAAGAACCACATAATGGTTCTGTGGTTCCTTGGCATCAGGATGTACAATACTGGCCATTGAAGCCCGCGAATGCAGTAACTGTTTGGTTAGCTGTGTTTGACACTGACAAAGAAAATGGTGCAATGAAAGTTGTCTCAGGCAGCCATAAAAAAGGAGCTGATGGTTTCAAACATCATACAAATGATGCATCACACTTAGTTTTGGATCAAGAAGTTTCCGAAGATCAGATTGATAAAGATAAAGTCGTTTATATTGATCTTAAGGCTGGAGAAATCTCCTTACATAATGATGCTCTATTACATGGTTCAGACCCAAACAATTCAAACAGAAAAAGATGTGGTATTACAATGAGATTTTCCCCTACTAATGTAAAAGGTGATTTAAATGAGTGGCCATTTTTTGAGACACAATTGGCGAGAGGAGAAGATACTTTTAAGCTTAATCCAATTGCACAAATTCCTAGAGGTGAAGCAACACCAATAAAAAGATTTTGCTTTTCTAAAGATTTTGAAAATGAGTGGTAACCAAATTTATTATAAATAATAATGTTGTAGATTAAAATATTAAAATTTTGTACACTTATTTATCGGGGGTGCTTTAAATCTAAGCTGAGAAATACCCTTATAACCTGATCTAGATAATACTGGCGGAGGGAGAATATGACTTTTTTAAAAGACACTAATTCAGGAAAATTATTAAAAGAAATAAGAGCTAACTCACCTTTAATTTGGAACATAAGTAACTTTGTTTCCATGGACATAGCTGCTAACATGTTGTTATCAATTGGAGCATCCCCTGCTATGGCTCATGCTATTGAAGAAGCAGAATCTTTTGCAAATCTTTCTAAAGCAATTAACGGTGCTTTAACTATAAACATAGGTACTTTTGATAAACATTGGCAAAAATGTGCAGTTAAAGTGGCAAACGAAGCAAAATTACATGATATACCTTGGGTTTTAGATCCAGTTGGTGCAGGTGCAAGCGAATTTCGAAGTAACAATGCTAAAGAATTATTATTTTTAAAACCAACAGTTTTGAGAGGAAACGGATCTGAAATTATTTCAATATCTGGAATTTCAAATAGTGGAAAAGGAGTTGATAGTACATCATCTTCAAATGAAGCATTAGATGCAGCGATTAAGATTTCAAATGATAATGATATAATAGTAGCCATAACCGGAGAAGTTGACTATGTAACTAACGGTTCAAAAGTTTATGCCATTCATGGTGGCAATCAAATGATGACGAAAATAACAGCAACAGGCTGTGCCCTTACATGTCTTATTGGTGCTGCATTAACAAGTAATCAAGATAATCTAGTTTCTACTGCTAATATGTTAGGGATATATTCGGTTGCATCTGACAAGGCATCCAATTCAGCTAAAGGTCCTGCTTCACTGAGAACAGAATTAATAGATACCATTTATAATTTAACTCCTGATGAGGTTGAAAAAAATATAAAAATTGAGCTCATTTAATCTAAATACATATGTAATTGGAGGTCCTGAAAATATTCAAGAAAGACATCTGTTGCCCTCTGAAACCAAGAGTGAAGCTTTAGTTAGGTTTGTTGATATATTTTCATCTTTAGGTTTAGACGTTTTTCAACTAAGATTTAAAAATTCAAGTGATGATGATTTTTTAAAACTTGCAAATGAAATAGTACAAGTATTAAAAAATACAAATTGTAAACTCTGTATTAACGATAATGTTCAAATAGTAAACAAACTTAGTAATGATGTTGATATTTTACATATAGGACAAAATGACATGAAACCTGAATTAGCAAAAAATCAAATTAGTAGTAAAGTGAAAATTGGTTTATCAATCACTGACATAGATCAAATTCAAAATATTCCTAATTTTATAAATTATATTGGTGTTGGGCCTGTTTTCCCTACTAATAGCAAGACTGATGCATCAAATGCAATGGGTGAATTAATTTTAAAAGAAATTATAAAAAAAGTAGATATACCAGTTGTAGCCATAGGTGGTATAAAACTAAAAAACATTAATAAACTTAAGTGCATGGGTGTTTCAGGATTTGCAATGATCTCTGAAATTTTTAGTAGCATTGATCCTAAAAAAAAATTTGAAGAATTTAAAACAATAGCAAAATGAAAAAAAATATTTTAATTACAGGGGGAACAAGTGGCATAGGTTTTAATGCTGCAAAAACTTTAGTCAAGAACCCAGAAAATAATTTAATTTTAATTGGAAAAAACATAAATAAAGGAGAGCTTGCACTTAGAAAGCTAAAAGAAATTTCAAAGAACAAAAATATTTCATTTTTAAATTGTGATTTATCAAGTTTAGCAGAAATTAATAACTTTTTTAAAGTTAATAAGTTTTCAAAACTTGACATATTAGTCAATAATGCAGGAGCTGTTTTTTTCAATAAATCTTTATCTAGAGAAAAAATAGAAAAAACATTTGCGTTAAATCATTTGGGATATTTTCTTTTTACACATTTTGTAATCAAAAAAAAATTAATTAAAAGAAACTCTAAAATAATTAATGTTGCAAGTGGTGCACATTGGGGAGTAGATCTAGATTTCAATGATCTTCAAATGAAAAAAAATTATAATGGTTGGATAGCCTACAAAAAATCTAAGTTGTGTAATATATTATTTACAAAGAAGTTAAACCTAATATTAAAAAAAGATGATATCAGTGTAAATTGCCTTCATCCAGGTTTTGTTCAAACTAATTTTGGTAGTAATAATAATTGTATTATAACATTAGGAATTAGATTGGCTATGAAATTTGGAGGAATAAATATTAATGAAGGTACTGAAACTTTATTATATTTAATTGAAACGCATAATAAAATAACTGGAGAATATTTCTATAAAGGAAAAGTTTCACCTTCATCAAACTTTTCTATGAGTAAGATAAATGCCGATAAACTTTGGAATAAAAGTTTAGAAATATCTGCTAAATACCTTTGATTCAATTTTTTAAAAGTTTGTTCTTGATAAATGATTTATAAATAAAATAAAAACTTATTCCAACCATTATCAATGCTATTATTAATCTTGTAACACTTTCCATAAATAATAATGGAACAGCTAAGGCAAATACTGAAGCTGGAACGTATATATTTGAAAATTTCGAGCCTCTTTCTGCATCTTGATAGAATGGGAAAATTACTGAAATTACTGCCATTATAAGGAAAAATAATGACCAAGGTCTTAAAAAAAACAATAATAAATCATCACTTATACCTGTAGCTCTTGCTAAATTTAGCTCAGCTAACTTTCCTAAAACCACTCCCAAGATCATTGGAGCTAGAGGAAAACCTAATTTCTTCATGAAGTAACCAATCACTCCAAAAAAGAACATGACCCAAATATCAAAAACAACATTATGTAACGCAAAAACACCAATAGCACAATATGCCAAGATTACTGACGCTAATACATACATTGGTATTTTTGTTACTAATAAAAATATTCTTAATGAAAAAGCTTGGAGACCAACCATGAAAAAATGAGCTACAAAAAAAGCTATGAATACTCCATATGCTAAAAGAGGCTCATCTTGTATAAAAGTTGGGCCAGGTATAATATTATGTATCATCAAAGCACCAAGCATTACAGCTGTAACAATATCACCAGGTATCCCGAGGGCCATCATCATAATAAGTGCACCTCCCGCAGTTGCATTATTAGCCGCTTCAGGTGCTACAATGCCATCATATTCACCTTTTCCAAAATTAGACCTGTTTTTAGATGCTTTTTTTGCTTGGTCGTAAGCTAATATATTTGAAATAGAACCTCCTGCGGCAGGTAAAATACCAGTAAAGATTCCAATAAAACTTGACCTAAACAAATTTATCCATCTTTTAATAATAATTGCAATTGCTTGCCTATGCTCAACTCTCACTAATGTTCCAGATTTTTCCATTAGTGGACTCTTTGCTCTTTTGTCGTCTTCTACATCAGTTAAGAGTTGAGAAAATGCAAATAAACCAATTAACACTGGCAAAAATGCAAATCCCTGTTTAAATTCATCAAAACCAAATGTAAAACGGGCTACACCATTAATTTCGTCTTCTCCAACTGTTGCAGCAAATAATCCTAAAAGTCCTGCAATTAGTCCTTTTACAATATTTCCACCAGACAGGCTTACAGTAATTGTTAATGCAAAAATGATTAGAGAAAAGTAATCCCAAGGACCAAATTCTAACCCTAAAAATGCCAATTGAGGTGCTAAAGCAACCAATATAACGGCACTAATCATACCCCCAAAAAATGAAGACCATAAACCTAATCCCAAAGCTAAACCAGGTTTGCCAGATCTAACTAAGGGAAATCCATCAAAAGTCGTAGCTACAGATGAAGGAGTTCCAGGTATTCCAGTTAACATACATGACATTAACCCTCCAGAAAAACCTCCTACAAATACACCCAACATTGTTGCTAAGCCTTGAATAGCAGTCATTCCAAAAGTAAATGGAAGTGTTAAAATTACACCCATTGCAATTGTAAAGCCTGGAATTGCACCTGCTAATATACCAGCTAAAGTGCCAACTAACATCAATCCTAACGTAACCGGATCAAAAACTATACTTGCAAATGCTTGTAGAATTACATCTATCATATTCTTACCAAATTCTTATAATTTCCCCTTCTGGAAGAATAACCTTCAAACCAAAAGTAAAAATAGACCACATCACACCTATCGTAACTACCGAAATTATTAAATGATTAGTTGATTTTTTTATAGAAAATCCACCTAGAAAAGTTAATAAACCAAATACAAATATAATACCCCCCAATAGCATTCCTAAATATTCTAAAAATGTTAGAAAAAAAATAAACATACCAAAACAAATTAAAGCGTTTTTAAATTGCATATAATTAATTTGTGAAAATGATCCTGCATTGATGCTATCAATTTTATTTGCAAAAGACTTTACCAACATTACAAGCGACATAATAGATAAAAGCCACAAAATTATTCTTGGCCAATAACTTGCTTTCATGCCTTGATATCCTGGATCTTCAATATAATAACTGCTGTTGATCATTATACCGCAGAAGATCAAAAGAAATATTGAAACGATTGTATCTTTGTTAATTTTCATTTCTCATTGTAAAAGAAAAAAGAAGAGATAATTAAATCATCTCTTCTTTGTAGTTTAACTTAGTCTTTTCTTTTGTATACACCAACCTGCTTAGCAATTGGTTTCCAGTAGTTATAAGTTGCTTGAAAATGCTTTTTGTAATCCTCAGGTCCCTTATAATTAATTAAGATACCTTTTTTATGCATGGCAGCTTTGAAATCTTTATCCATAGCTGCACCCTCAAACATTTTAGCGTAGTGTTTAACTATTTCGGGTGAAGTGCCTTTAGGAGCAACTACACCTCTTTCAACTGCAAAAATAACATTGGCACCTTGTTCTTTAGCAGTTTTAATATTTGGTATTTGATCAAGCCTTGCATCATTGGTTACACCAAGTGCTTTTAACTTTCCTGCCTTAATAAACTTAATTGCCGCAGCTAAATTGATTTCACCGAGTTTGATATTATCAGCGAGGAGTGCAGTCATCCTTTGCTTAGTTCCGTCATAAGAAACATGTTTAAATTTTACACCTGCCGCATCTTCAAGTAAAAGAAAAACAAATTGACTAGTTGATCCAAATGTACCACCCGCAGTGATAGTGCCAGGAGCTTTCTTTGCAGCTGCTACAAGTTCAGATAAATTATTATAAGGTGTATTAACATTTGCACCAATAATTGAAGGTGTGGATGTTACCATAGAAATAGTTTCAAATGCATCCCACGTTATATCAATTCGACCTGTGAAATAGCTTGTAATTGCACTTTGGTGAATTGCAAATAATGTACATCCGTCGGGCTTTGCCTTAGATGCTTGTTTAGCACCTTTATTTCCACCTTGACCTCCAACGTTTACAACTTGCAATTGTGGTTTTGCACCATTTTTATTTATTTTATCAACCATTTGTCTAAAAATTACATCAGTACCACCACCAGCACCCCAAGGTACTATTAATTTTGCGGTACCACATGGCATACTTGCAGAATGCGAAAAACCTATTGTTGTAAAAATTAAAGCTGTGGAAACAACTATTAATTTAAACATTTTGTTAAAATTCATTAATCTCTCCATATATATTGTTTAAATAATCTTGATAAAATTTTGATGCTGTGTCAATTTTTTAGAGAAAAACTTCGATATAAAACTAAGGACTATAAATTTTGTTTAATTTTACAACTAGACCTGAAATAATAGGTAATTTTGGAGTTGTTACAAGCACACATTGGATTGCTTCTGCAGTTGGTATGTCAATTCTAGAAAAAGGTGGAAATGCTTTTGATGCCGCAGTTGCTACAGGGTTTGCCTTGCAAGTTGTAGAACCCCATCTAAATGGTCCTGGTGGAGAAGTTACAATAATTTTTTCAAAGAACAATCAACCACCCAAAGTAATCTGTGGTCAAGGAGTTGCTCCCCAAAAAGCGACAATTGATTATTACAAGAAGCTGGGTTTAAACGTTGTTCCCGGAAGCGGTCTTTTGGCAGCTGTTGTTCCAGGCGCATTCGATGCTTGGATGCTTTTACTATTAAATTATGGCTCTATGAAATTAAGTGAAGTTATTGAGCCAGCAATATCTATCTCTCAAAAAGGTTATCCACTTGTGCCAAATATAATAAATACAATAAAATCAGTGAAAGATCTTTTTTTAGTTGATTGGAAATCTTCTGCTGAAATTTATTTACCTAATGGAAAATTACCAAATGTAGGAGATTTTTTCTCTAATAGAAAAATGGGTGAGACATACCAAAAAATAATTAATGCCTCCTCCTCCTTTTCATCTAATCGTGAAAAACAAATAGAAAATGCTAGAGAAATTTGGAAATCTGGTTTTGTTGCAGAGAGCATTCATAACTTTTGTAAAAATAACCACTTCATTGATACATCTGACAGAAAACATAAAGGATTGCTAGATGGTAATGATTTAGCTAATTGGCAGGCACATGAAGAAAAGCCAACATCTTTCAAATATAAAAATTATGAAGTATTTAAAACTGATGTTTGGGGTCAAGGACCTAGCTTCCTTCAACAGCTAGCAATTTTAGATAATTTTGATCTATCAAAATTTAATGAAGATGCACCTGAATTTGTTCATATAGTTACAGAAGCAACTAAACTAGCTTTTGCAGATAGAGAAGCTTTTTACGGAGATCCAAATTTTGTAAATGTACCAATAGATCACTTGTTAAGTCGAGAATATAATGTTGAAAGAGCAAAACTTATAAATCAGAAAGCATCACTAGAAGTTAGACCAGGACATATAGAAGGTTTTGGTGGACCAGTAATTGTAAGAAAAAAAGGGGAAACAGAAGAATCAAATTCAAAATACGATATAGGAGAGCCAACTGTAGCCAAATTTGATGACCTATCAACAAATTCTGATGGACAAACTTCAGGCGATACAACTCATTTTGATATTATAGATCAATGGGGCAATATGGTAGCAGCTACGCCAAGTGGAGGATGGCTGCAGAGCTCACCAATAATTCCAGAACTTGGCTTTTGTTTGTCAAATAGAGCTCAAATGTTTTGGTTAGATGATAAATCACCTGCATCATTAGCTCCTAAGAAACGTCCAAGAACCACTCTATCTCCATCTTTTGCTTTTAAAAACGACAAACCATATATGGTTTTTGGTACACCTGGTGGAGATCAACAAGATCAATGGTCTTTACATTTTTTTCTACGTCACGTTCACTTTGGCTTAAATTTACAAGAGGCTATTGATGCTCCAGGCTTTAGTACATTTCATTTTCCAAATTCCTTTTTTCCAAGAGAAACTGACATAGGAAGTTTATTTATGGAAAATAGATTTTCACAGAATACAATTAAAGACCTAAAAAGAAGAGGTCATAATGTTACTGTTGAAGCAGACTGGTCACTTGGAAGAATGACTGCCGCATCGATAAATAATAAAATCCTAAAAGCAGCTGCAAATCCAAGGTTTATGCAAGGCTATGCGATAGGGAGATAAAATGAAAATTGGAATTATTGGTTTTGGAGCAATAGGGTTTGATGTTGCAAAAAAGTTAGATAAGGAAATAGATAAATTTAATGTTATAGGAGTTCATTCCAGAACAAAAAATAAAATAATTGATAAAACATCTTCATTTAATTCATCTTTGAGATATTTAAGTCTTGATGAAATTTGCAAAAAATCTGATGTAGTTATAGATTGCGCCCCTAAAGAGGCCTTCAAAGAAATAATCCAGAAATGTTTAGATTATAAAACTAAATTAATTACAGTAAGTGGTGCAGGAATATTAGAAAACCAAGAAATAATTAATAAAGCCAGAGAATATTCTACCAAAATATTTTTAGCATCTGGAGCTATTATTGGACTAGATGGGCTAAGTGCTGTTTCAGAAGGAAAAGTTGATTATGTTAAAATGATAACAAGAAAACCTCCCAATGCATTAATTAAAGCTAAATTTGTTGTGGAAAATAAAATAAATTTAGAAAACTTAAATGAACCAAAACTTATATTTTCAGATAATGCATTAGAAGGGGCTAAAGCTTTTCCCGCTAATGTCAACGTAGCTGCAGCAGTTGGTCTAGCTGGGGTTGGTGCTAAAAAAACTCAACTTGAAATTTGGGCAGACCCAACTTTAACTAAAAACACTCATACAATTCTGGTGAAATCTGATAGCTCAAATTTTAAAATAGAAATTGAAAACATTCAATCAGTTGAAAATCCAGGAACAGGTAAAATCACAGCATTGAGTGTAGTAGCAACTTTAAGGGGTATTATAAGTTCATTAAAGGTTGGCACCTAAATTAATTTGGCATACTGCTTGCAAATTCAAATAATGGACCCAATTACACTTATTTCTTTACTTTACAAAATTACTATATTTTCTCCTAAAATAAATACTAATGTAGATGAAAATAATTTAATTAATAAAAAAAGTAGAACTGAGATTATAGAGTTGTATAGATCAACTATGATAAATAAAAAAAATAACGAACATTAATATTTGTTTAACTTATTTTATTTAAATTATCCTCATAAATACACATATTTAGATGACAAGTTTCTAACAAACTTGTATTTAACTTTTTCTTTTTTCCTAGTTTTATAAATTCAAAAAATATATGCTCGTGTTCTGTCATTAATTTTTTTTCCATATCTACAAGCATAGATGCCTTAAATGGAACATCTGACTTAAACAGAAGATCTTCATGTAAGCTTTTAGCTTCGGCTCTTAATTCATACCCATTTTCTTTTGATATATTGATGCATTCATTCCAGAGATTTTGAATGAATATTTTTCCATTCGGTTTTGTATTTATATTATCTATACTTGTTTGAAATAGAGTAGTTGCTCCCGCAATAGTTGCGAGGAAAATCCATTTTTCCCAAATATCTTGATCTATATTGTCACTCAACATTGTTTGAAAATCAGCCTTACGACATAGTTGATAAAATTCATTTGCAATATTTTTATTTGCTTCATACCGACTACCAAAAGTTAATCGTTTTATTTTGCCAACATGTTTTATCTCTCCAGGTGATGTAGTATTTGAACTAACATGGGCTACGCCACCGAAGACATTTTCTCTTTTAAACGCTTTTTCTAATTTGCTTATGTGTGCTTGACCATTAAGAAGAGGAATTATAATAGCATTTTTTTGAGTAGGTTTCAAATCAGCAATTGCTTCGTCTAAATGATAAGCTTTGCAGGAAATAATTATTACATCGTAGTTGATTTTCAGACTTTTTTTTGTGATTAAAATTGGATTTATTTTAAAATTACCAAAATCACTCAGTATTTTAATCCCAGTCTCTGATACTAGTTTTTTAGTCTTATCTGTAACTAAAAATGTCACATCACAATTTGTTTTTTGCAGGTGAGCTCCGAAAAAACTACCTAATCCCCCAACTCCCAATATTAAAACTTTCATTATTAATCCTCAGTTAAAATTTTTATTTTGTAATTCTTCAATTCTCATTAGAGTTTCTTCATCAAGATGACCTTGGTCATATCCTTTTAATGCTTCCTTAAGATGTTCAATATTTGCAAGTCCTATTACTATTGTGGACATATCTTTGTTTGATAAACCATATCTTAATGCTTTTTGAGCTTTTGTTCCTTTAACATCATTAAATATTAAGTTAATTTTTTCAACCCTTCTATTAAGTTCATTTTCGTTAATTCCAAATGTAACGGGTATTTCTCTTCCGTGTCTTTTGTCAGTAGCTAAATAACCAGCAGCATAAATTCTAATGTTCATTAGGCCCATATCTTTGGAAATACAATTATTTATTAAATTTGAAAAATTATGATCATTCCAATTTCTACTGGAATTATATGAGGCACTTGGATTTAATAAATTATAATAAATTTGTGCAACATCAAAACAATCACTTAACACAACTTCATTAATAGCATCTATATCACCTAAAGCAGTTATTCCAATAGATTTAATTCTTTCATCAGATTTAAACTTTTCCATTGCATCAGCTACGCCACCTCTTTTTAGGATATCTTTTGCAGAAAAATTATCTTTATCACCAACACTTTGTATACGATTATGTAATTGATATAATTCCACAAAATTTCTTTGGAGCCTTCCTAATGATGCATCAATTTTCCGGTCTAACTGAGAAATAATACTTTCACTGCTATTTGGGTCTAATCGAGCCTTTGTAGATATTTGAAATTTATCTTTAGAAAATAGTGGCAAAAGATCACCTATATTTTTTTCAGATTTTCCTTCGCTATAAGATTCAGCTGTATCAATCCAATTAATACCTTTTTCTGATGCTAATGAAAGCGCTTTGTGCATTATTTCTTTATCTGGATCAATTAATATACCCCCTACCCAGCCACCACCAAATGTCAGCTGAGAAATCTTAAATTCTGTTCTTCCAAATCTTCTAATTTTCATGTATCAATGTCTTTCAATTCATACTTTAAAATAAAAACTAATTCATGCCAAGCAATCAAAAAAACACTTATTTATATTTTATTATAGGTTGTGTTTGTTCATCTTTTTCGGCAATGCTCGGAGGGACAACTTTTGTATTTACAAGAGCTTTAGTAACTTCTCTTGACCCGTTAATCATTAGTTTTGTGAGATATGGGCTTACTGGATTACTATTTTTAATATTTTTTTTTATTAGTTTCAAAAAAATAATCTTTCAAAAAAATGATCTTATATACATGGCTTTAATTGGGATATTTATGTTCACACTTTTCCCTATATTTATGGCTCTTGGCTTGGAAATCACTACATCATCTAGAGCAGGCCTTTTATATGCAACAATGCCTATTTTTACTATAATTATTGCCTGTATTTTTAAAATAGAATCTTTTTCACTTCCAAAATTGATCTCCGTTATCATTGCCTTTTCAGGAGTTTATTTTTGTTTAAGTGAATTTATAGACCCAACAGCACCTCACCCTATCAAAGGAGATATTTTAATGACAATTAGTGTGATTTCTGCGTCAGTTTTTACAGTTTTTTCAGGAAAGTTTTTAAAAAAATATGGGAATGTCAATGTATTAATTTTTACGTTATTTTCAGGATCTATATCAACGATGTTAATTTGTCTTGTAGTTGGAGAGAAAATATCAAATGTTCTATTTCTGACTGATATAAATTATTTTTACCTATTCATGTTAATTATACCTGGTGGTATTTTAATGATGTATTTATGGGGAAAGGCTTTACAGATAATTTCACCGACACAAGCTTCTATAACACTTGGCTTCAACCCTATTAGTGCTACTATACTGGGTCATTTTATATTAAATGAAATAATAAGTTCTAGAATATTTGTTGCTATAGGGCTAATAATTATTGCTATATTTGTTTCAAACTGGAAATAAAAATCTACTTTAATTTTGATTTCAAAATTTTATTAACTAAACCTGGATTTGCTTTGCCTTGAGAAATTTTCATAACTTGTCCAACAAAAAAACCGAATAATTTATCTTTTCCACTTAAATATTCCTTTACTTTATCTTTATTTTCATTGATTACTTGATCAACAAAAACTTCAATAGCACTATCATCTGTAACTTGTTCTAAGCCCTTTTCTTTAACAATCATTTTTGGTGACTTAGATGTGGCAAACATTATTTCAAATACATCTTTAGCAATTTTTCCAGATATTGTTTTATTTTCAATTAATTCTACAAGTTCATTTAAATAGTTTGGAGATATTGGATTTTGATTAAATTGAATATTATTTTTCTTTAACAACCCAAATAATTCTGAGGTCATCCAATTAACGACTAGTTTACCATCTCGATCTTTTGCTGAATTTTCATAATAGTGCACATATTCTTTTTCTTCTGCAATAACATTAGCGTCATATTTTGTTATGCCATATTCAGAAATTAATCTTTCTACCAATTGATCTGGTAATTCAGGCATGTCACTTCTAATCTCACTAATTTGACTATCACAAAGTTCTAATGGCAAAAGATCTGGATCAGGGAAATATCTGTAATCATGAGCATCTTCTTTACTTCTCATTGACCTAGTCTCACCAGTTGAGGTGTCAAATAACCTTGTTTCTTGATCAATTACGCCACCATTTTCTAATATTTCAACCTGCCGTTCTGCTTCATATTGGATCGCTTGAGAAATAAATTTAATTGAATTTAAATTTTTAATTTCACATCTTGTTCCTAAATTTCCATTTGGTTTTCTGACAGATACATTGCAATCAGCTCTTAAAGATCCTTGTTCCATGTTTCCATCACATGTTTCAATATACCTTAATACCGTTCTAATTTTCTTTACATATGATGCAGCTTCTTCAGGTGATCTTAAATCTGGTTTAGAAACAATTTCCATTAACGCAACTCCTGTTCTATTTAAATCAATAAAAGATTTACTAGGATGTTGGTCATGCAATGATTTGCCTGCATCTTGTTCGAGATGAATTCTCTCAATTCCTATAACTTTATCTTCACCATTAGCATCTGTAATTTGTAGACTACCCTCACCTACAATTGGGTATTTATATTGACTGATTTGATAACCTTGAGGTAAGTCAGCATAAAAATAATTTTTTCTATCAAAAACAGAGTACTTATTTATCTCAGCATTTAGAGCTATTCCTGATTTTATCGCCTGCTTTATACATGTTTGATTAATTACTGGCAACATTCCAGGCATCGCGGCATCTACTAGAGAAACGTTATGATTTGGATCTTTACCAAATTCAGTAGATGCTCCAGAAAAAAGTTTAGAACTACTTAAAACTTGAGCATGTATTTCTAAACCAATTACAATTTCCCAATCACCAGTTTTTCCAGAGATATAATTTGAGTTTTTATTAGTATTTATCATGACGCAGCTCCATTTGGAGTGTCTTTAAAAGATGCGCAAGATTCTATTATATTAGCAACATTCAAAAGACCTTGTTCATCAAAATCTTTTCCTAATATTTGAATTCCAACAGGTAATTTATTTTTATCAAGTTTAATTGGCAATGAAATTCCAGGTATTCCAGCTAAAGAAGCTGGCACAGTGAATACGTCATTTAGGTACATAGTTAACAAATCTTGAGTGCTTCCAAGTTTAAAAGCTGTAGTTGGTGTTGTTGGTGTAACAAGATAATCAACTTGTTTAAAAATTTCAGTAAATTCATTTTTAATTAATCTTCTTACTTTTTGAGCTTTTAAGTAATAGGCATCGTAATAACCTGAAGACAACACATAAGTTCCTATCATAATTCTTCTTTTTACTTCATCACCAAATCCTAAATTTCTAGTATTTTCATACATTTCATCCAAGCTATTTCCATCAATTCTAGCTCCATATCTTACCCCATCGTACCTTGCCAAATTGCTTGAAGCCTCAGCTGGCGCAACAATGTAGTAAACAGGTAAAGAGTATTTAGTTAAAGGAAGTTTTACAGGTATGATTTCAGCTCCATTTTCTTTTAAGAAATTTATAGTCATATCTTTTGCGTTTAATATATCAGATGAAATTCCATCACTGTTATATTCTTCTGGAATACCAATTTTGATACCTTTAATACTTTTACCTAGGTCATTATAAAAATTAGGGACATCTTTATTTGATGAAGTTGAGTCTTTAGGGTCGTAACCACACATAACTTGAAGCATTAATGCAGCATCAGGCACATTCCTAGTAATTGGACCCGCTTGATCAAGTGATGAAGCAAAGGCAACAATCCCCCATCGTGAACATCTTCCGTAAGTTGGCTTTAATCCTACAACTCCACAAAATGCTGCAGGCTGCCTTATTGAACCACCTGTATCTGTTCCAGTAGCTGCTAAAGCAGCTTTAGCTGCAACCGCTGCTGCAGATCCTCCAGATGATCCTCCTGGAGTTCTTTTTTCTTCGAAATTCCATGGATTAATAACCTCCCCTTTAGCAGCAGTTTCATTACTTGAGCCCATTGCGAATTCATCGCATGAAAGCTTTCCTAAATTAATAGCACCTTCTTTCCAAAGATTCTGGGTTACAGTACTTTCATAAGTTGGAATGAATTTTTTTAATATTTTTGAAGATGCAGTAGTTTCTATACCCAAAGTGCAAAACATATCTTTTACACCTAAGGGAATTCCCTCCAAAAACCTCTGGTTCCCATTGAAATAATTTTGATCAGAAGTTTTTGCTTGTTCTAAAGCTTGATCAAAACATGTGGTTAGGTACATATTTAAATCTTTAGTTTTTTCGATAGCATTAATATAAGTTTCTACTAATTCCTTAGTTGAAAATTCTTTTTTCTTTAATAGAAATAGAGCTTCACTTATACTAAATTGCAATAAATTACTCATCTATTCAATAACCTTCGGAACTACAAAATATCCACTTTTCTTTTCGGGAGCATTTTCTAAGACATCATTATTTTTATTTCCATCATCCACTACATCTTCTCTAATTGGCAAATTATGTCCTGTAACTGAACTAAGTGGATTGACACTTTCAGTATCAACCTCATTAAGTTGTTCAATAAAACCAATAATTTTATTTAAATCGTCCATTAGCTTAATTGAACCTGTTTCATCAATTGGGATTCTTGATAATTTTCCAAGTTTTTTTAATGTATCTAAGTCGATTTTACTGTTATTACTCATATATTTTTATGATTTTAAAATTTTTATTTTTTGATACCATCTGTTATGCCTATCTACAAGCATGAAGATTTTTTAATAAAGACAAATCATCATAAAAATTTGTTAGGAATTGATCATGGATCTAAATTAATAGGCATAGCAATATCTAATAAAGAGCTTTTCATAGCTACACCATTAACAACAATTGTAAGGAAAAAACAAAATGCAGATTTTAATGAAATACTTAAAATAATTAAAGAAAAGGATGTAGGTGGAATTGTTGTCGGCTTACCATTAAATATGAATGGAACTAAAGGGCCACGTTGTCAATCAGTAGAGACATTTTTTCGAAATTTTTTAATATTTCATGATATACCTCTGCTCTTTCAAGATGAGAGAATGTCATCACAAGCTATTGAAAAAATTTTTATATCTCAGGATATAAGTAGAAAAAAAAGATCTTCCAATATTGATAAACATGCAGCATGTTGGATTTTACAATCTGCACTAGACTTTTTAAAAAAAAGGTAGTACTAACTAATTTTTAATGAATAAGATTCATAAAATTAATAAAACACCACCTCCGATAGCAACTCTCAATTCTAAAAACCTTTTATCCATAGAAGGGATGAATAAGTTAGAAATAAACTCTATATTGGATAGAGCAGATTATTTCGCAGATTTAGATCCTTTAAAAATAATAAAAACTCTCAATGGGTATGTTATTCTTAATGTTTTTTTTGAAAATTCGACAAGGACTAGAGTATCTTTTGAATTAGCAGGAAGACGTCTAGGTGCAGAAGTAATTAACATCTCAGTTGACAAATCCTCAATAAAAAAAGGTGAAAGTCTTCTTGATACAGCAAACACCCTAAGTGCAATGAAACCTAATTTATTAATAGTTAGACATCCTGAGAGTGGTGCGCCAAAACTTTTTTCTGATTACTTAAATTGTAGTATTGTTAACGCTGGAGATGGCAGACACGAGCATCCAACACAAGCTCTTCTAGATGCACTAACTATCAGAAGAAGATTAGGTAGAATAGAAGGTTTAAAAATAGCTATTTGCGGTGATATACTTAATAGTAGAGTTGCAAGATCAAATATTCATCTACTCACAACACTTGGTGTTGAGGTAAGATGTATAGCACCTCCAACCTTAATGCCAAAAAGTTTAGAGAACCTTGGTGTAAATTGTTTTAATAGTTTAAAAGACGGCATTAATAATGTTAACGCAATTATGTTACTAAGGTTACAAAGTGAGAGAATGTCAGGAACCGAATCTCCTTCAAAAAGAGAATATTACAGATTTTATGGTCTTGATGAAGAAAAACTTAGTATGGCACATCATGATGCAGTTATTATGCATCCTGGACCAATGAATAGAGGAGTTGAAATAGCATCATCCCTTGCAGATAACGAAGATAGAAGTTTAATAAAGACACAAGTTGAAATTGGTGTCGCTATCCGCATGGCAACTATTGAAGCAGTTTACAATGCACAAAAATAATAATCCAATTCTATTAAAAAATATTAGAGTAATTGATGCATCTCAAAATTTAGATCAAGAGATGAATATTATTGTAAATAATGGAATCATTTCATATTTTGAAAATAGTAAAAAAAATATTCCATTTAATGAAAAGGATTTCAGGTCTATAAATTGCAAAGATAAAATTTTATCACCTGGCATTTTTGACTTAAGAGTTTATTTAAATGAAACGAATAATGAAAATGTTTCAATTTTAAAAAATGCAGCGGTTAAATCAGGAGTTTTGAAAATGGGAATTTTGCCATTCCAAAAACCCCTGCTTGATAACCCTATAATGATCGAACATTTAATTGAAAAAACAAACTTTAATAATGATAAATTTTTTTATCCCTATGGAGGGGCAACTAAGGAATTAAAAGGAAATGAAATAGCTGAATTAGGTTTGATGGCTGAAGTCGGTGCAATTGGTTTTACGGATGCGCCTAATTGTATACAAGACTCTCTTGTGATGAGAAGAGTTATGAGTTATGCAAAAATGCTTGAAAAACCTATTCTTCAAAATCCGGAGGATAAATCTCTAGCTGGTTTAACAGCCAGTAACTCCACAACAATTCAAGGTGAAATGAATGAAGGCGAAGTTTCAACGAGATTAGGGTTAGTTGGAATTCCTTCATGTGCTGAAGTAATGATAGTCGAAAGAGATTTAAGGTTAGCAGAACTTACAGGTGTACATTATCATGTGTCGAATGTTTCCACTAAAGAAACAGTTGAAGTTATAAAGAGAGCTAAATTAAATGGTATCAAAATAACATGTGATACATCGCCACCATATTTTAGTTTAAATGAATTAGAATTATCAACTTATGACACATCTTTTAAATTATCCCCTCCTCTTAGAAACGAAGAAGACAGAATTGCAATTCAAAATGCTATTTTTGATAATACAATTGATGTAATCACATCAGATCATAAACCAATGTCGAATGACACAAAAATTCTTCCTTTTACTTCAGCTTCTACAGGTGCATCTGGAATTGAAACATTACTTCCACTGACATTAAATTTACTAAACAAATTAGATGTCTCAATAATGAATATTTTAAAAAAAATAACTTTGAATCCATCAAAATTGTTAAAAGTTGAAATTCCTAAAATCAAATCAAACGAAAAGGCAAACTTCATTATATTTGATCCTAATGAACAATATTTAATTAACAAAAATTCCTTGCAAACTTCACCAACCCCATTTCACGGCCGACCTGTTCAAGGTAAAAATTATATGTCCATGATGAATGGTGAAATCGTTTTTGATAATCTTGATTTATTATAAACTATTATGACTGAATATTTTATCCTATTTCTAATTTTCATTATTTGTTATTTGATTGGATCTATTCCATTTGGTCTAATTCTTACTAAATTATTTGATAACAATGATTTAAGGAATATTGGAAGTGGAAATATAGGAGCCACTAATGTTTTAAGAACAGGAAATAAAACATTAGCACTTTTTACTTTAATACTAGATTTATCAAAAAGTTTTATTCCGTTATTTATTCTTTTTAAATTATATCCACATCCAATAATCAATGATTTCTTAAATCTTATGATTGTTGATAAAATATTTTTGATTTTAGTATTTGGTTATTTTTTTGTTTTAGGACATTGTTTCCCAATTTGGCTTAAGTTTAGAGGTGGAAAAGGAATTGCAACTTCCTTAGGTGTCATATTATCAATAGATTTTTTTATAGGTTTATGTCTATTAACTATTTGGATTTTAGTATTTTTAATTTTTAAAATAAGTTCTTTATCTGCACTAATTTCATCAACAAGTTTCCCAATTTTAATTTTTTTTAAATATGAAAAAGTAAATTTGTTATTTTTGTCAATTGTTTTAACTACATTTGTTTTTTTTACACATAGGGAAAATATAATTAGACTTTTAAAAAAAGAAGAAAAAAAAATTTAAATTAATATTGATATATTTTAAAACCAATGGTAATTGGCAAAGAATTATGGAGTTTAAATGAAGTTAGTTATTGTTGAATCACCTGCAAAAGCTCAAACAATAAATAAATATCTTGGTAATAATTATAAAGTTGTAGCATCTATTGGACATGTTAGGGATCTTCCAAGAAAAGATGGTGCAGTTGAACCAGATAAAGATTTTCAGATGTCCTGGGATCAACCTTTAGATAAAAAAAAGGTAATTAATGGAATAATAAAAGATTTAAAAGATGCAGAAACTCTAATTTTAGCAACTGACCCCGACAGAGAAGGTGAAGCAATTAGTTGGCATATCAATGAGATTTTAAACGAAAAAAAAGCATTAAAAAGCAAACAAGTTCAAAGAGTTGTTTTTAATGAAATTACAAAGTCATCTGTATTAAACGCTATGGAACATCCTAGAGACATAAACTCTGAATTAGTTGATGCATACCTGGCTAGAAGAGCATTAGATCATTTAATTGGTTTCAGAATATCTCCAATTTTATGGAGGAAACTTCCAGGTTCCAGGTCAGCAGGCAGAGTTCAGTCTGTAGCTCTCAGATTAGTTTGTGAAAGAGAATTAGAGATTGAAAGATTTATAATTGAAGAGTATTGGACTATTTCAGGAATTTTTGAAAATTCAAGTAGTCAAAAATTTTCTTCTAGATTAATTGAATTTGACCAAAAGAAACTTAAAAAATTTGATATCCCAAATGAGGAACATTCAAAAAAAATATTAGTTGAAATAAAAAAACATAAATTTCATATATCAAATATTGAAAAGAAAAGAGTTAAGAGAAATCCTATACCTCCTTTCACAACTTCGACACTGCAACAAGAAGCATCTAGAAAACTTGGTTTTAGTGCTTATAAAACAATGAGAGTGGCTCAAAAACTTTATGAAGGCATAAATTTAAATAAAGAAACTAGTGGTCTAATAACTTACATGAGAACTGATGGTGTTCAAATTAGCAAGGAAGCAATAACAAATATAAGAGAATTTATTTCTAATGAATATGGAAAAAACTTTATTCCCGCAAGTCCAAGATATTATAAATCAAAGGCTGCTAACGCCCAAGAAGCTCACGAAGCAATTAGACCAACAAACTTTACTTATTCACCAAAGTTAATCTCGAAATATTTAGATAAAGATCAGCTTAAGTTATATGATTTAATTTGGAAAAGAACTTTATCTAGCCAAATGGCTTCAGCAGAATTGGACAAAACTATGGTAGATATAAAATCAAAAGATAATTCAATTACTTTCAGAACAAATGGTTCTCAGATTGCTTTTTCTGGATTTTTAAAAGTATATAAAGAAAGCTTTGATGAAAAAACAACTTCAAGTGATAGTGATGATGATAATCTTCTCCCAATTTTAAATCTTAATGATAGTTTAGATTTAAAGAAATTAGAAGATGAACAACATTTCACACAACCACCTGCAAGATATACTGACGCTAGTTTAGTTAAGAAAATGGAAGAACTTGGTATTGGAAGACCCTCAACATATGCCTCAACATTAAGAGTTTTAGTTGAAAGAGATTATGTTTTAAAAGAGAGTGGAAAATTAATTCCAGAAGAAAGAGGAAGAATATTAACAGCTTTCCTTAGCAATTTCTTTGGTAAATATGTTGATTATGAATTTACAGCAACATTAGAAAAAGATCTTGATAAAATCTCTGATGGTAAATTGCCCTATAAAGATTTATTGTCAGATTTCTGGAGAGATTTTAAAAAACATCTTGACAAGATGACTGACTTAGAGAGATCAGAAATTTTAAATACCCTAGAGTCTGAATTAGAACAAATGTTTTTTTCAACTGAAGATAATCAATTTGACGCTTCAAAAAAATGTCCTAAATGCTCGGATGGCAAAATTGGGTTACAACTTGGAAAATATGGTGCTTTTATAGGCTGTAATAATTATCCTGAATGCAAATATACAAAGCAGATAGCTAATAAAAAAGATGGTAACCCTGAATTTGACAATGAAATTGATTTTGATCAAAGTTTAGGTAAAGATCCCGATACAAATGAAGATGTTTTTATAAAGAAAGGACCTTATGGTTCATATGTTCAACTTGGTGATGGCAAAAAGCCTAAAAGAGTAAGTATTCCTAAATTAGTGAATCCTAAAGACATAAACCTTGAAAAGGCTCTTTTACTCTTATCATTACCAAGAGTTATTGGTAACCATCCTGAAACTAATAAAGAAATTACTGCTAATATTGGAAGATACGGCCCTTATCTAAAATATGATATTAATTCAGTTAGTCTTCCAAATGACGAAACTGTTCTGACTATAGGTTTAAATCATGCAGTTGTATTGATTTCTGAAAAATCTCCTGGGGGACGAAGTCTAGGAAAACACCCTAACAATGACGGAGAAATATTAGCAAAAAAAGGAAGATATGGACCTTATGTAGAGTATAAAAAGACGAGAGCTACCTTGCCTAAAAGTATGAATTTAGACGAAATTACTCTTGATGAGGCTCTAGAATTGATTGAAAAAAAAGAGTTGCGAGCAAAGAAAAAAAAATAATTTTGATATGATAAAAAATTATTTGCTTAAAATCTTAGACATTGACACAGACGGAAATACTACAGCTAAGATTATTGATAAGAAGTTAAAAAATATTAAAGTCTTCATACCTTACAACAATCAAAATCCTATCATTAAAATTGGTGATACTGTATCTTCATTAATTACATATAAAAATAAAAAAATAATTAATACAAAAATTCTAAAAAAAATCTATGCCCCTAAGTCTTTTTTTGCACAAATAAATGAAATTTCATCTAAATTCATAAAAATAAAAAAATTATTTTCTGTCAATGAAGATTTTTATTTCATAAAAAAGGCTCATACTCATAAAAATTTGAAAATTGGAGACATTCTCAAAGCCAGTGAAGATCATTTACCAAATATAAAAAATCTTAAAGCTTGTAAGTTAGAAAGAGTTTACAAAGGATTTAACTCTAATAATTTTTTTCCAATGCTTGAAATAAATGAATTAAATATAATAGATACATTCCCAACAGCAGTGATAAAAGAAGTTAAAAAGATTGATATGTCTGATATAGACAAAAGATCTGATTTAACAAATTTAGCAATCATTACAATTGATGGCGAAGATGCTAAAGACTTTGACGATGCTGTCTTTGTTGAAAAATATAAAAGTGATAAATGGAAAGTTATAGTTAGTATTGCTGATGTTTCTCACTATGTTCAAGAAAACTCAAATTTAGACACTCATGCTAAAGAAAGAGGTAATTCTATTTATTTTCCAAACTTTGTAATACCAATGTTACCCGAAAAACTATCAAATGACCTTTGTTCTCTTAAAGAAAACAAACTTCGTTTAACTTTATCTGTTGAAATTATTCTAGACTCAGAAGGTAATAAATTATCTCACAAGTTCTTTAAATCAACTATCAAGTCAGCAAAAAGATTTACCTATAATGATGTTAATGATTTAATCAAAACAAAATTTAAAAAAAATAAATCTATAGATGATAATATATTGTTAAATGTCAAAAATCTATACAAGGTTTATAAAAAACTTAAAAATAAAAGTTCAACTCGTGGAGCACTTGCTTTAAAAATAAGTGATACAAAGATTTTATTTGATAAAAAAGGGAAACCTTTAGAAGTTCAAAAAAGCAAACAACTTGAAAGTCATCAAATAATTGAAGAGCTCATGATACTTGCAAATGAATGTGCTGCAGAAGAACTTCAGAAATATAGTTCCAATAACCCTTACAGAATTCATGAAAGACCAAAGTCAGAAAAAATTTTATCTTTAATTAACTGCATCGGGTCACCTTACGATAAATTACTAAAAAACAATAATATAACAGGAAATTTATTTAACAAAATAATTGAACAATCATCTAATAGTAAAGATTTTATGAAAATTAATGAATTAATATTAAGATCTCAATCTCAAGCTAGATATCATAATGAAAATAAAGGTCATTTTGGTTTGTCATTGAAAAATTATGTTCATTTTACTTCACCAATAAGAAGATATTCAGATTTAATAGTTCATAGAAAATTAACTCAAATTTTAGAAAATAATGAAATTAATCAAGCTTATAAAAATAACTTAAACGAAACATGTAAACATATTTCGAGTACTGAAAGAAAGGCTGTTATTGCAGAAAGAAATACTATAGATAGGTATATCGCTTTAATTTATTCTGATAAAAATAATCAAACTTTTAATGGTGAAATAATTTCCGTAAAAAGTTTTGGTGTATTTGTAAAATTTGATGATCATAAAAGTGAAGGTTTTATTCCAAAAAGATTATTACCTAAAGATTATTACATATTTAACGAAAAAAAAGAATATCTTAAAGGAAAATCAAATTTTTTTAAAATTGGAATGTCTATATTAGTGAGTATTAAAGAAACAAATATTTTAAAAGGCAAAATTTTATTAGATTACTGTAAACGTATTTAATAATGTTTGAGGTTGACAAATTATATAAATAGACCTACTTAAATAATAGGAGATATAATGGCCAAACCAGCATCTATACAGATAAAACTCGTAAGTACAGCTGATACAGGATTTTATTATGTAACAAAAAAAAATCCAAGAAATCATCCTGAAAAAATGGAATTTAAAAAATACGATCCCAAAGCAAAAAAACACGTAATATTTAAAGAAGCTAAAATTAAATGATTAGCATTTTAATTTCTTAACTTTTTCAATACTAGTTAATTTACCTTTCATTTTATAGCTACCGTAATCAACCGTATAAGAATGCGCTATTCCACTTTCATCAACATAAGCTATTACCTTTGTTTTAGGGTCTGGATTCTTTTGATTAAGGTCGTAAAATGACAATTGTATTGGCCAAACTTGTTTTTTTAAAAGATCATTTTCTAAAGATACAAAAGTATTAATTTTTTTTCCAATAAAGGTAGATACAATTTTCACAAGATTTTCCTGATCACTTCCAAAAAAAACTTTTGCTGTATGAAAGTTTACATTGTTTTTTGCATTTTCAAGAAGAATTTCTAAATGTTCTGTTGGAAATAAGATATCGTCATTAAATGTAATTTTTTTATTATTTTTGTCAAAAATTATACCGTTTAAATTGTTTTTATTTTTTTGGACATAACCAGAGTAAAACATCTCTTTTTCGAAATCATTTTTATCTAAATGTTCAAAACTAAAGTTTTTTGCTGAAAAATCCTCAAAGGAACTAAAAATTGAAAAATTTTTTGAATTGTCATTGTTATTTAATTTGAAAGTGATCGCAAATGTTTCTTTTAATGCCCAACCTTTACATTGTTTTTCAAGCAAAAAAGATGCTTTCCCATTCCCACCATCTACTAATGAAGGTGCTTCGTTAGCCAAAAATTCTAAATCATAATAAGCTTTATGTGATACAATAGTTGACGATATACTAGTATTTACATATAAAAATGAAATTAAAATCAATATTAAATCGTAAATCTTTATATTAAACATAACTTAAAATAACAAATACACAAAAAAAATAAAATTAAAATATTCAAATGTTTTCTGAAAAAAATTTAATCTATGATAATGATACTTTTAGAAAATTTATTAATATTTGTCTAGATGAAAAAGTTATTTCTATAGATACTGAGTTCGTCAGAAATAATACATATTACCCTAGATTATGCTTGTTACAAATTGGAACTTCAAAAGGATCATATGCAATAGACCCAAATAAAATTTCAAATTTGTTGCTTTTAAAAAAAATTTTAAGAGAAAAAAATATTTTAAAAATTTTTCATTCACCTAGGCAAGATATAGAAATATTTTTTCACTTATTTGGATCTTTACCCAATAATATTTTTGATACACAAATAGCATATTCTTTTATAAGTCAAGAATATCAAATAAGTTACGAAAAATTAGTTTTAAATATATTAAAAATAAAATTAGACAAAACTTTTCAATATTATGACTGGACTTTGAGACCAATTAATCAAAATCAACTTAATTATGCACTGAATGATGTCTATTACCTAAGAAAATTATATTTTAAGATTAAACAAAAATTAACAAGTAGAAATAGATTTGATTGGGTTTTAGAGGAATCCAAAATTTATCTTGATAAAAAACTTTACCTTAATCCTTCAGAAAATTATTGGAAAAATATTTATCCATCTAAAGTTAAACATGTGAACTTATTTAAGTTAAAAAAAATTTTTGAATGGAGAGAAAAGAAATGTATAAATTTTAATATCAGCCGAAAGTTAGTTTTTAGCGATAAAGATGTAATTAAATTAATAAAAAATCCAAAAAATTTAAATACACTAAGCATCAAGTATAAATTAAACAATAAAGATTTAATAATGTTTGAAAAAATTTTATCAAACAATTCTGATACTTTGTTAGAGAATGAAACTAGACTTTTAAAAATTAATTTTGAACTATTAACTGTTTTAAAAATTATTCTTAAAATAACTTCTGATGAATTAAATATAAGCCAAAATTTAATAGCTACAACATCAGATTTAAAGAAGTTACACTTTAAAAATAATAAAAACTCAAAATTATTTAAGAATTGGAGAAATGAAGTTTTTGGAAACAAAATAGAAAAATTTTTTAACAATAAACTTAAAATTGTTGCTAAAGAAAAAAAATTCTTTATACAAAAAAATTAAGTTTTAGCTTTAATAATTTTTATTGCTTCTTTAACTTGTTTTAATGTAATTTTTTTTTTCTGTTCTAGAGATATTATATCTAAAGTTTTTGCGAAAAGAGAAATAGATTTATAGTTTCTTGTAATTCTCTTAATTATATATAAACAAAGCTTATCATTTAAAAAAATCTTTTTATCACTTAATTCTTTTACAAGAATTGAAAATAAAAAATCATCATCTGGGAGATCTATTTTAGTACTTATACATGACCTTATCCTTGATTTTAAGTCTCCTAAGCTAAATTCTATTTCACTAGGAGGTTTTGAACTAATAATTAATAAAGATCCAAAATTTAAAAAAACTTCATTAAAAAAATGAATAAAAAGATTTTCATTTAAACGTGTAATTTTATCAAAATCATCAAAAATAAAAGATTTACCCAATTTAGCTTCATTTAAATTTACACTACTAAATTGTTTAATAAATTCAGCATCTGTGATTTCTTTATAGATATGTGCTAAATGTGTTTTCCCTGAACCTGAAGGCCCATAAAGAATTAAAACTGGAAAATTGAATTTTTTTTTAAATTTTTTAATATCTTTAAATTCATCAATTAAAGATAAAGCCACTTCATTTACCTTATTTAAAATAAAATTAGAATGATTTTTAACGTTTCTAAAGTATAAAGGTAATGCTAATTGTTTAATTAATTTTTTTTCCATTTTTTGAATCAACAAAAATATAATTAAAATAGTAACGTGCAATTACACCTATTATTGCTGCAACAGGAATAGCCATTAAAATACCTATAAATCCGAAAAATCCACCTCCAACGGAAAGTGCAAAAATAATCCATATGGGATTTAGTTTAACTGCTTCACCAACAAGTTTAGGTGTTAAATAATAACTTTCTAATAACTGCCCAATAATAAAAGTTATTAATATAATTAACAATTCAAAACCAAATCCAAATTGAACTAAACCTAACATTAATGCCAAAAAACAACCTAAAAAAGCACCAATATAGGGTATAAAAGATATCAAACCTATAAATATTCCCAGAATAAACCCAAATTCAAGAGATATAAAATTTAATATTACAGAATAAAAAATTGATAAACATAAACAAACAGAAATTTGTCCTCTAATATATTTAGATAGAGTTAAATTAATATCTTCTAAAATCGTTGAAAAGAAATTAAAGCTTGAATTTTTTGTTATGTTGTTAAAAAAAATTCTAATTTGTTTCATTTCTAATAACATATAAAATGTTATTATTAATATTAATAAAATATCAAATAGACTATTTAATATTAAAAGACCACCTTTAAAAAAATTATACCCTGCATCACCAACTTTAATAAAAAACAATTTCAAAAGTTTAAATAAATCTTCTTCATTAATTTTTTTCTGGCCAAAGATAGATTTGAAATAAGGTGAAATTGTTTCATTTAAATAATCTATATATTTAGGTGTAATAATTGTGATCTTTTCAAATTGTGCCAAAATAATAGGAATTGCTAAAGATAAAATTAAAAATACAATTATAATAAAAATCAACAATGAAAAAAAACTCGAAATTGCACTAGGCATAAATGAGTTCAACCTATGATTTATTGGACCTAAAAGATAAGCTAATATAAAAGCTAAAACAAATGGATACGTTATTTTGTAAAATACGAAAATAGTTAAAGTCAATATGGTCAGACAAATAATCAAAAAAATATTGTTTTTATTTTCTTCAAATATTCTCATTTTTTTATCAAAATAAATTCTTCATTAACTTGTTTTAACTTATAACCTTTCTCATTTATTATATTAAAAAAAGTACTGTTTGTACCTTGAAATTTAAGGCTGACTTTACCAACATCTCCTTTTAGCCCAATAATATCTAATCTCTTCATATAAGGTAAATTATTAAGAACTTGAAGAGAATTAGACCAATCTTGTATTTTTTGTATTGGTATATAAATATCCACAAAAGTAATTAACCCTTCTTTAAAAAAATTATTTTTTTTCCAGCTCTCTTCGAATACATAAATTAATTCAGTTATATCTTTTAAAAGTAAATCTTTATTTAAATTAGTTACTGATTTAAAACTTTCATAATTTCTTAATTTAGAATAAATAGTTTGATCAAATTCACCAGATTCATTGTATAACTTACCTGAAATTTTTAATTGATACTTTCCATAACGACCTAATTTTGGTTCCAAGACGACAATTAGTATTCTTTTAGTTGAATCATTTTTAATTATTTTTTTTAAAACACTTTTATTAGATTTTAATATTTCTTTACCTTTAATACTTCTTTTTAATGATAAATTTGCAGAGGATATTTTAAATTTAAGTAAACTGTCATTAGTGTTTAAAAAATTCTTCCATATATCATACCACGTGTCTTTTTCATCCAAAAAAACATGCCCACTTGGCCCAACATATATTGGAAAGATAGATATAGGCAAACTAAAAACTTCTGCAAAGTTTAAATTTTCTCTTTTAAAAAATTTAACAACTTCATCTCTATTAAAACAGAAATCAAAACTGCCTACAAATCTATTAGTACTATTAGCTTCATTGTTAATTTTTATAAAATTAATCATTTTATTTAAGTCAATTTTATAGGAATCTTTAATTTTGTTTCTTAAAGTAAGTCTATTAAGTAATTGATTAAACGCTATTAATCTTCCTTTTTCTTCAGCTTTTGATTTGGCTATTGTTAAATTTTTATGTTTAGCATCAGAAATCACATTATTTACATAAAAAGCTTTTTCTTTACAATCTAATTTTGAAGATGCAATGACTTCAAATTGATATATTAAGAAGAAAATACAAATTATTTTTACAAAAAAAAGTTTTAAGTTGAATTCAAATATCATGGTAATAAAGTAAATGATAATTTATATCATTTTTTATATTTATTTTAACTATTAAAATTTTTTAATTACAATTATGAAAAAAACAAAAAATAGGATCAAATCAATCACATATAAAGAATCAGGCGTTGATATTGATAAATTTGACATAATATTAAAAGATCTAAAAAAAGAAATTTTGAGTACCTTCAATGATGCAGTCGTAGATAATTTTGGAAGTTTTTCTAGTATATTAGATATAAATAAACTTGGATATAATGATCCTTTATTACTATCTACTACAGACGGAGTTGGAACTAAACTTAAACTAGCAATTGAAGCTCAAAATTTTGATAATATTGGCATTGATTTAGTCGCTATGTGCGTAAATGATATTCTGGCACAAGGAGGATTGCCTCATTTTTTCTTAGATTATATAGCAGTTGGAAAATTAGAAGAAAAACAAGTTAAGTCAATTATAAAAAGTATTATTCGAGGATGTATCATTTCTAACTGTGCACTTGTAGGAGGAGAAACTGCAGAAATGCCTGGGCATTATTTAAAAAATAATTTTGACTTAGCAGGTTTTGCTATTGGTGCTGTTGAAAGAGATAAAATTTTAATGCCTTCTCTTGTAAAGGAAGGTGATTTAGTTATTGCCATAGAAAGTAATGGTATTCATTCAAATGGATATTCTTTAATTAGAAATTTAATTAATTATCACTCAATAGACATAATTAATGAAAAATTTAATTTTAATAATGATAAAAATATTGCTGAAACACTTTTAAAACCAACATTTATTTATACTGACTTAGTTAAGAAAAAGCCAAAAAATTTAATGTTGCATGGTATATCTCACATTACTGGTGGTGGGTTAATTGAAAATCCAAAAAGATCTTATGAAAATCATCTATCACTGGTATTAGATTGTTCAACTTTCAAAATGGATCCTTTATTTTTATGGATAAAAGAAAAAGCGAATATAGAATGGTATGATTTATTTAAAACCTTCAATTGTGGCATTGGTATGTTGGTTTATGTAGATAATCAAGATTCATTAAAACTTTTGGAACATTTAAAAAGTCTTAATTTTAATTCTTGGATAGTTGGTGAGATGCAAAAAAAAGATAAAAATCAAAATTCAGTTCAAATTTTGAATTATGAATAAAGCTAATATATCTGTATTTGTTTCAGGAGTAGGAAGTAACCTTTTAGCTATACATAGAGCTTCAATGGAAAAAAATTTTCCTGGAAAATTAAAACTTGTTATATGTAACAAAATTTGTCCCGCCTTTGAATTAGCCAAAAAATTAAATTATGAAACAAAATTAATTTCAAATATAGACATTAAAAAATTTGAAATGACTGTTAATAAGGAACTAATTGAAAAAAAGATTGATTTAATTTGTTTAGCAGGTTTCATGAGAATTTTATCTCCAAAGTTTGTATTAAATTGGCAGAACAAAATTTTAAATATTCATCCATCAATTCTACCTCTATTTCCAGGGCTAAATACACATAAAAAAATTTTATCAAGTGGCTCAAAAATTCACGGATCTACTGTTCATATTGTGAATGAAAGACTTGACTCAGGTAAAATTTTAGGTCAATTCGCATTTGCTGTTAAAAGTAATGATATAGATATTTTGATATATAATATAAAAAAATATGAAAATCTGCTTTACCCTGAAGTAATTAAAAAATATATTTGGACATTTTTATTTAAAAAAGATAAATTCTTAGAACAAAAAATAATCCAAATCGATAATGTAATATTTTCATATTGAGAGAGTTTTATATGAGCAATAAATTAGACAAACACACAAAAGATAATCAACAGTTTTATGAAGGTTTTCTAAAGTTCACTTTATTTTCATGTATCATAATATGCGTTATTATTGCTTTACTAGCGATTTTTTTAGTTTAATTTTTTATAATTTCAGTTTCTGAAAAAAAGAATGAGATTTCCTTTTTTGCATTTTCAATTGAATCAGAACCATGTACTGAATTAGCTTCAATGCTTAAAGCAAATTCTTTTCTGATTGTACCTACTTCAGCCTCAACTGGATTTGTCGCGCCCATAATTTTCCTGTACAAAGCAATTGCGTTATTACCTTGTAAAACTTGCACTATTACAGGTCCAGATATCATAAAAGACACAAGGTCTTGAAAGAAAGGTTTATCTCTATGTACTTCATAAAATTTGCCAGCTATCTCTTCTGTAAGTTTAATTCTTTTTTGTGCAATTATTTTTAATCCAGACTTTTCAATTATAGTGTTAACTTGCCCAGTTAAATTTCTTGAGGTTGCATCTGGCTTTATTATTGATAAGGTTTGCTGTTCAGACATTACTACTCCTATTTAAATCTTATAATCAAAGTTTATTGTTAAATCAAATAACAATTTAACACCCCACCCTGACGCACCAGTAGGAGATGTTTTGGTAGAATTATTTAACCAAGTTACACCAGCGATATCAAGATGGGCCCATGGTGTGCTTTGAATATGTCTTTGTAAAAAGCATGCCGCAGTAATTGAACCAGCTCCCATGCCACCAATATTTTTCATATCTGCAATCTGAGTATTAATCATTTTATCGTACTCTTCATCCAATGGTAATGACCATACTTTATCTCCAGTTTTTTCACCAGAATTTTCAATTTTTTTTGTAAGATCTTTGTTGTTGGAAAATAATCCAGCTCTAACTTTACCTAAAGACACAATCATAGCTCCAGTTAACGTAGCTAAGTCAATCATAAAAGCAGGTTTAATATTTTTTTCAGCCCAAGATAATAAATCTGCCAATACTAACCTTCCTTCTGCATCAGTGTTTAAGACCTCAATAGTTTTTCCTGAAAATGACTTTATTACATCACCAGGTCTTTGAGCATTTCCATCAGGCATGTTTTCAACTAAACCAATTATTCCAACAACGTTCCTCTTAATTTTATTTCTAGATACTGCTTCAATTAATCCTGAAACAGTAGCGGCACCTCCCATGTCCCATTTCATATCTTCCATAGACTTAGCGGGTTTAAGAGACAAACCACCAGAGTCAAAACATACACCTTTACCTACAAAAGTAAGTGGTTTTTCATTTTTTTTTCCTCCGCTCCATTCCATAACTACAACATGGCTTTCTTGTCTAGATCCCTGGCCTACGGCAAGCAGTGATGTCATGCCTATTTTTTTTAAGTTACTCTCTTTTAAAATTTGAACCTTTACTCCAAACTTTTTTAATTTCTTACATTCTTCTGCAAAAAATTTTGGGTTCAAAATGTTTGCAGGCCTCCATACTAGATCTCTTGCAAAATAAACTCCTTTGACAAGATTTAAATTAAACTGAAAATCAGATTTAGTTTTAGAAGAATTTTGAGAAAAAACTAATAAATTTTTTAATTTTCGTTGATTATTATCTGACTTATAATTTTCAAATTTATACGACTTTAAACATAATCCTCTTAATAAATTTGAAGAATAAAATTCATCATTAATATAAAAACTTATATTTTCATAAAAATCAGGACTTATTTTATCAAAAATTAAACCACCTTGATTTTCAATGTCTAAACTATAATTTTTAGAACTACTCAAGAAAGGAATTATTAAAAACAACCCAAACTCAGTTTCAAACAAATATGGTTTTTTAATTTTTCTTACTTTTGAGTTATTGATTAGAAATTTTTCAATTTCATTGTTTAACCAAACTGGTTTAAATTTTATTTCTTTATAATTATCCAAAAATAAAACATTTAATATGTTTTTCTTTAAATTTTGGCTTGATCTAATTTGTTTAAAATCAATCTTCAAATTACTTACACTTATCATAACTCTTTCCTATTACTAAAATCAAAATAATGTTAAATTACATCATGCGTATTTTTAAATACATTTTTAAAATGTCAATGTTAAATACATTTATCTCATTTTTAGTAATTATTGGACTTATTTGGGTAAGTCAATCATTTAGATCAATAAAGTTTATATTTGAAAAAGGTGGGACTATTTTAGATTTTTTAAAATTATCTATTTTTAGTATGCCAGCATGGCTTTCTATAAGTGTATCTTTTGGAGTTTTTTTTGGAGTTTTTATTACCTTTACTAAATTACAAAATGATAGAGAACTAATTGCTATGAAATCATCAGGACTTAATTCACTACAACTCTCCTATCCAATTTTTGTTATAAGCTTGATTTTAGGTTCTCTTTTGTTTTTTAACTTTCATTTTTTACTTCCTAAGAGTTATTCATTTTATAAAAATTATGAGGATAATTTAAGGTATAAAAAACCTCAGATTCTATTTAATGAAAATTTATTTTATCATATTGATAAAAAAACAATTTTTGCACAATCTATTAATGGAAATGAATTGACCAAGCTTTTCATAAAAGATTATTCTTCTAAACAACAGACTATAGATATTTTTGCCAAAAAAGCTCTTTTTATCCCTAAAAAAAGTAATATAAAAATTAAATTAATTGACGGTATTAAAATAATATCAAAAGAAAAATCAAACCCATTAATTATTAATTTTAAAGAAGATTATATTTCATTTAACACTAATAATACAAAAAAAACATCTAGATCAGATCGTGTTATTGATTTGAAGGAATTCACATATTTTGAGTTGATTAATAAATCTAAATTACATTCAGAATCTCGTGGAATTTATTTAGCTGAAGCTCACGCTAGAAATGTATTTAGTTTAACACCTATAATTTTTTGTATGATTTTTTTATCTTTTTTTTTAAAGCTACAACATTCTAGATATGATAGTCTTTTCAAAAAGTTTATTATTATTAGTTCAGTTTTTTTTATACAAATAATTTTATTCTCTATGAAAAACATAGTTACTAAATATCATGACTTGGTATATATATTTTATTTAATGCCAGTCACATTAATAATAGTTAGTTTTATTTTTATAAAATATGAAACATTTTCGTTTTTCAATTTAAAGAAAGCTTGAAATGGAAAATATTTTTTTTCCAAAAGTTCTTTTTTCTTATTTAACTAAAATATACTTAAAAGATATTTTATTAATTTTGTTAATTTTTCTATTTCTAATTTTACTTATTGATTTTATAGAAATATACAGACGCGCAAGTGAAAAAATTAATTTTAATAATAATAATGATGATAAATTTATTTCTATTTTATTATATTTATCTTTTTTAAAGTCACCTAACACTATGAAAAATATTTTACCAATTTCTATCCTTATTTCAACTATCATAACATTTATTAAATGGAGACAAAATAATTATTTTGTTATAGTAAGAACGATAGGCATTTCTCTAAAAAAAACAATTTTTCCACCTTGTGTTATTGTTTTAATTTTAGGTTCATTATCTTTAATTTTTTTACATCCTTTGGCAAACTACGGTAATAGTAAATATAAATCTCTAGAAAAAAAATATTTTGGTCACAAAATAGAGGAAAGTATTTCCTTATCAAAAAATGCCATATGGATAAGAAAAAAAATTGAAAATGGTTTTATAATTATAAAAGCTCAAAATATTTCCAAAAATAAAAATGTTTTGAACAATGTAGAAATTTTCAGGTTTGATATCAATAATAATTTTATAAATAAAATCATTGCCAATACTGCTTCACTAGCGGAAGATATGTTAATTCTTCAAAAAGGCAAAGATTTTAGGCCTAAAATAGCTACCGAACCTTTTAATAGTTTTTCAATAAAACTAAGCAATAAGTTTAATACTTTTAATTTATCTTCAGAAAAAGCGGAAAACATGAATTTAGTTGATTTATATAATTATATTTTATTGATGAAAAAATTAGGTGTTAACTATTCAAATCACTTAACACAATTATTAAAAGATTTATTACAACCACTTTTAATTATTTCAATGATCTTAATTTGTGCACCTTTAATTTTAAAAAATAATGAACGAAAATTTCCTTTGACTATGATGTGCTTAACTATATTAATAGGTTTTACTATTTATTTTTTGGTAGATTTTATGTATGTATTGGGATCGACGGAAAAATTAAATCCTTTTATTGCTGGTATTGGACCTACTGGAATATGTTTTTTTATTGGTTGTTACTTAGTGAGTGCTTTTGATGAAATTAAAAAATAAAATCTATATCATCTTGAATTTAAAAGTTATTCTGATTTTGTTTATTCTTGGAATAAATGATAGGGTTTTTTCAAGCGAAAAGAATTATGTAATAGCAACAATTGATCGATCACCTATTACTTATTTTGATTTAAAACAGAAAGCTAAGTTAATACACTTCTTAAATACTAAAAATAGTGAATATAAAAATTTAAACAAATACTTTGAAAGGGCTCTTGAAATTCTTATTTCAGAGAAACTTTTAATAAAGAAGGCTCTAGAATTTAATAACAACATTTTAAAGCTTACTGAAGAAGATGCTACTAAATATTTATTTTCAAGATATGATAATTCACCTAAAGTTTTCGATAATTTTTTAAAACAAAACAAACTTTCAAGATCTATTGTGATTTCAAATGTACAAATGGAAATCATAAAAAAATTTTTAATTGGTCAAATGTTTGAAAAAGAATATGCCGATTATTTAAAAGAGATTAGCAATAATTCAAAACATAAAAATGATGAAATGGACCTTGAACAGATTTTAATTAGAATGAATGAAAAAAATGTAAAAATGATTAATTCAATTGATATTCAAGTTAATTCCCTTTCAAACAAAGGTTATTCGTTTAAAGAAATTGCAAATATTTTATCAAAAAATAATTTAATTAAGGTTTCTGCAGGGAGATCTGGTTGGCAAAATAAAGAGAGTTTCAAATTAAATACATTTGAAAAACTTTTTAAATTTCCTGAAGGTAAAATTTTAAAAGAAAAATTTAATGATAATCTAAATTATATTAGAATAATAAGTAAAAGAAAAAATGGTAAACCTAGTAGTAGAGAACAAATTGTTGATCTTATAAGACTTAGTTATTTAAATTCAAATAAAAACAATATTAATTTAAGAGCATTTTTTGAGAAAAATTCGAAGCTTGGTTGTAAAGATATTTATACAAAACTTAACGAACTAAAAATATTTAATTTAAGTTATCAAAAAGTAAATTTAACTAATTTTAGCGAAAAAATTTTACTAATGATTAAAAATACAAATGTTAAACAAATTACAAACCCAATTCTTTTTAAAAAAGAAAATATTCAATTTTATATATGTAATAAAATTAACGCTGTTAAAAAAAGCTCTTCGCAAAACAACTACGACGAAAAATTATTGATGAAAAAAGTAAATATCTTAACAAATAAAATCTTAAAAATTTTAAAAAAAGATGCCATTATTGACATAAAAATACAAATTAATGAACTTAATTAAAAATAGAATATTGATTACAGCTGGTGAACCAGCCAGCATTTCCTCTGAAATAACAGTTAAGGCAATCAAAAAGCTAAAAAAAATAAGTAATTCCGAGTTGATTATAATAACTGATCCGGACTTAATTAAAAACGAATTAAAAAACTTAAATCTACCAGGTAGATTAAATATCTTGAAAAATAGTTTAAATTTCAAGGATTTTAAAGAAGATTATATCAATATTTTTCCAATAAAATTAAGAGAAAAAACATTTCCAGGAATTTTAAATAAAAAAAATTCAAATTTTGTTATGAATGCTATTAAAACCTCTGTTAATTTATTACTTCAAAAAAAAGCCAATGCCATGGTTACAAACCCAATAAACAAATTTATAATGAAATCTAAAAGGTTTAAATTTAATGGCCATACTGAATATTTAGGACACTTGTCAAAATTTAGAAAAAAACCTTTGATGATGTTAGAATCAGAAAAACTTAGAGTAGTTCCGTTAACTACACACATTCCAGTAAGTTCAGTCTCCAAAATATTAAATACAAAAATGATAATTGATAAAATCAATATTCTTAATAAAGAATTAACTGAAATTTACAAAATTAAAAATCCTAAAATTCATATTTCAGGGTTAAATCCTCATTCTGGAGATGGTGGGAAAATTGGTAAGGAAGAATTAAGAATTATTTATCCTGCAATTAGAAAATTGGAAGAAATAGGTGTGAATGTAAAAGGCCCAATTCCAGGAGACACATTATTTCAAAAAAATAAAATTAAAGAATATGATGTTGCTGTATGTATGTACCATGATCAAGCTTTAATTCCAATAAAAACTCTTTATTCAGGCAATATAATAAATACAACTCTTGGATTAGATTTTATTCGAACCTCCCCTGACCATGGTACAGCATTAGATATTGCAGGAAAGAAAAAAGCTGATCCTAGTAGTTTAATTTTGGCAATAAAAAAAGCTGAAGATCTAATTCAAAAAAAAAATGGCAAATAATTTAGAATTACTTAAAAAGTATGATTTTAAATTCAAAAAATCATTAGGACAAAATTTCTTATTTGACACTAATATAACTGACAAAATTGTAAAATATTCTTTGCCACTTTCAAATACTGTGATTGAAATTGGTCCAGGAGCTGGAACTCTAACAAAATCAATTTTAAAATTAAATGTAAAGAAAATAGTTTTAATTGAAAAAGATAAAAAACTGATTGAATTACTTCATAATTTAAAAAGAAAAAATAATTCTATCGAAATTTATAATGAAGATGCTTTAAGTTTACCTATTTGGAAATTAGGTGTTGGTCCAAGAGAAGTTATTGCAAATCTTCCTTACAATATTAGTACAAAAATTCTGATTAATTTATTAAAAAAATCAAATAAATTTACTAAATTGACTATGATGTTTCAAAAAGAAGTTGCAAACAGAATAGTAGCTACACCAGGTACTAGATATTATAATAGATTATCTGTAATATCTCAACTTAAAACAAAAGCAAACGTTTTATTTGATATACCTAACACTGCCTTTTTTCCAAAACCAAAAGTTCAATCTACTTTGGTCCAATTCATTCCGTACAGGAATAAAAAATATGATTTTAATTTTGAGAAAATGGAACAATTAACAAAATTTGTATTTTCAAAAAAAAGGAAAATGTTAAGAACCATATTTAAAAAAGAGGGTGGAGCATCTTATCTAAACTCAATACACATTAACCCAAATATTAGACCTGAAAATTTAACGTTAGAAGAATTTTGTGAACTAGAAGCTAGTTTAAGACAAAGTTAACTTAGGTTTAATTTCTTCACAAAATCAAATAAATAATTTTGTCTAGATAGTTTTAATCTTTCAGTTTCTAAAATTTTTATAATTTGTTGAAAAGTATTATCTAAATCATTATTAACCAAAACATAATCATATTCATCATAATGTTTTATTTCTTTTAGTGCTTTTGACATTCTCAAATTGATTTCTTTAATACTATCACTATTTCTTTTACTTAATCTTTTTTTCAATTCTTTTATGCTTGGAGGTAATAAAAATATTTTAATTAGATTGCCTTTCATCTCTTTGGTGATTTGTCTTGTACCTTGCCAATCAATATCAATAAGGACATCAATTCCATTTTCTAGCCGCTCTAAAACTTCTGATTTTAAAGTTCCATAATAATTGTTAAACACAAAAGCATTTTCTATAAAAGAATTTTCATTTTTTAGATTTAAAAACTCTTTTTTTGTTCTGAAATAGTAATCTATCCCCTCTAATTCATTTATTCTTTTTTTTCTTGTTGTTACCGATACTGAAAGATGGATATTTTTATCATACTCAAGTAATTTTTTACAAATTGTTGTTTTCCCTGTACCCGAAGGCGAGGATATCACTAGCAAAACACCTTCATTTTTTATCTTTACCATAGTTTTTTAGATCCTTTATCCACAGTTTAATATTTTTTTTATGCTCTAAAAAGTTTTTTGAAAATCTATGTCCTCCTTTACCATCAGCAACAAAATATAAATAATCTGTATCATTAGGATACAATACAGCTAAAATTGCTTTTTCTCCAGGATATGAAATAGGTGTTGGTGGTAAACCTTTATATCGATAAGTATTAAAATAATTTTTTGATTTTAAGTCTAATCTATTTAAATTTTTTCCATTTTTATTCAGAGCAAATGCAACTGTAACATCTGATTGTAATTTCATATTTTTATCTAATCTATTCAAGAAAACACTAGAAATGTTTTTTAATTCTTCGCTTTTTTTTCCTTCTTTTTCAATTATAGAAGCTAATATTAATACATCAAATTTTGAATTAATAAATTTATTTTTCTTTCTACTTTTCCAATTAGATTCAATAACTTTATTTTGTTCAATTTCCATTTTTTTTAAAAGGGAAACCTTGCTATCACCCCATTTGTAAAGGTATGTGTCAGGTTTGAATTTACCTTCACTTAGATAAGGAACTATTCCTATTAATCCTGGTGTTTTAATTAATTTATTTTTTAATTGTAGAGAATTTGATCCTTCTATAAGTGTAAATTTTCTATAGTATATCAAGTTATTATTAATCTTTTCAAGAAGATCGATTAATGAACTTTTTTTTGTAATTATAAATTCACCATGTTTTAAAACAAATTTATCTTTTGTAAAAAATTTTGAAATATACCATTGAAGCTTAGAAACTTTAATTCCTTTTTTATTTAAATAATTTAAAAAAGCAGTTTCGTTAATATTTTTTTTTATAATAATAAATCTATCGTTATTTGTTATTGGCTTAGTTGAAATTGAATTTATAAAACTAACAATAAAATAAAAAAATAAGCCACATAATGTTAATACAAAAAAAAGAAATTTAAAATTTTTAATCAATGCTGCCAAAAATTAGACTTGCATTTGTTCCACCAAATCCAAATGAATTAGATAAAATATTTTTTATTTTTTTCTTTTTGGATTTATGTGGTACTAGGTCAAATTCGGATGTACCCTCTTCAGGATTTATCAGATTAATTGTAGGGGGAACTTCCTGATTTTGAATAGCAAGAATTGAGAAAATTGCCTCTACAGCTCCAGCAGCTCCAAGTAAATGTCCTGTCGAAGATTTAGTAGAACTTATAGATAATTGATTTAAATTAGATTCAAAAAGTCTTTTAACAGCTTTTAACTCAATCATATCTCCTAAAGGTGTAGAGGTGCCGTGCGCGTTAATGTAATCAATATCATTTGGACTAAGTCGTGCTTCATACAAAGCTGAATTCATTGCTCTGAATCCACCGTCGCCATCTGAAGAGGGGGCTGTGATGTGGTATGCATCTCCAGAAAGACCGTAACCTTTTATTTTAGAATAAATTTTAGCACCTCGTTTTATGGCATGTTTTTTTTCCTCTAGTACTACTATACCTGATCCTTCACCCATTACAAAGCCATCTCTGTCTCTATCCCATGGTCTTGACGCTTCTTGAGGGTTATCATTAAAATTAGTACTTAAGGCTTTAGCAGCCGAGAAACCAGCCATACCTATTCTACAACATGCTGCTTCAGCTCCTCCAGCGATCATAACATTAGCCTTACCACTTTCTATAATTTTAGCAGCATCTCCTATAGCATGCGCACCTGTAGAACATGCAGTTACTACTGAATGGTTGGGGCCTTTGAAATTGTATTTAATACTTATCTGTCCTGAAATCAAATTTATTAATGCTGAGGGTATGAAAAAAGGACTTATTTTTTTTACTCCCCTTGTATTTAGAATCTCAGTTGTTTTGGCTATTGTTTCCAAACCGCCAATACCAGAGCCGACTAACACACCTGTTTTTTCGGTTTCATTAAAATTAGAAGGCAACCATTTAGAATCTTCTATCGCCATTTGCGCGGCAATTAATCCATAAGCTATAAACCTGTCTATTCTTCTAAGATCTTTTGTATCAATCCAATCATTAATATTTAGACCACCTTCTATATCTTTTGATATATCAGGAATTTGACCAGCAATTTTACAAGGCAAATCGTCAGTTTCAAAATTTTCAATTTTACTGATACCGCTATATCCGTTAATTAACCTTTTCCAATTAACCTCTTGGCCGACCCCCAAAGGTGTCACCAGACCTATGCCAGTTACAACAACTTCACGCATTAAAAATTATTTTGAGTTCTCTTTTAGAAAATCAATAGCATCTTTTACAGTTTGAATTTTCTCGGCAGCATCATCAGGAATTTCACAGTCAAATTCCTCTTCAAAGGCCATTACAAGTTCAACCGTATCAAGACTGTCTGCTCCAAGATCATCTATAAAACTCGCCGTCTCAACTACTTTACTCTCATCAATACCAAGATGTTCTACTACAATTTTTTTAACTCTATTTTCAATGTCGCTCATTTGTATCCTCACTATATTAAAGATTTTGCTGTAACATATTTGAGAAATTATGCCAAGAAGATTATTTAATTTTTAAAACATACCCATTCCACCATTCACATGCAATGTCGATCCTGTAATAAAACTTGCTTCATCACTAGACAAATATATACATGCAGATGCTATATCACTTGGTAAACCAAATCTTGCAGCAGGAATATTTTTTAGAATCTGATTTTGTTGATCTTCAGATAATTTATCGGTCATTGGTGTTTTTATAAATCCTGGCGCAATACAGTTGGCTGTTATTCCTCTGCTAGCTACTTCAGCTGCTATAGATTTTGAAAAAGCTGTTAAACCAGCTTTAGAGGCTGAGTAGTTAGATTGTCCAGAATTGCCTGAATGACCTATTATTGAAGTAATAAATAAAATTCTACCAAATCTCCTTTTAATCATACCTTTTATAATTTTTTGAGTTAATATAATTGTAGAATGCAAATTTATATTTAAGACAGATGTCCATTCATCTTCTTTCATTCTTAAAAATAAATTATCTTTAGTAACTCCTGCATTGTTAATCAAAATATCAATTAAATATCCTCTATCATTCAATTGATTTGATAAATTTTCTATGTTTTGACTGTTTTCTAAATTTGATACTAAATAATCATTTTCATTCGGCAATGTATTTGATAGATTCTTCAGTTTCTCCTCATTGGTTCCAGTAATTATCATTTTTGCACCTAATGAAGACATTTTATAGGCAATTTCTTTTCCAATACCTCCTGTAGAACCGGTTAAAAAAACTGTTTTATTTTTTAGTGAGAACATATTACCCTCCTATTTTAGATTTCTAAATCTTTTAAATCCTCTATAGTTTCTAAATTATGAACATTCAAATTTTTTGAAAACCTTTTAAATAGTCCAGATAGAACTTTACCTGAACCACATTCTAAAACTTTATTAATATTATTATTATGAGCATACTCCATAGTTTCTTTCCACCTTACTTTATTTGTTACCTGATTTATGATATTATCTTTTAATTTTAAAGGATTAAATTCAGAAACAGCAGTATAGTTACATATAATTGGAAGGTCAGGCTCATTAAAAGTTATTTCTTTTAATTCATTTTCTAATTTGATCTGTGCTGGCATCATTAAGCTACAGTGAAATGGTGCACTTACATTTAATAGTAAAGCTTTTTTTATTGAAAATTTAGAAGAATTTTTTACCAGTTCTTGTACGGCAGAAGTATGACCGCTAATAACAATTTGTTCAGAAGAATTATGATTTGCTATTTCACATACCCCAATTTTCTTAACCATTTCTAGAAGATTATCTAATTTGCTAAAATCAGAACTTATTAAAGCTGCCATTGAACCTTCGCCTTTTGGAACAGCTTCTTGCATTGCTTGTCCTCTTATTTTCAATAAATTAGCTGTATCTTTTAATGATATAACATTAGCAGCACACAAGGCAGTAAATTCTCCTAAAGAATGCCCACAAACAAATTTAAATTTTTGATTAATATTCATCTTATGTTCTTCAAGAAAAACTTTTAATATTGCAATACTAACAGCCATTAAAGCTGGCTGAGTATTGCTCGTAAGAGATAATTCTTTTATGTCACCATCAAAGATTAATTTACTTAATTTGAATTTAAGAGTTTCATCGACTTCTTCGAACACATTTCGTGCAATAGGAAAGTTTTCATAGAAAAGTTTCCCCATTCCTATTTTTTGAGATCCTTGGCCAGGAAAAACTAAAATATTCATTATTCACCTCTTTTTCTAAATTAAATTAAAATTAATTTATTGCAAAATTTTTATTAATTATTATATTGCGGTTAACTCCTTGCTGTTACTAACAGTAATGGCTTTACTAACTGGTATATTCATAGGGAGAATTTATGCCTTTATATGAAAGTGTAATTATCTGTAGACAAGATATCACTAAAAATCAATTGGATATTATTATATCTGAATTTAAAAAAATTATTGAAGATGAAAAAGGTAAAATATTGGCAGAGGAATATTGGGGTTTAAAAAATTTAGCCTATGAGATAAATAAAAACAAAAAAGCTCATTACAATATGCTAATAATCGAGACTTTACCCGATAAGATAGAAGAATATGAAAGAAAATTGAGGCTTCATGAGGACGTCATTCGATTTTTGACAATTAAAATTAAAGCTTTCGATGGGAAACAATCTATCATGGTCGAAACAATAAACGATGGAAATTAAATATATAATAATATAATAAGAATTTAGGTGATTTATGACACAATTAAAAATAACAAAAGAAGCAGTTAGAAGGCCTTTTCAAAAAAAAAGAAAATCTTGTCCATTTTCTGGTTCAAAGAATAAAATTGATTATAAAGATATAAAAACTTTAACCAAATTTGTATCAGAAAGAGGTAAAATTATACCCTCAAGAATATCTGCCGTTTCTGCAAAGAAACAAAGAGAACTTTCCAGAGCAATTAAAAGAGCACGATATATTGGTTTAATGCCATATGTTATTAAATAAGAGATAAAGTATGAATATAATTTTATTAGAAAAAATTAAAAAACTTGGTGATATTGGTGACGAAGTTACAGTTAAATCAGGATATGCTAGAAATTTTTTAGTTCCAAATAATAAAGCTTTATACGCTACTCCAGAAAATAGAAAGTATTTTGAAGAAAAAAAAGCTGACATAACGTCTCAGAATAAAAAGTTAATTAAAGATGCAAAAGAAAAATTAAAAAAGCTTTCAGAACAAGAAGTAATATTGATCAGAGCAGCTAGCGATACTGGTCAATTATTTGGATCTGTAAGTACCAAAGATATCGTAAATAGTTTAGCCGAAAAAAATATTTCTATTTCAAAAAATGAGATAGATCTTAATAAATCTATCAAAAATCTAACATTTGAAAAAGTTAATATAATTTTACACCCAGAAGTGTCTTGTGAAATAACACTTAATGTGGCACGTTCAACTGAAGAAGCATCTAAACAAAAACAACTTGGTAAAGCAGTAACAAGCAATTCTGAGAATGACAATATTAAAACAGAATCATCTGACGAATTAGTGAAAATTAAATTAACATCAGATGAAAAGAAGAATAAATCAACTATAGCTATTAATGAGGACGATGTATCAAAAGAACCTCAGGAATTATTAGCTCAAGATACAACAAAGACAGAAAAGAATAAAGATACAGTTGAAAATTCTACAACAGATGATTAATCCAATTTGTTAAATCGAATAAAATTTTCTACTTTTATGAAAAAATAAAACGTTACATATTATTTCTTTTATTATTGAAATTTTAAGACGTTTAGCCTTTAGATTATTCATAATTATGTTAATATTTATTTATGAGTACAGAAGAGATTTCATATAATCTAATTAATCTAAATAATGATAATAAAGTTAATTCTGATGATAAAATTTCTATGCCTTATAATTTGGAAGCCGAGCAAAGTTTATTAGGCGCAATTCTTTTTGATAATACATCTTTAGAAAAAACAATGGATTTGATTAAAGATTATCATCTGTACGAACCCTTACACCAAGAAATATACCAGGCTTGCATATTTCTTTTTGACAATAACAAACTTGCAGACCCTACAACTTTAAAAGGATACCTCAAAGATAAAAATCCTAATAGAAAAATTGATATATCTGATTATTTAAATAAATTAAAAGGTGGAGTATTATCACTTTCAAATATAGATTCTTACGCTAATGAAATTAAAAAATGTTATCTTAGAAGATGTTTAGTGAGAATATCTGATGATATCAAAGAGAACTCTCTTAATATTAAAATAGATGTATCTCCGGAAGATTTAATTGAAAAGGCTGAAGAAAGCTTATTTAATTTAGCTGAAAAAGATAAAGTAGATCATGGTCCTCAAAAATTTCAAGTAACTTTAAAACTAGCTACAGAATTAATTAGTGATGCTTTCAAAAGAGGTTCTGAATTACCTGGCATTGATACTGGCTTCAAAAGATTAAATGGTTTTTTAGGAGGGTTAAATAAATCTGATTTAATTGTTTTAGCAGGTAGGCCTTCTATGGGTAAAACAGCCCTTGCAACAAATATTGCATTTAAAGCAGCAAAATCAAATTTAGGAATTAAGGAACCCGTATTGTTTTTCTCTTTAGAAATGTCTTCAGAACAATTAGCACAAAGAATATTATCTGAACAGTCTGGAATTGACTCACACAGAATAAGGAAAGGTGATATAAATGAAAGTGAATTCTCAAACATAGTTAAAACTCAAAATCTTATTCAAGAAACGCCTTTTTATATTGATGATACACCGGCTTTGTCAGTTAGTCAGATGGCTTCGAGAGCAAGAAGATTAAAAAGAACAGAAGGATTAAAATTGATAGTCATAGATTATATTCAACTTATTCAATCTAAAAGTCCTCGTGGTCCTGAATTTAGAGTACAAGAAGTTTCTGCAATAACCAGACAACTTAAAGGTATTGCAAAAGAATTAAATATACCAATTCTTGCTCTATCGCAATTGAGTAGGGCAGTAGAACAACGAGAGGATAAAAGACCAATTTTAGCAGATCTAAGAGAGTCTGGCTCTATAGAACAAGATGCAGATGTAGTTATGTTTGTTTACAGGGAAGAATATTATCTAGAAAAAGCTCAACCTGTACAAAAAGATAATGAAAATAGGGAGACCTTTACAGAGAGATTTAAACGATGGGAAGAAAGATGTGAATTAGCTCATGGAAAAGCAGAAATAATTGTCTCTAAACAACGACATGGTCCAACTGGCAATATACAAATTCAATTTGAATCTCAATTCACAAGATTTTTAGATTTAATTCAAGATAATGAAAGACCTTCTTAAGATTATTAAAAATGCGAAGTATCTTAGAAATATCTCTAAATAAAATTAAATCTAATTGGGAAATTCTTAATATATCTTCAAACTTTAAAGCCTCGGCAGTTGTTAAGGCTAATGCATATGGTTTTGGATTGGAAAAAATTGCTATAGCTTTAAACAAATCAGGTTGTAATTTTTTTTATGTTGCTCAGATTGAAGAGGGTATCAAACTAAGAAGTTGTTTAAAATCTAGTAAGATAAAAATTGGTGTTTTAGAAGGTATGCTTCATCATCCAAAAATATATATAAGAAATAATTTAATTCCTGTAATTAACAATATCACTCAATTGAAAAATTTTATTGAATTTAAAAAATCATCTCCACAAATAAAAAGTATTTTACAAATAGATACAGGCATGAATAGATTGGGTTTGGATAAAAAAGAACTTATGCTTGTCATGAAAGATATCTCTTATTTTTCTAGTGTTAATTTTGAATTCATTTTAACACATTTTTCAAATTCTAATATCAGAAATGATGAATTTAATAATAAGCAATACGAGGAAATATTAAAAGTAAATTCATATTTTAAAAACCAAAAAATTAGTTTGTCAAATACAGGTGGAATTTTATTAGATAAAAAATTTATACTTGATCAAACTAGGCCTGGAATTGGAATCTATGGCTTCGATGCTAATGGTAAAGCTATAATAATTAATAAAAAAAGTTTATATTTTCCAGCTAAATTAAAAGTTCCAATTCTCCAAATTAGATTTTGTGAAAATGGAGATAAAGTGTCCTATGGTAGAACAGAAACATTGAAACGTGATAGCAAACTTGCAACTATTGGAATAGGATATGCTGACGGTATTCTAAGGCTATTAAAAAAGAATATGAATATAATTATAAATGGAAAACCATGTAATATTATTGGATCTATTACAATGGATTCTTTAATTGTGGATATCACAGATCTAGATTCAAAAGATTTAAAAATTGGCTCATATTTGGAATTAATAAATGAAGATTTTTTAATTAATTTGAATAAAGATAAATTAGATGTAAGTATATATGAACTATTCACACTAATTTCAAATCGTGTTATTAGGAAATATGTATAAATTAAGTTGTTTAAAGTATGATAAACATTATTAACTTAATAGGGAAAGTATCACTACAAACCTGCGAAAATTTAGGGAAAATAACTTTATTTTTTTTTGTAAGCTTTTATTGGTTATTTAAAAGACCATTTTATTTCAAGCAATTTTTATCTCAAATTTTAGATATTGCATTTTATTCTTTGCCGGTTGTTGGTTTAACAACTTTTTTTTCAGGAATGGTACTGGCTTTACAAACTTTTTCAGGATTTGATAATTTTAATGATGAAACAACAATTTCAAAAATAGTATTAACGTCTATCTTAAGAGAGTTAGGTCCTGTTCTTGCAGGTCTAATGGTATGTGGTAGAGTTGGTGCTAAAATGGCGGCAGAAATAGCAACTATGAGGGTTTCTAATCAAATAGATGCTTTAGAAACTTTGTCTACTCGTCCAATACAATATTTAATTTCAACAAGACTTTTAGCATCAATTATAGCAGTTCCTTTTCTTGTATTTATGGGAAATATAATTGGTGTATTTGGAGGTTTTATAGTTGCGACTTTTAAATTAGACATGAACCCTTTTTTATATATGATATCAACCTTAAATAATTTCAATTCTATCGATCTAATACAAGGCTTAATAAAAGCTCTTGTATTTGGTGCTATTATCTCAGTTGTAAGTTGCTATTTTGGTTACAATGCTTCTGGGGGAGCGGAAGGTGTAGGTAGAGCCACAACTATATCTGTAGTTACAGCGTCTACACTAATTTTAACAAGTACTTATTTCATCACAGCGTTATTCATCTAATTATTATGGCTTCAAAAAAATTAATCATTGTAAAGGATTTATCAGTTTCGTTTGGAAATAATATTATCTTAAATAATATAAACCTGCATTTATCTAATAAAGAATCTTTAGTCATTATAGGTAAATCTGGTTCTGGAAAATCAGTTTTATTAAAATGCCTTATGGGTTTATTGACACCAAATTCTGGATCTATTGAAATAAATGGTGTTAATATTGTAAATGCAAATAGAACAAATAAAGAAAATACTCTCAAAAATATAGGTGTAACTTTTCAAAATGGAGCTTTATTTGATTCTTTAAATATATGGGAAAATATTACCTTCAAACAAACTAGATTTTTTGGATTTAATAAAGAAGCAGCAAAAGAAAAAGCACTGTCAATTATTAAAAATCTTGAATTGAATGAAAATATATTAGAGTTATATCCTTCAGAGTTATCTGGAGGCATGCAAAAAAGGATAGCCATTGCAAGGGCAATATGTGATCAACCTCCAATATTATTTTTTGATGAACCAACATCTGGACTTGATCCAATAACAGGAAAAATTATCAATGACTTAATTAACAAAACTGTTAGAAACCTTGGGGTAAGTGCAATTACAATTACACATGACATCTCTTCTATTAAGGATTTAGCCAGCAGGGTAATTTTATTAAATGATAATAAAATTGCTTGGTCAGGAAAACCAATTGATATGAAAAAATCAAAAAATAATATTGTTAAACAATTTCTAATAAATAAATAATGGAATTTTTAAATCTTAATTCTATAGATTGGATTAT
>CACMRG010000011.1 GCA_902616005.1 uncultured SAR116 cluster alpha proteobacterium
AATCGTATCATCACCACCTTCTAGAGAATAAATAGCTCCAGAATCAACAGTCAAATATGTATTACCCAACAATCCTTTAACAGTTAAAGTTCCAGCATTTAAATTTGTAAAGCCATTATGCGTATTAGTCCCCGTAAGTGTTAATTCATTTGTTCCATTTTTAGCTAAAGTCCCTGTTCCAGAAAACACCCCCCCAAAACTAATATTCGAACTACCATCTAATGTTAATGTTCCTCCAGATGAAAGTCTTACTTCACCAGTACCTGACAAACTTTCTAAAGTAATGCTACTACTGACATCATAAATACCACCGTTTAATGTTAAGGTGTGATTTGAAGGCACAGAATTTGTGCTATCTATTCTCAATGTCCCAGCATTAACTAAAGTTGAACCACTATACGAATTTGATCCATTCAAAATTACAGTTCCATTATCAACTTTATTAATATTTCCTGACCCAGATATTGATCCAGAATATGTGGAAGTGCCAGTACCACCACCAAAATTTACATTTCCAGAACTTGTAAGATTTATATTATTTTGAACTGTTACTCCTGCTTCAGCAGATATACTACTTCCTGAAGCTAAATTAATAGTTCCTGTTCCGCTGACTTGATTAGAATTAGCATTTAGAACAAGACCTCCAGTGCCAGATCTCGTAATATTGGCATCGATGATAATATCACCGTGTGAATCTAAAGTTAAATCATTAGAACTATTGGATGATATAGCATCTTCAACCGTAATATCACCATTTTGAAATCCACTATTCCCAGTAAAAACAGTTATATTATTTGATACAAGTGCGGTTTCTAAGGTTCCAACATCAACGACAGCATTATTACCTGTAGCAGTATAACTTCCATTAACATCAGAGCTACTTTCATTTTTAATTGTTATGTTATACGGGTCAATTAACCACTGACCATCTTCACCAATATTGGATTTCGTTGAGATTTTTATATCATTTATATCAAGAGAACGTCCTGATGTTTCAATTCTGCCTCCATTTCCTTTAATTTTACCTCCCTCAGCCTTCAAAGTCCCTTTTACTGTAGTTTTTGAATTTGAATTGTGAATATCAGACCAAACAACAATTTCACCACCATCTCCAAAATCATAAGCTGATGCATCAAGAGATGCTCCTTCAGCAATTTTTGAAGTTGTTGCTTGGTAAACATCTTTGTTGTTATTTTGCCAACTTCCTCCAATTTCTATTAATCCACCTGACTTTTGACCAATAGTTTCGATAGATGAATTATCATTTATTTCAATTTTTTCAGCAGTAACTCTTACCGAACCAGCTTTATTTTTAAAAGAATTAGCAGCAATTGTTCCAGAATTTGATATTTTTCCGTTTCTAGCAGTAAGAAAAATCTTACCACCTTGCTTGGTAATACCATCTGCTCTTAATGTACCTGAGTTGTTTACAACTGCATTTTTAACCTCTTTAACCCCTTTTGCTGATAAAATAATTGTTCCATTATCAACTCGAATGGCCTGTTTATTATCAATTAAAGAGTCTAAAACTCCTCGTTCGATAGAATATTGAATTAAATTATTTCCACTAAGGCTTAAACTAACCCTTTCACCTGAAATTAAGGCCGCAGTTCCATTTGAAGTTTTAATATTACCTTTATTTTGTATTTGGTAAGCAATTAATGCTACAGTCCCCCCTTCAAAAGCCTTGATTTCTCCATAGTTATTTACAACGCCAGATAGACCATTTTTTTCAAAAACATATTTATCATTGATAAAATCTCCATCCTTCAAATTTAATGTTGAGGCGATAATTGAGCCTACATCAACCTTTGATCCATTTTGAAATAAAACACCACTTGGATTGATCAAAATAATCTGGCCATTTGACTTCAAACTTCCGTAAATATGAGTTGGATCATTTGATTGAACCCTATTTAGTGCAGTAGAAATAGAGCTTGGTTGTTTAAACTCAACTTGATTTGCCTTTCCAATATTGAATGATGACCAGTTTGTTATAAGTTTTTCAGTGCTTTGCTTGATCGTCAGATTATTACCAACTTTTTCAAAAGAAGCATTACCATGTGTAACTGATGGATTTTCTGGAAGGTCTTGAGAATTAGCATCAAAAACAAAAAATGAAAGTACTACGGACTTTATAGCAATAAATTTACATATTTTGTCTTTGAGAAAGGTCATTATTAAAACCTAAAAACAACCTGAAACCAAGCACGAGAAGAACCTGCTCTACCATCACTATTATTTCCAGCAGATGATTGTCCGTCATTATCTCCTATAGCTTTAGCCCACCCCAGATTTAACTTAACTCTTTCACTAGCTATTAAATCAAAAGAGACACCCCAACCAGATAAACTGTATTCATTTGGAGTTGTAAGACTGATATTGGCTGGGTTTTTGTATTGCTTGATTCTCCCATAATCATAAAACAAGGTTCCAATTAAATCATAATCCATATCTGGTTTTGAAAGATCATATTGAACTTCAAAGGATAATTTATGACCTTCATCTCCAGATGCTTCACCTGAAGGGTAAGCTCTTATACCTGAAAAGCCTCCTAAAGAAAATTTTTCAGAACTATCTAAATTTTTAGAAGCATTTTGAAAAGAACCGTAATATTTAAAGTTAATTTTTTCGGTAAATTTATGGATATGATAAAAATCTAATACAAGTTTGTTAAAATCACCATCTGTTTTAGGTCCAGAGGCTTTTTGATCATTTAGGTAATCAGAATTAACTTTAGATAAATCAAGATTTCCAAATATCCCTGAAACAGAAATGCCAGTAATACTATTTTTTTGAAAAGTATTTTTTCCTTCAAAATCAAACCCTAATTTTGTATTTTCAATGGTTTTATCATTTGTGAGAACTCCAGTCGTTTCATTATAAATTTCCTTTTTTTCAATACTTGTTTTTAAAAAAACTGATTGATTATTTGTCCTTTGAACAGGATATCTTATTCCAATTTCGTAAGTATTGGCATTCCCTTTAGAAATTGGGTCAGTTGTTAACTCTTTACCTATTTCAAAGTCTAGTCTGGATGCTGATGCAAATGCCTTTAAACCACTATAACCGATAGGTACTTCATAATCAAATTGTGAAAAATCAAAATTATCTTCATCATTAAACGTCTTTGTAAATAATAATTTGTCGCCAATTTTAGAAGGATTGTTTATGTTAACTTTGATTGTACTTCTATTTTGACCTGTATATCTGTTACCATGATTATCAAAAGTTAAGCTTCCATTTAGCAAATCGTCTTCTAAAACGTTAAGTACAATTTTAGATGAGCCTTTTTCAATTCCAGGCTCAATTGTTGATACAGCAGATATTCCAGCTAAATCATTAATATTTAAAAGAGCTCGTTCTAATCCATTTTTCGTTACACCGGTACTTAGCGCATTTTCAAGATAATCTGATAATACATCTTTTAATAACCTAAGTTTTTCAGCTTTGAAAACATATGGATCTTTAGTATCTAATCTTCCTTCATTGATATTTATATATATTATTCCATCAACAACTTCCTGTTCTGGAAGTGTCACTTTGGCAAGGAAAAAGTCATTAACCAGATAAAATTCTTGGATTAATTCAACAGCTTCATTAATTTGAGCAAAGGTCAATTTTTTGTTGATGTAATCTTTTAACAAAGATTTAAGTTTACCATAACTAAACTTTTCAATTTTTCCTAAAAACTTTATGTCATTTACAAAAATTGAGGATTTTAAATCTTCAACAGGTTTAGATTTTATTTCTTTTTCTTTATCAATTTTAGGAATAGATCGAGGAATTTTTTTATAACTTTTTATATCCTCTTCACCTTTTAAAAGACTTCCAGCATCTGGCACACTATTTGCAGTTTTAGTTGCCAAAAGAAGCAAAGTTGATAAGGCAATTAGAAATTTCCTTATTTTAACTTTAGAATTTTTAAATCTATTCACAATTAATTCATTCTTTTTAATAAGTTGAAGAAAGATTCTAATTATGAATTTTAAGATTTAAAACTAAAATTTATTTAATTTAAGTCGTATAATTTAAATAAATATGCAAAATTTTAAGTTTTTAGAATATATAGTATTCTAACAAATTTATAGGGCAAAATATAGTGTCAATTAATTGGCAAAAACATTTTTTTTTCAAAAATTAATTTCACTAAACGTGATTTTTTTGTCAAATATTTGAATTTATAATTTTAACATTATAAATATTTTGTAAAGTGTGTCGGAATTTTAAATAAAAAATATAAAAAATTTTAATAAAAAATAAAATTGATAATTATAAATATTAGGATAATTCCTATCTATAAACGCCGTCCCATTCTTTTACCTCAAGGAGTTTGCCGTTTTCATCTAGTTGTGGTCTATTTTTTGTAAAAGTATTCTCTTCACCAACAACACCATAGTTCATATATCCCAACCTAACTAAAGGTCTTGCCTTTGAGGCATTGAACAAACCATCAGTAATAAAATCATCATTTATATATACGCCTACAACTTTTCCAAAAATAACATATGTTCCTTTCCCAGTCTCTCTATCTGCACCTGGCATATCAATAGTTTTCCAATATTCACATTCTAATGCTGCTGGACTTTCTTTTACATAAGGAGCGTCTACAAACTTGCCTTGAATGTGAGATAAATTTGTCAATTTAAATTCGTCGATTTCATAATTTGCAGGCACAGAACTACCATTCATGGCATCAAACAACTTTTCTGTAGCTAAAGAAAAAGTAAATACCCCAGTTTCTTCAATGTTTTTCACACTATCTTTAATCCCAACAGATGAAAACATCACAAAATGAGGTTTATCGGCAACTGCATTAAAATAACTATAAGGAGCTAAATTTTTAATCCCTGATTTTCCCTTAGACCCAATCCAACCAATAGGTCTTGGTGCTACAATTGCCTTGAAGGGGTCGTGAGGTAATCCATGACTTCCATTGACACAATCATAATGCATAAAATCTCCTTAAATATATTACTTTAAAGTAAAACTTCCTTTTGAATAATTTACAGATAAATTTATCGTACCTTCATTTAAAAGCCAAGGTCTAACTTCAAATGATCTGGCACCAGATTTATGCATAGGGTCAGTTGCAGCTATTTCTTTTGCTTCTGTCAAGGAGCTAGCTCTTATAATAACCATGCCTTCACCAGACCAATCAATCTCATTATCTTCCCAAAATGGTCCAGCACCAAACATAATACCCCTTTCTTCAAGAGACACTTGAAATTTTAAATGCTCCTCTATGTTTTCCATTACAGGACCTAAACCATTAGTTGGTTTAGTAAACACAACATATAAATCCTTATTCAACATTTGGCTTGAAGCATTTAATATATCTTGTTTTGTTACCTTTGGCTCACTCATTTTCTCTCCCTTATCTTTTAAAATGGATAGTATTTTTGTATTCATCTTTAATAATATCTGAATTTATAGATATTATTGTGTTATAATAAAAACTTTAGATAAAAAAGCTATAATTGTTATTATTCAAATCTTTTTTTAAGTCAATTAAAACTTATCTTTTATTAGGGTATTTCCTAAATAAGTCTTGAGAATATTATGTCTATTTGATTTTATTAAAAATAAAAATTTTTAAAATCTATAACTATAGGTAATATTGGTTTAAAGAAATTTTAGGAAGTAAATTATGCAAAAAGATATGAACATAAATAAAATTGGATTTGTAGGATTAGGAGTTATGGGAATGTCTATGTTTAAAAATTTAGCAAAATGTAAAGAATTCACTGTGCAAGGATTTGATAACGATAACTCTAAATTAAGCACTTTACAAAAGTTGAATTTGAAACAAGCCTCAAATATTGAAGAAATATATAAAAAAAATGACCTAATTATTACCTGTTTGCCTGGTGGAAAACACGTTGAGGACTTATACTATGAGAAAAAAGCAATGTCTTTTATCAAAAAAAATCAAATCATTATTGATATGTCGACATCTCAACCTGATTTAATGCTAAAATTAGAAAAAGATCTTAAAATAAAAGGTGCTTTTATTGCGGATGCGCCAATAGCCAGAACCCGACAAGCTGCGATTGATGGCACATTAGCAATTATGGTGGGTGCAACCAATGATATTTTTAAAAAAATAAAGCCAATTCTTAAACTAATGGGAACAGATATTATGCATTGCGGTCCTGTTGGAACTGGCCAATTTACAAAAATAATAAATAACATGATACTTTTTCAAAATGTTTTAGCCCTTTCAGAAGCTTCTAAAATCGCTGAACATTATAAAATTGAAACAGAAATATTATTTAAAAATATTTCAAAGTGTTCCGGAGATAGCTTTGCTTTAAAAAATCATGGGTTAAAGAGTATTGCTCAAGATAATTTCCCTAAACCAGCATTCTCAGTAAAATACGCTAAAAAAGATTTATCATATGCTTTAGAAATGGCTGATCAAATGGGATTAAGCACACCGGGGAGTAACACGATTAACAATTTATTTAATAAAGCAATTAAAGGAGGTTATGGAGATCTTTATTTCCCAGTTATTAAAAAAATTTTATAACTTTATCCTCTTCCAACAAAAGGCATTTCATTAGCCATAATTGTCATATTTAAAACATTTGCGTTTAATGGCATTTTACATATGGAAGATATTGCATCTGCGATATAACTAGCGTCAAATACAGGCTCTATAGCAGTTTTTCCTGTAGCTTGAGGAACACCTTCTTTCATTCTTTGGGTCATCGGTGTTTCAGCGTTTCCAATATCAATTTGACTACATACAATTTTAAAAGGTCTACCATCTAAAGAAATTGTTTTAGTCATGCCAGTAATTGCGTGCTTTGTCGATGTATATGCAATTGAGCCTGGCCTAGGTGTCATTGAGGATATACTACCATTATTAATAATCCTACCACCTTGAGGGTTTTGTCTTTTCATTAAATCAAAAGCATATTTTGCACATAAAAACATACCATTAAGGTTTATATCAACTACATACTTCCATTCATCAAATGATATCTGGTCCATAGTCTTTGCAGGAATACCTACTCCTGCGTTATTAAAAAGAACATCTAATCTACCATATTTACTTTCAATGTTTTTATAGAATTTTTCAACATCATCAGGCTTACTAACATCCAATGAAAAAATCTTAACATCGCCATTACAAATAGCTTTTGTTTCTTCTAATTTTTCAAGTCTTCTTCCAACAAGCATTACTGTCATTTCGTCTTCAGATAGCTTTTTTGCAACAACTTGACCTACACCAGTACCAGCACCAGTAACTATTGCTATTTTTGACATAAAATTCTCCAATCTTAATTAAAAACAAATTTACATGAAACAAATTATGTTGAATTATATAACAATGTCAAAAAAAGTTTACATAGGTTGTGGTGCTGGTTTTGCTGGAGATAGATACGATGCATCAATTCCCATTGTTGAAGATTTCAAAAGTATAAATGAACCAAAATATCTAATGTTCGAAGTTTTAGCTGAAAGAACTCTTGCTATCGCACAGCAATATAGAATTAATGATGCATGTAAAGGATATTCTCCATATTTGGATTATTACATAAACCCAATATTACAAGATTGTTTAGAACATAAAATAAAGATTATCTCAAATATGGGGGCAGCTAATCCCCTTGGTGCAGCCAAAAGAATAATTGAAATTGCAAAAGAAAAAAAAATTAGAAAGCCTAAAATTGCAATAGTTCAAGGTGACGATATTTTAAATTATATGAGCGAAAAAGATATTCTAAATTCCCCCACTATGGAAGGACTAGATATAAAAAACACAAAAATCACTGCAGCTAATGTCTATTTAGGTGCTTTTCCAATAGCAAACGCATTAAAAAAAGATGTAGATCTTGTAATAGTTGGAAGATCTGTTGACAGTGCACTAGCTTTGGGCCCATTAATTTATGAGTTCAATTGGAATGCTAGTGATTTGAAGATGCTATCTTCTGGAACTATTTGTGGACATCTTTTAGAGTGCGGCGCTCAAGTGACTGGGGCCTATTTTGCAGATCCAGGCTTTAAAGATGTACCAGATCTGTATAATGTTGGCTTCCCAATTGCAGAATTTCATGAAAATGGCGATTTCTTGATTTCTAAACCTAAAAATACTGGTGGTTTAGTTAATATAGCTACAATAACTGAACAATTACTCTATGAAACACATAATCCTAATCAATATATTGTTCCTGATGTGGTCGCAGACATGTCTGAGCTAAATTTGATAGAAGAAGAGCCTAATAAGGTATTAGTAAAAGGTGCTGTTGGTCATAAAAAACCAGATCTTTTAAAAGTAACTATTTGCTCTGAAAGCGGCTTCATGGCAGAGGCTGAAATGAGTTATGCTGGACCAAATGCTCTTCAAAGAGCCAAATTAGCTATAGAAGTCATTGAAAAAAGGATCCAAAAAATTGGATTACAAGGCAAAACTAGATTTGATATTATTGGTGCTGGTTCTGTTCATTTTTCATCTAGTGAAGAAAATACCTATAATAACGAATTAGATGGTGATTACAGAATTAGATCAGCAGGGTTTTTTGAAAACAAAGAAGATGCTGAACAATTCGTAGCTGAAACTTATTCTCTCTATTGTTCTGGTCCTTCTGCAGGAGGAGGTGCAAGAACATCAATTACAAAAGAGACATCTACAGCCTCCATTTTAATTGATAGAAATATTGTTGAGCCACAAATTAAAATTGAAATAATTTAAACTAAAGTAAATATGTTACATAAAATTAAACTACCTGTACATTCAATAGCGCACGGCCGAGCTGGGGACAAAGGAGATGTATCAAACGTTTCACTTATAGCATATAATAAGTTTGGCTGGGAAAATATTAGAGAAAATGCAACAGAAGATGTAGTATTATCAATTTTTAAACATTTGGGCGCTACAAGTGTAAAAAGATATGAATTACCAAATTTAAGGGCTTTAAATTTTGTTATTCAAAATGCTCTTGGAGGTGGTGTAAATAGTTCTTTACGTCTTGACAGACACGGCAAAACCTTATCTTCTTACCTGCTATATCATTTGATACTGAATGTATCTTTGGATATGATGCCAAATAATTCTCCTTACAGAGAAAAATTCAAATAAAATGGGGATTTAATATGATAGAGGCCGGAACATTAATCGTAAAAATTTTAGAAAAACAAAATGTAGAACGAGTTTTTTGTGTTCCTGGCGAGAGTTATTTATCCGTCATGAATGGATTACAAGATACTTCAATTGAAACGATTTTATGTAAACATGAGGGTGGTGCTTCTATTATGGCAGAAGCAGATGGCAAGCTCACAGGACGTCCAGGAATTGCTTTTGTAACTAGAGGTCCTGGCGCAACAAACGCGGCATCTGGAATACACATAGCTCAACAAGATAGTACCCCTTTAATAATGTTTGTTGGACAAGTTGAAAGAAAGATGTTTGCAAGGGATGCATTTCAAGAGGTGGATTACCAACAGTTTTTTGGCGGCATGTGCAAAATGGTATTTGAAATTCAAGATGCTCAAAGAATTCCTGAAATTCTTTCGCGAGCATTTCACACTAGTTTAAGTGGCAGACCAGGACCTGTAGTAATTACTCTTCCAGAAGATATGTTGAGAGATGAAGTTGATGAAAATCCTATTAATTTTGTAACTATTCCAAAGTCAGGACCAACTAATGAAGACTTGGCAATATACGTTGAACAATTAAAATCTTCAAAAAACCCTGTCATAATTGTAGGTGGTTCAGTTTGGTCTAAAGAAGCTGCATTAAATCTTGAAAAAGTTTCAGAACTTACAAATATTCCCATATATACTTCTCATAGAAGACAAAGTTTTTTTAATAACCTACACAAAAATTATGCAGGAGACCTTGGGCTTGGAGTAAACCCTGAAGTTATTAAGAATATTAAGGAAAGTGATTTTATAACTTTATTGGGAAATAGGCTAAGTGAAAACCCATCACAAGCTTTTACGCTTTTAAATATACCTGAGAATAAAAAATTTATAGCTCACATTCACCCTGGGCCTGAAGAAATAGGTAAGATTTACAAACCTAATCTTGGAATAGTTTCTAATCCAATTAATTTCATTGAAAGTTTAAAAAATACAATTGAAAATTTAAGTAATACAGATTTCTTCAAGAAAGAAAATAATTGTGATAATTTACATAAAAACTATTTGGAATGGGGAGATCAAAATTTACTTTCACCTAATTCTGGAGTAGACTTAACATGGTGCATTAGGGAATTAAAATCTGTAATTGATGAAAATACAGTAATTACCAATGGTGCCGGTAATTACGCTGTTTGGGTTCATAGATTGTTTAGATTTACACAAACACAAACTCAATTAGCACCGATTTCAGGGTCAATGGGTTATGGTGTTCCTGCAGCAATCGCTGCAAAATTAAGATTTAAAAATTCAAATGTTATTGCATTTGCAGGTGATGGTTGTTTTCAAATGACACATAACGAATTTTCCACTGCGGTCCAATTCAATGCTGGTATAGTAATCATAGTTGTTGATAATGAAATGTATGGCACTATCCGGATGCATCAACATAAAAATTATCATGGTAAATATAAACATACTGGATTAAAAAATCCTGATTTTGCAAAATTTGCTGATGCAATGGGTGGAATTGGTATCACAGTAGATAAAACAGACGAATTTATTGATAAATTCAAAATTGCAAAAAAATGGTCAGACGAAAATAATCTACCAAGTTTACTCCACGTAAAAACTGGTCAAGAAATGGTATTGCCTGGCAAAAGATTTGATCAAATTTAATTTAAATCTTTGAGGTAATAATTGTTGTTAATAGATAGTTTTTCTTTCGGCAAACTTTTAATATCTTTGCAACAAACTTGCTCCATAACATTTTGTATTTCATCTTTTATAATATCATGAATGTGTTGAGCACCTATTTCACCCAAAGCAGCTATACCAATAAAAAATGGTCTCCCAGTCATTACAAAGTTTGCCCCTAACATAATCGCTTTACACATATCTTGCCCAGAATAAAATCCACTATCTATAATTATAGGAAAATCTTTTTTTAGGCTTTTTCTAACTTCCGGAAGAATTTGTATAGGACTTGGGGCTAAATCAAGTTGCCTTCCACCGTGATTAGATAAATAAATGCAGTCAATAATTCTTGATGCTTTTACTGCATCATCTGAATGCATAATACCCTTTAATACAACTGGTCCTTTCCAAATATCTTTTACTTCCTTTAAATAATCCCAATCCAAAAACCTTTTCATCTGACTTCCAGCAAAACCGGCTTTGACTTTTTTTGTCCCATGCCAATTGCCATCCATATATTGATCCATTGTTCCAAATTTAGGCAAGCCATTTGTTAAAGTTTGAAAAGACCATGAGGGTCTAATTGCAGCATGATAAAATGTTCTTAAATTATTTTTTGGAGGAACCGACACGCCCGCTAATCGTAATCTTTCTCTTCTACTTGATGCTGGAATATCGGCCGTAACAACTAGCACTTTATAATTTGAATTTTTAGCTCTTTTTAATAAGTCATTTCGAATTGACTTGTCATCTGGTGGATAAAGTTGAAACCATCCTCTTCCATCTAAATGTTTTGCTGTATCCTCTATTGATGCACAAGCAACTGTTGATAATGCAAAAGGGATATTATTTTTTACTGACATTTTTGCCAAATATTTTTCAGCACGAGGCCAAATCAAACCTGTTAATCCAACCGGAGCAACACCAAATGGAGCATCATATATATCACCAAACAGATTAACCTTTAAGTTTGGATCAACCACACCTTGAACATATTTTGGAGTAAGAAAAATATTTTTTAAAATCTCTGTATTGTTTTTAATTGCAAGATCATAACCTGTTCCAGAAAAAAGATACTCTGAAGCAAAATGAGGTAACCTTTTTTTTGCTTTTGGAAGTAAATCAAGAACCCTAGGATATTTGTCCATTAAATTTTTCATATAGAATTGGTTTTTAATTAAGTTTTATATAATATTAATATTATCAAAAGATTAATTTGTAAAAATAAAAAGGTAAAAAATGATTGAAAATCCACCATTGATACAAATAAAGAAAATTAAACCAGAAAACAAACCTACATCGGAACAGATAGCATTATTTAACAATGTACCAACTGGCTTTATATGCGACGCACTTGAAGGTCATGCTGCACTAAATGGCAATATTAAACTTTTAAATGATTCAGATAAAAAACTTCATGTAGTTGGCTCTGCTCTAACTGTTGATAGTGGTGCAGCTGACGTTTTAGGTATGCAAATCGTCTTAAATGAAATCAATACTAATGATATAATTGTTAATACTGTTAACGGTTGGCAAGAAACAGCATCAGTAGGCGACAGTATAATTGGCATGATAAGAAATAATGGTGGGAAAGCAATCGTGACAGATGGACCTATAAGAGATTACAATGGAGTGATTGAAACAAAAGTTCCTTGTTTTTGTACAGGAATAAATCCAAATTCACCTTATAATAGCGGGCCTGCAAAAATTGGTTTTCCTATTACAATTGGAGGTATGTCTGTTAAATCTGGCGATTTAATTATTGGAGATATAGATGGTGTTGCAGTAGTGCCTTTTGAAAGGATTGATGAGATTGCAACAAAAGTTCAAAGAGTTGCAGAAATAGAAAAGGTAAGAGACGCTGAAGTTCAAAATGGTCTAAAAATACCACAAAAGATAGTTGAACTTATAAATAGCGATAAAGTTAAATATTATAATTAATTAGATATTATTTTCGCTTCTGTTACTTTTTGTAAAAGATCAAAGTCAATTTTTTCGTACATTTCTTTTAGTTTGAATCCATCAGATGTTACATCTAAAATAGCCAAATTAGAATAAACTCTTGTGACTACTGATTTTCCAGTTAGAGGTAATGAACAATTTTTTAAAAATTTTGGACTGCCATCTTTAGTTGTGTGTTGTGACATAACAAAAACATTTTTTGCACCAACAACTAAATCCATTGCACCACCTACGGCAGGAATTCCTTTTCCAGTCGTCCAATTTGCAAGATCACCACCCTCGGAAACCTCCATCGCACCTAATACACAATAATCAATATGACCACCTCTTATCATTGAGAAACTATCAGCATGATGACAATAACTTCCTCCAGGCAAAATAGTAACTGGCTTTTTTCCAGCATTAATTAATTCATAATCTAATTCATTTTCATTGGCAGGAGGTCCCATGCCTAAAAGACCATTTTCCGAGTGATAAATAATTTCTTTGCTCTCATCTACAAACTTTGATACCAACTCAGGCATACCAATACCTAAATTTACATACGAACTATGAGGAAATTCATTAGCAATTTTCTTTGCAATCTCATCTTTGGTCCAACCTATATTTATAAATTCATTCATGGATATGTCTCCCCATTGTCAATTGCAATACTTTCTATAATTGGATCACTTACAACAGTTACCTTGTTTACAAAAATACCTGGCGTAATTATTTTTTCTGGATCAGTATTTTCTTCTTTTTCAATTCTCTTTACTTGAACTACAGTTTGGTTTGCAGCCATACACATAATAGGATTAAAATTTCTTGCAGTTTTATTGTATGTTAAATTACCATAGCGATCAGAAGTCTCTGCTTTTATCAAAGCAAAATCAGCTTTGAGAGATTTTTCTAAAACATATTCTTTACCATCAAATATTTTTATTTCTTTTCCTTCAGCTAATGGTGTTCCTACGGATGTTTGTGTATAAAAGCCTGGTATACCTGCTCCAGCAGACCTTATTCTTTCAGCAAGTGTACCTTGAGGAACTACTTCTAATTCTATCTTGTCATTTTCATATAATTCTTTGAAAGTAATACTCTTAGGTGATCTCGCAAAAGAACATATGACTTTTTTTACTTGGTTTTCTCCAATGAGAGCTCCAAGTCCTATTTTCCCGTTACCCGCATTGTTTGCAATAATTGTTAGATCCTTGCATTTTGTATCAATTAAACCATGTATTAATTCTACTGGACTACCTGCTTCACCAAATCCTCCCAACATAATCACAGCACCGTCAAAAACATCTGACATAACATCATTTACTGAATTAAAAAGCTTGTTTATTTTCATAGATTCTCTAATTTTATATTTATAAACAATATAAATATTTTACTGAAGGTTACAAATGGATTTTAACTTTACACAAGATGAAAATGAATTTAGGCAAGAAATTAAAGACTGGTTATCTGAAAATTTATCACAACGAATTTCAAACAAAGTTAAAAAATTTCAAAGATTAGACAAAAATGATTATGAAGAATTTATGAAAGCACTTAGTGCCAAGGGTTGGCTTGCGGTAAATTGGCCAGAGGAACATGGCGGAACTGGTTGGTCAAACACTCAAAAACATATTTTTGAAGAAGAAATTGTGAAAGCAGGTGCACCAAGAATTGTACCTTTTGGGTTAAATATGCTTGGCCCTGTTTTAATGGAGTTTGGAAACGAGGAACAAAAAAAATACTATTTGCCAAGAATTTTAAATTGTGATGATTGGTGGGCTCAAGGTTATTCAGAACCTGGCTCAGGATCTGATTTAGCAAGTTTAAAGACCAAAGCTATTGATAATGGAGATCACTACATAGTTAATGGTCAAAAAACATGGACAACTCTTGGTCAGTTCGCAAATAAAATATTTTGCTTAGTTAAAACAGACACGGATTGCAAACCTCAAAATGGTATTTCTTTTTTACTGATTGATATTGACAGTCCTGGCATTGAAGTTAGACCAATTATTACCCTTGATGGAGAACATGAAGTCAATGAAGTATGGTTAAAAGACGTTAAGGTTTCAAAAGAAAACCTATTGGGAGAAGAAAATAAAGGTTGGACTTACGCCAAATATCTTCTTACACATGAAAGAACTGGAATAGCCGGTGTACCCAATTCAAAATCAGCAATCAATCATTTAAAAGTAATTGCTAGAAAGACTTATAAAAATGGTAAACCCCTAATTCAAGACCCATTATTTTCTTCTCAAATAGCAGAGCTGGAAATTGATTTAAAAGCTATGGAAATTTTTAATTTAAGAGCAATTTCATCTGCTGAGTCTGGTAAAGCTCCAGTTATGGAAAGTTCGCTTTTAAAAATCAAAGGATCAATTATTAGACAAAAAACTTCTGATTTGTTACGCAAAGCCATAGGACCTCAAGCGTTACCATATATTTCTGAACAATTTGATGAAGGATGGAATCAAGAAACAATAGGTCCTGAATATGCTGGTCCATTAGCTAAACAATATTTTATTTATCGTAAAATATCTATTTATGGTGGATCAAATGAAATTCAAAAAAATATTGTGGCCAAATCAGAATTTAGAATGTGATTTAAAATGCACTTTAATTTGTCAGAAGAAAGAAAAATGCTTAAGGAAAGTTGTGACAGACTTCTTAATGATCATTACACACAATATAAAAACCATCATGAAGTATCAAGATCCGAGACAGGTTTTAATAAAAAATTTTGGAAAGAATGCTCAGAAATTGGAATGTTAAGTGCTTTAATTTCTCCAAACTTTAATGGATTAGGAGGAACTGGTGAAGATATTATGATTGTTTTTGAACTAATTGGTAAACATTTAGTTGTTGAGCCTTTCCTTTCATCGGGTATTCTATCAATTACTTCTCTAACAAATTCTAAAGATATTGAGACATCAGTACTTGATGAAATTTCATCAGCTTCAAAAATTTATGCCTTTGGTCATAGCGAAGTTGATACAAGATATGATGAAACTTATATAAAAACAAAGGCAAATTATAAAAATGATGCTGTTTTTTTAACTGGACAAAAATCTTTTGTACTTAATGGTGACTTTGCTGACAAATTAATTTGTACCGCAAGGTTTTCAGGAAATGATTTTGATCAAAATGGCTTTGGCATTTATGAAATAGATAAAACACATTGTGACATAAGATCTTATAATACAATTGACGGATACAGGGCAGCTGAATTAAAGTTTTCTGAAACACCTGCTAAGGAATTATGTAAAAATTCTGATGCTTATAATGCTCTTCTTGAAACACTTTACGCAGGTGCTTTTGCTTTATCAGCAGAATCTATTGGAGCAATGCAAGTTTGTTTTAATATGACACTAGAATATCTTAAAACCAGAGAACAATTTGGCAAACCAATTGGATCATTTCAAGCATTACAGCACCGAATGGTTGATGTAATGATTGAAATAGAGCAAGCAAAATCAGCTGTAATGCTTGCTGCAGGAACATATAAAGCAGATAAAGACACAAAATATAAAAATATATCTGCTGCAAAAAACTTAGTTGGTCGTGCAGGAAAACTTGTGGCTGAAGAATGCATTCAATTACATGGGGGTATTGCAATGACTTGGGAATATAATTTACATAATTACGCCAAAAGATTAGTTATGATAGATCATCTAATGGGTGATAGTGATCATCATTTAGAAAAATTTAAACTTTATAGCAATTACTGATTTTTAATTAAAAGAGCTTCTGCTTTTTTTCTAAAACTATTTGGTAATTTAATAGCTACTCTTTTCTTTAAATCAAAAAGTACTGCAGCTATTTGGATGTCCATCAAAACTCTATTTGAGGCATCATCAATAAGATGATGACAAAATTTAAAAGATTTTTCGTTAACTTCAATAAAGTTTGATTTCAAAGAAACTGCCATCCCAATTGTAGGATAATTATAATATCTAACAATATAATCTAAAGCAGCTGAACCAATTTGATAGTCAGCTCTCCATTTATGATTAACTCCACATTTTGTAAATAATTGAGTGGCTGCATCTGAAACACAAGATATAAGAAATCTATGAGTGGCGTATCCATCAAAATCAAGATCCCATGTATTTGAAGCCTTTTTGCAAGTGATAATAGAGTTTTCTGAGGGTTTTTTTAAAATTCTAAACGGTCTAATTTTTCTTAATTTTATAAAATTAAAATCGTTCACAAAAGTGTTTTGTTTCTTTTGTAATAAACTATCAAAAGCTTTAAATATTTGCTTTGCATCACACTCAAATGCAATTTCAGTTTCAAAATAAGCTGAAACATAATGTTTTGAGGTACAATAAAGTTTAGATTGCAAAGTTAAATGATTTTTTTTTAAATTTTTTACAAAAATCACTATCTCTAAAGCAGAAAATTCATGAACTTCTTTATGAAAGATACATCTTTCAGATTTAATTTTAAAAAGTTTATTTTTGAAGATATGATTTGCAAATTTTTTTAGAGCTTTAGAATGTTTGTCAAAATAAAACTGAACGTTCATGTGACACATTTGGTCACATTCTTCAGTTCGAACTATACCTTTATAAGAAGAATAAAAGTTTAATTTTTGATTAAAAACCTTCGTATTTTTTGACAAAGTTTCGAAAACTTCGTTAACTTCGAAAACTCTAACACCAATTTTACTTTCTTTAATACCTGATGAGACCATTAAAGTATTCTCAAATTTTACTTTTTTATTGTTAATTTTTGATATTTTAGTGTTTATATAAATATCATCATTAATAGAATTTATTCTAACAGTTTTAAGTAATGTATTAGGGTTATTTGCTGACTTGAAACCTAAAACTTTTTGGCAAAATACAAATGAATCCTCAAATATTCTTTCAATAGAACTTAACTTAATTGCATTATTTGAAATATCATCTTTAGATATTATTGACTTAAAGCTAGTAAAGTTAAACATTATATTAGGATTTTTCCTAATTAATTTTTATCTTTTAATTCTAATTTAGCTATAGTCATGTTGTGAACTTCATCAGGACCATCTGCAAGTCTTAAATATCTTGCATTAGCGTATGCGTATGATAAAGGAAAATCAGCTGAAACTCCACCACCTCCATGAACCTGTATTGCTCTATCTATAACTCTTGTAGCCATGTTCGGAACTACTACTTTAATCATAGCAATTTCCTTACGAGCTACTTTGTTACCTACTGTATCCATCATGTGAGCGGCTTTTAAAACCAATAATCTAGATAGCTCTATTTCAGAACGACTTGAAGCTATTTGATCCATAACAACACCTTGTTCAGCAAGTGTTTTTCCAAAAGCAACTCTAGACTTTGCACGAGCAACCATCAATTCTAATGCTCTTTCAGCCTGACCAATCAATCTCATACAATGATGTATTCTGCCTGGGCCAAGCCGACCCTGAGCAATTTCAAACCCCCTGCCTTCACCGAGCAGTATATTTCCAACAGGAACTCTAACATTGTCAAACTCAACCTCAGCATGACCATGAGGTGCATCGTCATAACCAAATACCGGTAAATGACGTAAAACTTTTACGCCTTTAGTATCAATAGGCACCAAAATCATAGATTGTTGCTTATACTTTTCTGCATTTGGATCAGATTTACCCATAAAAATCATGATTTTACATCTTGGATCCATAGCTCCTGAAGTCCACCATTTCCGTGCATTGATAATATAATGATCACCATCTCTAACGATTGAACCTTGAATATTGGATGCATCAGAAGATGCAACATTAGGTTCTGTCATTGCAAACGCAGATCTAATCTCTCCATTTAATAGAGGTTTTAACCACTTTTCTTTTTGATCATCAGTTCCATATCTAACAAAAACTTCCATATTACCTGTATCTGGAGCAGAACAATTGAAAATTTCAGCACCAATCGGAGATCTTCCCATGATTTCACATAAAGGAGCATATTCAATATTTTTAAGACCCGCTCCTAAATCGCTTTCAGGTAAAAACAAATTCCATAATCCTTCTTTTTTTGCTTTTTCTTTTAATTCCTCTAGAATAGGTGGTATAGTCCAACGTCCATTTTTATTTAATTGATCTTCAAAAACTTCCTCGTTTTTGTAAACGTTTTCATTCATAAAATTTGTTAATTTATTTTGTAATTCTATAACTTTATTAGAAAACTCAAAGTTCATTACTTTTCTCCAACCTCATTTAAATTTATTCCATTTGCTCTTTTAATTAGAGCATCAATTCTTTTATTAAAATTTGCAAACCTTTTATCTTTAGTTTGCCCTTTTAAATATCTAACATAAATTTGCTGTAAAATAACAGATAATTTAAAGGCTCCAAATGCGTAATACCAATTTATATTTTTTACATCAAAACCCGTATATTTAGAATATAGCTTAATAATTTCACTTTTCAAAGGAAACAAAATTTTGTTTCCAGTTGTTGGCATAGAAGTAATCAACTTTGCATCTTTATCATCCTCTTTATCTATCCAGTAGTTTAACATATGCCCTAAATCCATAAGTGGATCGCCTAATGTACACATATCCCAATCAAATATTGCTTCAGGAGATAAAAAATTATTATTATTCCACATAATATTATCTAATTTAAAATCATTATGAATAATCGAAACAATTTTTGACTTTGGAATATTTAGTTTTAAATTTTCTAGTAAATCATCAAAGATAGTATTTAGTGAAGTATTTTCTGTTGCTAGTTTCCATCTTTTTTCCCACCCCAGTAATTGTCTTTCTACAAAGCCTTCTGGTCTACCCAATTTTTCTAAACCAACCTTAATAGGGTTAATCTTGTGTAAATCAGACAAAATCTTTATCATTTGATCAGACATTTGATTTATGAAATTTAAATTTAATGGTAAAAAATCAGGGAATTCTTTTCTGATTACAAATCCCTTTTTCCTTTCAATAATATGAAATTGACTTCCTACAATGGACACATCATCACTAAAATAAATACTATTTGGAACTAAAGGAAAAACACCATGTAATGATCTTTGTACTTTATGCTCTCTTTTCATATCATGAGCTGATGGAGCTATTGGTCCTAAAGGTGGTCTTCTTAATACGTACTCTTCATCATTGACTGAAATCAAATAAGTTAAGTTTGCATGGCCTCCGCTAAATTGTTTTAAACTAAAGTTATTTATTTTACTTTTTAACCAATCTGAAAAAAATAATTTTAAACTTTCTTCATTTAGTTTTTCATCTTTTCTAACTTCTATAAGTTCAGCGTTCATAGTTACAAATGTTTTTAATTTAATTTTTTTTTTATTAAATTATTATAAATTTTATTACAAGTGAAGGTGTTTATATGGATAATCTTTTTGATATAAAAGGCAAGGTGGCTTTAATTACAGGTGGATCAAGAGGTATAGGTGAAATGATTGCTGAAGGTTTTGTTAAACAAGGAGTAAAAACTTATATCTCTTCAAGAAAAAAAGAACAATGTGATAATACAGCCATGAGATTATCAAAGTTTGGTCAATGTATATCAATACCAGCAGATCTTACGCAAATAAATGAAATACAGAATTTATTTTCAACAATTAATAATAATGAAAAAAAATTGCATATTTTAGTCAATAATGCTGGAGCAGCTTGGGGTGCAGACTTTGATAATTTTCCAGAAAATGGTTGGGACAAAGTTATGGATACAAATGTTAAATCAATATTTTTTTTAACTCAAAAGTTTGTTAAATTGCTTGAAAAAAGTGGTACTAATTCGGATCCCTCTAGAGTTATTAATGTTGGCTCTATTGATGGAATTGGGATACCTCGAGCTGAAACATATTCATACCCCGCTTCAAAAGCTGCTGTGCATCAATTAACAAGGGTGTTGGCTAATAGATTGGCAGAGAGGAATATTAACATTAATGCGATTGCTCCAGGACCTTTTCAAAGTCAAATGATGAATGAAACTTTAAAAAAGTATGAAAAAGAAATAATAAACTCTGTACCAAGAAAAAGAATAGGAATCCCTGAAGACATGGCAGGAGCAGCTATCTTTCTTTCCTCAATAGCAAGTGCTTACATTACTGGAATAGTATTACCAGTTGACGGTGGGTCACTAATTGCCAGACGTCACATGGTCTAACTAACTAATGAACATATCCCTTAATTTAGTTTTCAAAATTTTACCTGTTGCACCTAAGGGTATGCTATCTACAAACTCTACTCTATCTGGTATCATCCATTTGGCAATTTTACCTGAGTAGAAACTTAAAATTTCATCTTTTGAAACTTTCTTACCTGGCAATAGTTGAACGACAATCATAGGCCTTTCATCCCATTTTTCATCTGGAATTGCAATTGCAGCAGCATTTGCTACTGAGGGATGGCCTACACAAATATTTTCTAAATCAATAGAACTTATCCATTCGCCTCCTGATTTAATAATATCTTTATTTCTATCTGTTACTGTCATAAATCCATTTTTATCAATTGTGGCAATATCTCCAGTATCAAACCATCCACCATGAAAGAACCTATCTTTTTGAGTGTCGTCATTATAATAACTTTTTAAAACCCAATAACCTCTTGAAAGTAATCTTCCTTGTGTCTTGCCGTCATTTGGCATGATGTTACCTTCATCATCAATGAGCTTCATTTGATGGCCAAAAACAGTTCTTCCTTGAGGTATTTTTTGATCATAATATTCTTCTTTGTTTTTTACTTTGGTATTATATAAAGGCATATTTGCAGTACCAATCGGACTCATTTCGGTCATGCCCCAAGCATGTATTACATCTACATTGTATTCTTCTCCAAAACCTTCAAATAATGTTCTTGGACATGCTGAACCACCAATAATTAATCTTTGAACTGTATCTAGTTTTTTGCCACTATCTCTCAAATGATTTAATAGTAATAGCCAAACAGTTGGAACCCCTAATGATATTGTCACTTTCTCTTGGTTCATTAAATCAGTTAAACTTTCCCCGTCTAATTTAGCACCAGGAAATACAAATTTTGTCCCACACATAGCCGCAGCATAGGGGGTCCCCCATGCATTTACGTGAAACATTGGAACGACTGGCATCACAACATCTTTTGCGCCATATGGTATTGCATCTTTTAGATTAATGCCATAAGCATGAAGAACAGTTGATCTATGAGTATATAATACACCTTTTGGATTTCCAGTTGTTCCTGAAGTATAACATAGCGATGATGCAGTTTTCTCATCTAGATTTGGCCAATCAAATTCAATGGGTTTTTCATCAATAAAGTCTTCGTAACATAAAACTTCAATCCCATTAGATAATTCTAAATCGATCATATTTTTACTATCAGTCATTACCACAATAGCTTTTACCGATTTAAAACTTGGCGCTGCTAGTTTAATCAAATCTACAATATTTAAATCAACAAAAATTATTTTATCTTCTGCATGATTTACAATGTAAGCTATTTGATCGTGATGTAACCTTGGGTTCATGGTATGACAAATTAAACCACTAGAAGAAGTCGCATAATAAAGTTCTAAATGCCTGTAACCATTCCACGCTAATGTTCCAATTCTGTCACCTTCTAAAGCACCATAGTCCTTTAGCGCATTAGCTAATTGTTTTGTTCTCTTACCCCAGTCTTTATAAGTATATTTATGAATACCCCCTTCAACTGCATTACTTACTATTTCTTGGGTTGGGTAATTATTAATAGCATGCTCAAATATTGATGAAATCAACAATGGATGATCTTGCATTAAACCTTTCATAAATTATCTCCTACTTAAAATAAATTATATAATTTTGATAAATCTTTTTTCATAACTTTACCATTTTTATTTTTGGGCAAATAATCTTTTACAACTGTCCAATAATCAGGTTGTTTGTAGTCAGCCAGTTTAGTTTTGCAAATTAACTTTAATTGATCAACTAACAATAAGTCATTTTTAAAAATTACTACATGAATTTTTTCACCAAGAACTTTATCTGGATGGGGTATAACCGCAACTTCAATAACACCATTTTGTAAACTTATTAAATTTTCAATTTCTGAAGAATAAACGTTATATCCACCCCTATTAATAACATCTTTTTTTCTATCTAATATATAGATATAACCTTCCTCATCCTTAAAGCCAACATCACCTGATTTCCAAAAGCCATTTTCTGTAAATTCTTTTTTTGTAGCTAGATCATTATTCCAATAACCTGGAACAACCATTGGGCCTGAGATTAATAATTCACCGTGTTGATTTGACCTTAATTCTTCTTGTTTTTCATTAATGATTTTTATTTGACCAGTTGGAACACATTTGCCAACACTATTTAACTTATCAATTGAATATTCTTTTGGCATTATAGTAGTTGGAGAAGTTGTTTCTGTTGCCCCATAAATGTTAATTAGTGACAAGTTTGGAAGAACTTTTTTTAGTTTTTTCAATGTGCCAATTGGCATCGGTGCTCCGCCAAATCCACCAATTCTCCATTTAGATAATCTAGAACTATTAAATTCTCCTCTTTCAATACATAAATTATACATTGCAGGCACCATAATCAAATACGTTAACCTATGATCCTCAGCGGTGTTTAAAAAATCTTTAACCTCAAATTTCTTTTTAAGAGTTAAACTACCACCTACAAATATCATAAGTAAAAAATGTGCGACTATTCCTGTAACATGACTTGCTGGAACAACTAAAATTGAATGATCATTAGACGTTAAGTTAAAAGCATTTTTATAATGTAAACAAGAGTGTATTACATTAAAATGTGTTAACATTGCGCCTTTAGGTTTTCCAGTTGTTCCTGAGGTATATAATATTATAGCAGTTTCAGTATCAATTAAATTAGCTACCTTGGAAAAATCTTTGTTAGATGAATTATTTAAATCTTCAAGTCTAAAACTAATTTTAATTACATCTTTTTCTATATCAGCAATTTTATTAGTTAAAGATGAATCAAAAACCACAGCAGTTGCATTACAATCATTTAAAATAGTATTATTTTCAAATCTTGAGGATCTAGGATTTAAAGGTACAAGTATTAAGCCTCTTCTAATACAATACAATGAAACAATCACAAAACTGATATCATTTTCAAAAAGTATACCGATTCTATCTTTCTTTTTGAAATTGTATTTCAAAAACAAAGTTTCTAAGGAGTTTACTAATTCCAAAATTTGTGAATATGAATAATTTTTGTTTTCATCAATGATACATGTTTTTTTTGAATGTAATCTGATAGATTTTTCAATAAATTCCCATATATTTAGTGGTCGGTTTTTGAAGCATTTTAAATTTCTGCTAAAAACTTTCTCTAAATGAATCTGCTGTTTAATCATCTATTAGTATTAATTTTTTTAATTCAAATAATTTTTTTTCCATATATATTTAATGCATCTTTACGTGAAAGTTTTTCTTCTAATATATCATTAATAATTAAATGTTTTTTTCGTTTCTTTGGATTTCCAAAACCTCCTCCACCAGGAGTTTGAACTTGAACTCTATCACCTTTTTTTAATCTTATATCTTGTTCTTTAGACAAATGTTCAGGCACATAATCTTTTTTATCTTTTCTTTTTATTTTTACTTTATTTTTGCCACCATCAGTTCCTCCCAATACACCAGGGGGACCAAAACGCCCATGATCCATTACAAAACTTGCTGTTGCCTCTTTGCATAAAATTTCTATTTCATAATCTAATCCAAATCCACCTCTGAATTCTCCTGCACCTGAAGATTTATCATGAAGTGAGTAATGATTATATAAAACTGGAAATTTTTGTTCCATTATTTCAACAGGAGGTGCTTTAGAAATACCAATTGTTGAGCATCCATTTGATATGCCATCATTCAAAGAATTACCTCCATATCCTCCACCAGATAATTGATACATAACAAAATTACTGTCTTTCAAATCATTAAATCCGCCTAAAGCAAAATTCCCACTAGTTCCTGCAGGAGCAGCTGTAACCCTATTCTTTAGAACATTAACAAACGCTAAAAATACTGCTTCAGCGATTCTTTGTGAAACTTCTGCAGCACACCCAGAAACTGGCCTAGGATAAACTGCATCTAAAAATGTTCCTAAAGGCCTTTTTATTTCTAAAGGTTCAAAAGCACCACCATTTATAGCAACTTCAGGAAATATATGTCTCATTGCCAAGTATATTGAACTTTTTGTCGTAGCAAATACAGAATTCATAGGACCAATACAAGGTGGTGAAGATTTAGAAAGGTCAAAAATAAGTTTATCTTTTTGTTTTTTCACCTCAAGATTTATTTCTAAAGGGATATTTTTAATGCCATCACTATCAACGTAAGCTTTAGATTTATAAATGCCATTTGGAATTTGATTTATAAATGATTTCATTTGATTTGAGCCACTTTTTCTTAGTTCCTCTATGGAATTATGTATAAGTTCATCACCAAATTTATTAAATAGATGATTTAATCTTTGTTCTCCAACCAGTAATGCGGCCTCTTGTGCTTTTACATCACCTATCCTTTGTTCAGATATCCTAATATTTGAACAAATAATTGAGTAAATCTCTTTATCTAAAACACCTTTTTTAAATAATTTTACAGGTGGTAATCTTAATCCTTCTTGTTCTACTGAATTAGCAGAAGCAGAGAAACCTCCAGGGACACTCCCGCCAATATCAGGCCAATGTCCAGTATTTGACAACCAAAAACATATTTTTTTATTTCTGAAATATGGTTTTGCAAACCTTACATCCATTAAATGAGTGCCACCCAAATAAGGATCATTTACTATGTAAATATCACCAGGATCTGGTTTTTCTACTTTTTCTTCTTTGATAAGTCTGATTATTTCAGAAGTAGAATACTCCATTGTACCAACAAAGACCGGTAAACCGATATACCCCTGCGAAATCAAGCTTCCATTAATTGCAGAATAAATTCCATTTGACCTGTCATTTGCTTCTGATATCACAGGAGAAAAAGCAGAACGTGAAAAAGAGAGATCCATTTCATCACAAACTTGTTGTAAACCAGCTTGAATTACACCTAATGTAATTTTATCAACTTTAATCATTATATATCTCAATAATAATGTTCCCAAAATCATCCACAAAAAAATTGTCCTTGGGGTGTATTACAATTGTTGTATCTAATTGTTCAATAATTGCAGGTCCATTTTGTTTAAATTTAGGGAATAAATTTTCTCTTAAATAAATCGGTGTCCTGTGCCACTTTCCATTGAAATAAACTTTTCTGTAAGAAATTTTTTCACTCTTGGTAAAGTTAATTAATTTTTTTAAGTCCAGTTCTTTTCTTTTGCCAATGACTGATACATTTATATTAACAATAATTGGTAAAATTTTTTCTAACTTTACTTTAAATCTCTTAAAATAAATATTTTCAAACTCCTTATTGATAAAATTTTTAGAAGGCTTTGTATCTTTAAGAGGAATTTTAATAATATGAGTTTGTCCTAAAAATTGCATATCTAAGCTGAACTCTATATAAAATTTTTCAATTTCAACTTTTTGTTTTTTTATTAATGAAATACCGTCACTTTTAAATTTTTCTAGTATAGAGTGTAAGTTTTTTATATTAGTTTCTTCTAAGGAAATATTAAGTGTTTGTGTAAAATCTTGTCTCAAATCAGCTACTAAACAACCAAGAGCATTTGTCAGTCCAGGCCTGGCAGGTATAAAAACCTTTGGAATATCTAATTCTCTTGCTAATTCGCAAGCATGCATTGGACCAGCTCCACCAAAAGAAAAAAGATTAAATTCTCTTGGGTCCTCTCCAACAGATATTGAAACCATACGAATGGCATTTGCCATTTTATTATTTGCTATTTTAAGAATTGCTTCTGCAGATTGGTAATTATTCAATTTTAATTTTTTAGAAATTTCATTCTCTAAAATTGATTTTGTATCTTCTTTAATTTTAATATTTTCTTTTATATTTAAAGATACTGGATTTAGTCTTCCAAGTAAAAAATTTGCATCTGATATAGTAGGATTTTTTCCTCCATTTCCATAACATATTGGACCTGGATCAGATCCAGAACTTTCAGGACCAACTTCAAGTAAACCAGCTTCATTAATCTTAGCGATTGACCCCCCTCCTGCACCTATTGTTCTTACATCAACCATAGGAACGTGAACAGGCATACTATATTCAATTTCAGTTTCAGAAGATACTGCTGGCTTGTTGTCTACAACAAGTGACACATCAGTAGATGTTCCACCCATGTCATAGGTTATTATATTTTTAACTTTTGATAATTTGCTCACATATGTTGCAGCTATTACTCCTGAAGCTGGACCTGACATTATTGTCTTTGCAGCTTCTTTTGAAACAATTTTTGAAGAAACAGTTCCCCCATTACCATTCATTACTAGAAGTTCTTTTTTGTAACCATTGTTTCTAAGTCTTTGTTGTAAATCGTAAATATAATTTTCAAGTATGGGTTGAACTGAAGCATTAATCGAAGCTGTTACACCTCTTTCAAATTCTCTGCTTTCTGAGAGTATTTCATGACCTGCTGTAACATACTTATTAGCCCAATTTTTTAAAATTAAATTTTTTGCTTTTACTTCATGATAAGAGTTGGCATATGAATGTAAAAAATGAATCACTATGGATTCACAATTTAATTCTTTTATTTTTTTTAAGATTTTAAATAATTCACTTTCATTAAGTTTCTTTAAAACATTGCCTTTAAAATCAATTCTCTCTTCTACTTCAAATCTTAAGTTTCTAGGGATTAGTGGTTTAAAATCTGCTATCAATCCATAAGGGAAAGGTCTTGTTCTTCTACCTAACTCAAGAACATCTCTAAAACCTTTTGTAGTTATTAACGCTGTTTTTGAAATTTTTCTTTCAAGTAAAGCGTTTGTAGTAGTAGTAGTTCCATGAATGATAAGGTCTTGCTTTTTTAAATTAATTGAAGCTTTATCAATTGCATTCAAAACACCATGTGATTGATTTTTTGCAGATGTAAAAACTTTTGTAAAATTATAACTTTTTGATTTAGAATCAAAACAAATTAAATCAGTAAAAGTTCCCCCTACATCAATTCCAACTAAATTATCTTTTATCTGGGCCATAATATGTAACAAATTACTTGATTAATAATAAAATAAGAATTTACAATATGACTAAAATTTAAAATTTGCAAAATCAATGATGAATTATTTTCAACCAAATGACTTAAACTCTGCTCTTGATGTATTAAAAAACAATAGTGACTTAACAATTGCTGCAGGGTGTACTGATTTATTTCCAATAACAAATAATATGTCTTTAGATAAAAATATTTTGGACATAACTAATATCAAGTGTATCAAAGGTTTTCAGTTTAATAAAAAAGAAACTAAAATTGGTTCTGCTACAACTTGGACAGATATAATAAATGAAAATTTGCCCAGTTGTTATGACATGTTAAAAGCATGTGCCAAGGAAGTTGGCTCAATACAAATTCAAAACTTAGGGACAATTGGTGGTAATATTTGTAATGCGTCCCCAGCTGCTGATAGCATACCGTGCTTGCTTGCCTTAGATGCAAAGTTAGAATTATCATCTGCAAATAATAAAAGAATTATTCCTATAGATGAATTTATATTGGGTTCCAGAAAAACCAAACTGGAACAGGGTGAAATATTAACTTCAATAATAATTCCAAAAGAAAAAGACAATGGAAGTTCATCTTTTAGAAAAATTGGGGCTAGAAAATATCTTGTAATATCAATTTCCATGGTAGCTTGTCGTATACTTATTTCAAACAATATTATAGAAGATATTTCTATTAGTGTTGGATCATGTAGTGAGGTAGCAAAAAGAATTTTTTCAATAGAACGTCAATTAATTAAAAAAGACATAAATGAAGATGTTTTTAATCAAGTTGATTTTAGTCAGTTAAACGAAATTTCACCAATTACTGACATAAGATCAACACATGTTTATAGATTAAAAGCATCTCAGTCATTAATAAAAGATGTTGTTAAAGATGCTATCAATAAACAAGAGATTGCAAGATGAATTTTCACAAAGAAACTATAAAATTTACATTAAACAATAAAAAAGTTTCATCTATTGAAAATTTAAATTTCAGACTGAGTGAATTTTTAAGGGAAAACCAGAAAATTAAAGGGACAAAAGTTGGTTGTAATGCTGGTGATTGCGGTTCCTGCACTATCTTAATGGATGATAATCCTTTTTGCTCTTGTCTTTTAACTTTAGGAAAAATCAAAAATAAAAAAATTGAAACTATCGAGGGGGTTAGCAAAGATAAGCAATTTATTCTTTTAAAAAAATCTTTATCAATTCATGGTGCCGCTCAATGTGGGATATGTACCCCTGGAATAATCATGTCTGCTCTAGCGCTCCTTAGAAAAAATAAATTTCCAAAAAAAGAAGAAGTGGAATTTGCTCTCTCTGGAGTTTTATGCAGATGTACTGGATATCAAAAAATTATCAACGCAGTAATGAATGTTAATAAAATTACAGAAAATAAAAATACTTCTTCCAATAATCTTAAAGAGGTTGGGAAAAGAATTGAAAGAATTGATGGTGAAAAAAAGTTAGATGGCACTGAAATATTTGGAGATGATTTTTCACCAGAAAATTCTTTGCTAATTAAAGTCTTAAGATCTCCATTTAACAGAGCATCATTTACAATTGGTAATTATAAAGACTGGATCGAAAAAAACCATGGAATCGAGATGGTTTTAACAGAAAAAGATATACCAGGGAAAAATATTTTTGGTGTTATTCCACCATTTGCTGACCAACCAGTCTTAGCAAAAAAGAAAGTCAATTTTCGTGGAGAGGCTGTAGCAATTATAGCTGGTTCATATGATAGTATTAAAAATTTAAATCTGGATACTTTTCCTATCACCTGGAAAAAAGATGATGATGTAATGACAATTGACGACTCCTTAAACACTAAAGTTAAAATTGGAAATGAAAACTTAGAAAATAATATTTTAACTTTTGGAAAGGTTTTAACTGGAAATCCTGAAAAAAATGTTTCTACTGAATTTAAAGTAAATGGAATTTTAGAAACTTCTTATGTTGAACATGCGTACATTGAACCTGAAGCGGGGTCAGCTTGGATGGAGAAAAATGTTTTAGTTATACAAGCCTGTACTCAAGCCCCCTATATGGATAGAGATGATACTGCTAAAATATTAGATATGGAGCCAGATAATATCAGAATAATACCTTCTGCAACTGGCGGTGGATTTGGGTCAAAACTAGATATATCAATTCAACCTTATCTTGGCCTAGTAGCTTTAAAAACAAAAAAACCCTGTAGAATTGTATATTCTCGAAATGAATCCATGATATCAACAACAAAAAGACATCCTGGATTGATGAGTTCTTCAATTTCATGTGATAGTAAAGGTTTTTTAAATTCAATAAACTTCTCTGGAGATTTTAATACTGGTGCTTATGCAAGCTGGGGACCTACAGTTGCTAACCGTGTTCCAGTTCATGCAAGTGGACCATATAGAGTTCCAAATTACCAAGCTGTTGGAAGAGCAATTCATACCAATGGCCCTGTTGCTGGAGCATTTCGTGGATTTGGTGTTCCACAAGCAACAGCATTGCAAGAAACATTAATGGATCAACTCGCCGACAAACTTCAGATTGATCAATTAGAATTCAGATTAAAGAATTCATTAAAAGATGGAGATAAAACTGTTTGTGGTCAAAAATTAGATTCGGTTGGAATTATTGATTGTTTAGAAGCCTTAAAAGATAATTGGATCCAAAAAAAAGAAGGTTACATTACTTTTAACAAAACCTCCAAAAGATATAAAAAAGGTGTTGGCATTGCTACTTGTTGGTATGGTTGTGGTAACACTGCCCTTCCTAACCCCTCAACAATTAAAATTGGATTAACTAATGATGGCAGTATCTCTTTACATCAAGGGGCAACAGATATTGGACAAGGTTCAAATACGGTCATCGCACAAATTACAGCGGATGCAATTGGTGTGTCCATTGAAAATATAAACCTAGTTAGCCCTGATACATTTTTATCCCCTGATTGTGGTAAAACCTCAGCTTCTAGACAAACTTATGTAACTGGAAAAGCTGCTTACAATGCAGGGTTTAAACTTAGATCTGAAATACTTAGACTTAGCAACATGGGAAACGACTCTTTAATTAAAATTGAAAAAAATGAACTTATAATTTCCAATCAAGATAAGAGACAAAAAATTGATTTAACTAAACTTCAATTAATTGAAAATGATTATGTTCTAATTGCTGAAGAAACATATGACCCACCAACTACATCTTTAGATGAAAATGGGCAAGGAATACCGTATGCAATTTATGGATATGGAGCTCAGATGGCAGAAATTACAGTAGATACTGAACTTGGCTTATTAAAAATTGACAAAATAACAGCTGCTCATGATCTTGGAAAAACAATAAACCCACTTCTTGCTGAGGGCCAAATTGAAGGAGGAATTGCACAAGGGATAGGCTTTGCTTTAATGGAAGAGTATATTCCTTCAAAAACTGAAAATCTTCATGATTATTTAATTCCATCTATTGGAGATGTTCCTGAAATTGAATCAATATTGATAGAGAAAAACGATCCAGAAGGACCTTTTGGTGCAAGAGGCCTTGGTGAACATGTTTTAATCCCAACGGCACCTGCAATAATGAATGCACTTCGAAATGCTACTGGAGCGATAATAACAAAACTACCTGCGCTACCAGATAGAATTTTAGAAGCAATAGAGATTAGTAAAAATGGATCAAATAAATAAAGTTGAAAAAATACGATGTGATGCATGTCCTGTGATGTGTTACATAGCTGAAGGAAAATCTGGAGCTTGTGACAGATATGCAAATAAAAATGGTCAAATCATAAGATTGGACCCTTTAGTAATTTTGAATAGATGTGTAGAAAATGGAATGAAAATCAAACCATTTTTAAATGAAGATTGGGATGGGGAAATAATTCCAGATAAAGATATCTTTATTACTGCTATTGGCTCTGGAACCACATATCCTGATTACAAGCCAGCACCTTTTATATTTAATAGAAAAATTGATGATATTGATTTTGTGACAATTGTTACGGAAGCAATATTTTCGTATTGTGGTGTCAAAATTAAGGTAGATACGGATCGACATATTGGATCTGAAAGAGACATTGTTAGATATAATGGTGAAGCCGTTGGTCACGTTATGACAAGTGAATACGGATCCCAAATGATGTCACTTGGAGGCGTAGATCATTTAACAGGCAGTTCCAAAATTGAAGGTAAAATGACATGTGAAGTTATTATGAACCTTTGTAATAAAGAGGCCGTTGAATTGACGATTGATAATGGTTCAAAAATAATTGTCCAAGCCGGAAAACCTCCAATTATCAATGATGTTAAAGAAAATAAAATGAGAGTGGGTTGCGGTTCTGCTACAGTTGGAATGTTTGCATCTCAATGGAGAGGTTTAGTTGATGAAGTTGTTATAGTTGATGATCATATAACTGCAGTTGTTTCTGAACATCAAGCTGGAAAAGTATTAGGTTGGGAAAGTACTGGTATCTCTATTAATGGTCGTCGATCCACTCCAGGAAGATATTTTCAAGTTGCTAATCCTGGTTCAGGTTGGGGAGGTACTGATATTACAGATCCTTTAACGATATTAAAAAGTTGGAATGAAAAAAAAGGTGCAAAACCTGGATTGTCTCTTTTGATGGTATCTACAACTGGTGAAGAATACTCATACTACATATTAGACGAAAAATTAATTCCACAAAAACAACCATTCCCTGAAAAACTAGTTGATACTGTTAAATTAATAGAAGAAAATTGTGAACCAGCTTTATGCACTGTTTTATTTGTTGGAGGCGCAGGAGGGTCATTAAGATCAGGTGTCACAAAAAATCCTGTTAAACTCACAAAATCAATACAACATAAGAAAACTGAACTAACTTCAGGTGGTGCTACTCCATACATATGGCCTGGAGGAGGCATTACATTTATGGTGAATGTTCTTGATATGCCAGAAAACGCATTTGGTTATGTCCCAACACCTGCAATTGTCGCACCATTAGAGTTCACATTAACAAAAGAAAATTATCAAAATCTTGGCGGTCATGTAGATGACATTAGAACCATAAAAGATATTTTTTTAAATGGTGGCGAATACGGTAAAGATAAGAAAGTTTTAGAAGATGATTAATGAAATCATTAATTGAAGATGATAAATTATTTATTGAAAATGGCCCTACAAATATTATAGCTGAGGCCTTTTCTTCGGAAAAAAAAGAAATTTATAATCTTATTTGTGAATATTCATCAAGATTTTTAAAAGATTTAAGTCTTGAAATTGAAAAGCTAAAAAAACCAACTTTTCAAAAAAATAAATTCGTAAGTGATATAGCAAATACAATGTTTGAATCTACAAAATTATTTTTACCTAATTTTGTCACACCAATGGCATCAGTTGCAGGATCTATATCTGAGTTGCTTTTGTTGAAAGTTTTAGAAAAATTTAAAGTAAACAAAATTTATATAAATAATGGTGGAGACATTTCTTTATATATTTCTAAAAATGAAAAGTTTAATTTTAGCATTGGTGGCGAAACAAGTTGTGTTATTGAATATACTGGTATTGATGGTTTTGGAGGAATTGCTACATCTGGATGGAAAGGAAGAAGCTTTTCAATGGGAATAGCTGATAGCGTTACAGTAATCGCGGAAAAAGCTTCAGTAGCAGATGCTGCTGCAACAATAATCGGCAATCATATAGACCTTAAAAATTCAAATAAGGTAAAAAAAACAGCTGCTAACAATCTTTATGAAGAGACTGATTTAAATGATAATTTAATAACTGTATCTGTTGAAAATTTAACGGAAAATGAAATAAGACGAGCTATATCAAAAGGAAAAATTATTTCTGAACATTATATTAGAGAAAATTTAATAAAATCAGTTATAATTAACCTTCAAGACAATATATTAATTTTAGGACATAAATTTAATATTAATTTTAATAAGAGAATCAAATTATTAGAGGTTTGAAATAAAATTGGTATGAACAATTCAATTATAAATAATTTTGTTGATAGTTTTATTGCTTTTCTTTTTGCTATCTCTGGACCAGTTGCAATTATGCTCTCAATTACATCTGCAAATAATATTGACACAAGAGATGTGTCTATATGGCTTTTTGGTTGCTTTGCTGTAAATGGATTTTTTAGTATAATACTTACGCTTAAAAACAAACAACCTCTTGTTTTAATGTGGAGCATACCAGGAATTATCTTAATTGGTTATTCACTTAAAAATTATTCATTAAATGAAATTGTAGGTGTTTATTTAACATCTAGTTTCTTACTTTTTGTAATTAGTTTTACTAACATAATTAATTTTTTAAAAAAAAATATACCAACAGAGATTGTTATGGGAATGGTTTCAGCTATTTTTCTGAGTTTCTGTGTTGATTGGATAAACTCTCTAAACACTTACCCGTTGCTTGCAAGTATAATGAGTTTAACATTTTTCATTTTGTTATTTTTATCTAAGAAGATTAAAACTATACCTCCTCTTTTAGGATGTTTGATATCAGGACTATTAGTCATGTATTTTACACACAAAATTAATATTTCAACTAAAGAAATAAGTTTGATTAATATTTATTTAACAATGCCTGAATTTAATTTGAAACCAATCATAGAATTAACTATTCCATTAATAATAACAGTTATTTTCATTCAAAATGGACAAGGAATAGTCTTACTTGAAAACAAAAAATATACTCCCCCTTTAAATCAAATTACATATTATTGTGGATTAGGCTCATTTTTTAATGCTTATTTAGGTGCTGTATCAACTTGTTTAACAGGCCCTGTAACTGGTATATTAACAAGCAACCCTAATACCCAAAATCAATATATTTCTGCAATATTATTTTCATTTTTATGCATAATATTTGGTTTATATTCTCCTTTTGTTTTAAATTTACTTCAAGAGTTGCCAAAAGAATTTATTATAACCCTTGGAGGACTTGCGCTTTTAAATGTTTTACAACAATCTTTTGTTGATTCTTTTAAAAGTAAATATGCATTGAGCGCATTATTAACATTTTTGGTGACATTATCTAAATTTAGCTTATTCAACATTGGTGCCCCATTTTGGGGACTTTTACTTGGTTTTTTAGTTTCTAAAATTATTGAAAAATAATATTTCTATGATTTATTCACCTTTATTCAAAGAAGCGCTTGATTATTAAAATGTTTTGTTGAAGTATAGGATTAGTCTTTAACTAGGAGGAGATAATGAAATTAATAAATTTAAAGACATTGGGTAGAATTGCAATTACAGGTTTAATTGCTTCTGTTCTACCTATGTCTGTGAATGCAAAAGATACCGTAAAAGTTGGTGTGGTGTCGTTTCTAACAGGTCCAGCTGCAGGTCCATTTGGAACTCCAGCTAAACAGGGTGCTGAAATCGTCATTGACGCTATAAACTCGGGCACAATGCCAGCACCATATAATACTAAGGGTTTTGCTGGCGCAACTATGAATCCAATATTTAGTGATGAATCTGGCGGTGGAACAAAACAAGTTGGATTATTTAGAGATTTTGTTCAAAAACAGAATGTTGATGCAATGATTGGATATATATCATCAGGAAATTGTATGGCTATTGGCCCCGTAGCTGATGAAGTAAAAATGCTTACAATTTTTAGTACTTGTGGAACTGAAAGACTATATGAAGAAAAACTCAGAAGTCATGTTTTTAGAACGCAAGGTAACGCTGTTGGTGATAGTTTAGCTGCAGCCAAATATATTGCAGACGAATATTTTAAAGGAAAAGTGTCAACATCTGATAAAATGTATACAGGCATAAATCAAAATTATGCTTGGGGTCAAGACTCTTATAAGTTTTTTAAACTTGGAATGGCTCAGTATATGCCTAGTGCTGTAGGGTCAACCAAACCTCAGTTTCCAAAACTTTTTTCTGGTCAGTATGGATCAGAAATTTCTGCATTATCTCTCGATAAGGCTAAAATAGTTCATACTAGTTTTTGGAATGGTGACTTTGAAGCATTTATGCTTCAGGCACTTGTAAGAGGTTTTTTCCAAAAGAAAATCTTAGTGTCATCTGTTGGTGGATCAGGCGTGGACTCTCTCGACAAAAAGTTTCCTGATGGAGTTATTATGGGAACACGCGGTAATGTTGGTTTAATAGTTCGAAATGATACGACCCCATTAAACAAATGGTTTATTGATTCTTATAAAAAAAGATATGGTGCATATCCCCTTGGACCATCTTATCAATATGCAAGAGCTGTAATGCTTTATAAAATTGGAATGGATAAAGCTGCCAAAGCTGCAGGAAAATTTCCTACACAAGATCAAGTTATTGCTGCAATGAAAGGTGTTACATTTGAGTCTTTTGCTGACACTATTGAAATGAAAAGAGGTGATGGCCATCAAGCTGTTCACTCTATCGCATACGGTGTTACAAAATACAATAAAGCAAAAGGTGAACCTGGAATTGAAAAGGTTATAAAATACTCAGCATCATGTATTTATCCACCAGCGGGCGCGATATCTCAAAAATGGGTAGAGTCTGGTATGCCTGGAAGAAAATGTAACTAGAATATCATCATTTTAGAGGAGAGTTTAGTCACTCTCCTCTGATTTTCAAAGCAGGAAATAATGCAATTTTTAATAACAGTTCTTTTAGACGGCTTAATTTACGCTTCGTATTTATTTATTGTAAGTTTAGGCCTCACAATAACTTTTGGTGTAATGAAAATATTAAATGTAGCTCATGGTGGATTTTTTGCTTGGGGTGCATATCTAGCTTCAATTTCTATTATTTATTTAGGTGATAATGAATACAATTCATTCTTATATTACTTTGCTATTTTCCTATCAGCTATAATTGTAGGGCTTTTTTTTGGATATATAATAGAAAGATTTATTTTAAGAAAAATGTATAATGAAGATATTCATTTGATAGTACTTGCGACTTTTGGACTTTTTTGGATTCTTGAAGATCTAATATTACATGTATTTGGCGTTGACCCTCTTATGCCATATTACCCTGCGATGGAATTAGGTGGAATTGAACTTGGAGGAATTTTTCAAGGTGTTTATTCTCTTACACTTGCTGGACTTGCAATAATTGTCGCTTTTATTTGTTGGTATTTCCTTAAAAAAACAAAATATGGAAAAGTTCTTCAATCAGTTATTTTTGATAGAGAAGTTAGTGTTTCTATGGGCATAAATGTAACAAAAGTTTATTTGATAACTTTTATTATAGGTGGAATGCTTGGAGCTCTAGGCGGTGCTTATATAGCTCCAACAATATCTGTATCACCTGGGTTTGCGATTGATGTAGTAGTTATGAGTTTTGCTGTTGTTGTTATTGGTGGGATGGGATCAGTTCCTGGTGCACTTATTGGATCTTTAATTGTTGGATTAGTTAGAGCATTTGCCGTCCATCAAGCACCAATCTTAGAGTTGTTCATAATATACGCAATTATGGCTATAGTGCTGATAATTAAACCTGAAGGATTGTTTGCTCCTCCAAAACCAAGGAAAATATAATGTTTAAAGGTATTTTAAAAGAACAAACAATACAGGTCGGTATAGGATTTGTCTTTATAGTTGTATTATTAGGAACATTTATTTTGCCAGAATGGATGTCAAATAATTTTATGTATGGTTTGTCTAGGGGTTTAGCTGTTCTAGGATTGATGATCTTGTGGAGAACAAATTTGGTATCCTTTGGACACGCCTTATATTATGGATTTGGCGCATACGCCGTTGCAATGGCACAAAAATATTTAGGAGTAACGGACGTTTTTTTGAGAATTATTATAGCAATAACAGCAGCAGGAATACTAGGATTTGTTCTTGGATTTATTCTTAGAAGATACAGAGAAATATTTTTTGCAATGTTGTCTTTAGCTTTTTCCATGGTTTTATATGGGCTTCTTGCTAAAGCAGAATTTTTAGGTTCAACAGATGGAATGTCGATCTCTCCTTCGACAATGTTTGGTTTTGAACTTGGTAGATTTGGTCTTTTCTACTTTATTGGGTTCGTGGTTATATTGTCTTTAATATTTGCACATGCATATTTAAGGTCGAGCTTAGGACATTTGACAACAGCAATTATGGATAATGAAATTAGAGTTGAATATTTAGGATATTCAGTAGAAAAAGCAATTCATATAAAATATGTTATTTCTGCTTGTTTAGCTGGAGGTGCTGGCGGTCTTATGGCCGCAGCTCTTGGTCAAGTTGACCCTGACTCTATGGTCTTATGGAGTGTATCTGGTGAATTAGTTTTCGTTACAATAATGGCTGGCTTAGGCAATATTCTAGCTCCATTTGTTGGAGCAATATTTTTTGAATTTATCAGGACATATGCTTATGAGTTTGCACCTCAAGCATGGCAAATGATTATTGGAGGAACATTACTAGCTATAATTTTCTTTCTACCTGGAGGCTTGTGGTCATTATTTCAAAAAATAAACCCTTTTAAGAAAGAAAAAAAGTAAAATGGCTATAAATGAGATTTTGAAAACTACCAATCTTCAAAAATCTTTCTCGGGAATTATTGCGGCTGAAGATATTAATATTTCCGTTAAAGAAGGAGAAATAATTGGTATCATTGGTGCAAATGGTGCAGGTAAAACAGTTTTTGTAAATATGATAACTGGGTATTTAAAACCAACAAGCGGCACAATTGAATTTAAAGGCAATAACATAACTGGAATAAAACCAAGAGAAGCCACACATATTGGTGTTTGTAGATCATTTCAAGTTAGTCAAGTTTTTATGTCTATGACAGTTAAACAAAACTTGATGATTGCAATGTCATTAGCCAAAAAAAGTGGGTCTCAACTTCTTAAGCCAATAGATGATGAAATTTTATCTAAAGAATGTGATAAAATTTTAAAACAGTACAATATTATCAAACAAAAAGATCTTATTGTGAGTACCCTATCTCAAGGTATGAGAAAATTACTTGATATAGCCATGGCAGTTGTAGGTGAACCCAAAATTTTACTTCTGGATGAGCCAACATCAGGTGTATCTGTAGAGGAAAAATTTGGAATAATGGATATTGTCATTTCTGCTCTTAAAAAAAGTGGTACAACCGTCCTTTTTGTAGAACACGACATGGAGATTGTTGAGAGGTATGTTGATAGAGTTATGGCTTTTTATCAAGGCCAAATAATCTGTGATGCACCCCCAAAACAAGCTTTAAAAGACAAAAAAGTAATTCAATATGTTTTAGGTTAAATTAGGATATTATAATGTTATCACTTAATAAAATTAATGTAGATATTGGTCCAGTTGGAATTTTAAAAAATGCATCTCTTAATCTAAGTCAAGGGGAAATGATTGGTTTAATTGGAAGAAATGGTGCAGGTAAAACTACGTTGCTCAAAACTATTATGGGTATACTAAAAACAAAATCTGGAGAAATAAATTTCGAAAATGAAGATTTAGTTGCTCTTCCTTCTGAAAAAAGAGCCCAGATGTTAATAGGTTATATGCCTGAAGATAGAAGGTTAATACCTTCTATGTCGTCTGAAGAAAATATAATGATACCAGTATGGGCAGTTGGACTAGATGATTGGAATGAAAGACTTCAATGGATATATAAAATCATTCCAGAAGCTAAAGATTTAAAAGATAGACCTTCAACAAGTTTATCTGGTGGACAACAAAAATTAATAGCTTTATCAAGAGCTCTTATGGTGGGTAGGAAATTATTATTATTAGACGAACCTACTGAAGGTATAGCACCCGCACTAACAAAAAGAATTATTGAAATCTTAAATAATTTAAAAAAACAAGGCGTTACTACTTTAGTTGCTGAAAGTAATGAAAAACATTATGAAAAAATGCTAGACCAAACATACATAATTGAACGCGGAGAAATTAAAAAAAAATAATATAACACTGAAAAATTTTATATGAAAATCTATAATGATGACAATAGGTTAAAAATAAGTTTCAAACTCAATAATGAATTAATACAAAAACAAGTAAAGCCTAGACAACTCTTAAGTGATTTCTTGAGATTTGATTGTGGCATGACCGGTACTCATGTTGGATGTGAACATGGTATTTGTGGAGCATGTACAATATTGTTTAATAATGAACCTGTAAGATCTTGTTTAATGCTTGCTCCTCAAATAGATGAAGGTGAAATAACTACAGTTGAAGGTATTTCAGAAAATAATAAATACGATGATTTAAGAGAGGCATTTAAAAAATATCATGCTCTTCAATGTGGCTATTGTACCCCTGGCTTTATAACAACAATAGTCTACCTTTTAGAAAAAAAACAATTTCTAAAAGAAGAAGAAATTAGAAAAAAATTAAGTGGTAATATTTGTAGATGTACCGGTTATACTGGCATAGTCAAAGCAGTTGAAGAAGTAATTTTAAATCGGTTCAAACGATCAAAAAATGATTGATTTAGGCACAACTTTTCTATCTTCAGTTGATCGTTGTCCTCAAGCTATAGCAATTACTTATGAAAACAAAAGTCTCAATTATTCTAATTGGCTAGTTAAAATTTCAAGTTTAGCAATCTGTTTAAAAAAAATGGGGCTACGAAAAGGCGATAAGTTAATGACCCTTTTACCAAATACCTTTGAGGCATGTACAATTCACTGGGCATGCCAACTAGTTGGAATTATTATAGTTCCTATCAATTGGAGAGTAAAATCTGAAGAAATATTTTTTTTTTTAAACAACTCAAAATCAAAATGTATAATATTTGACGATTTTTCAGAAAAAGAAATAAAATCATCAAATTTATCAAATTCTATTATAAAAATTTCTACGTCGTCACAAACTTCAAGTTATGAAAATTTTAAAAGTTTAATAAAATTGAAGAAGATATATGAAACATCAGAATCTAATTATAAAGATTGTTCAATTATTCTATATACCTCAGGTACAACAGGAAACCCAAAAGGTGTTCCAAGATCTCATTTTGCAGAAAGAAGTTCTGCGATAGCACACATTGCACAGAATAAATATGAAAGATATGAGTCTACATTAGGTGTAATGCCCTTATACCACACGATGGGTGTGAGGTCTTTATTATCAATGACACTATTAAATGGTAACTTTGTCGCTCAATCTAAATATAATCCTAGAGAAGCTATAGATTTAATTAATAAAAATAATATTTCATCTTTATATTTAGTCCCTACCCTTTATCATGATTTGATAAATTCGTCCTACTTTAAAAAAGAAAAAATGCAGACATGTCATAAGCTAGGATTTGCTGGAGCACCTATGACAGACGGATTAATAAAAAAAATTAAGCAAAACTTTTCAGCTACACAATTGGTTAATCATTATGGATCTTCTGAAATTTATACTTTTACAATAGAACCCAATGCATTACATAAACCTGGGTCTGCCGGAAAGGCAGGTATCAACCAAAACATAAGAGTCATCAAAATAAATTCTAAAAATATAAATGCTAAAACAAAAACTAATGAAGAAGGCGAAATCATTGCTTATATAAAAAATGATGAAGCTTTTGAAGGTTATTTAAAAAGACCTGATGCTGATGAAAGTTCAATTATTAATGATTGGTACTTCACAAAAGATACAGGGTATTTTGATAAAGAAGGTGATTTATACGTAACTGGAAGAGTTGATGATATGATAATTACTGGTGGTGAAAATGTTTTTCCAATAGAAATAGAGAATGTTATTTCACTACATCCTGACGTTAATGAAGTAGTAATTGTTGGACTTAAAGATGCAAAATGGGGCCAAAAAGTTACTGCCTTTATCAAAAGTAATAAAAAAATTAATTTTAATGAATTAGATGAATTTTGTAAAAATTCAGATTTATCTAATTTTAAAAGACCAAAAGCTTATGTTTTTATAAAAGAGATACCAAAATCTCCTACAGGTAAAATTTTAAGAAGAAAAATTCTATCTGGCGAATATGAACTAGACAATTAAATTCAAAAATATAATACTCTTAATATGAATAGAAAACCTCACATTGAATTTGAAATGGTATCTAATGAAAATGGTTGGGAAACACCTTTTGGATATCCAAAAGGAATTAAACAAAAAATCTTAGCTTCTGATATTAACGAAAATACTAAAACAGGAAGCAGATCAAGGTTACTGAGATTTGATCCTGGTGTTTATACAAAAGAACCATTTGTACATGATCATTGGGAAGAAGTTTTTTTAGTCTCTGGTGACTTGATTGTTGGTAACGATAAAAACGGCAATGGCGGAAACTCATTCAATACATCAACTTATGCTTGCAGACCTCCTGGAGTTTATCATGGGCCGTTTAAATCTGAAAAAGGCTGTACTTTATTTGAATTACATTATTATAAAACTGATGAGGATTTTTAATGATTAAAACAGGAAAAGATCATCTAGAACAATTACAAGATGGAAGAATAGTATATATTGGAGATGAAAAGGTCTCTGATGTAACAAAACACCCATCTTTAAAAAGAGCAGCTAAAACTGTTGCTCAATTGTATGATTTAAAACATACAAAAGAACATAAAAACGATCTAACCTACGAAGAAAATGGAGACACATTTTCAACATGGTTTATACAAGCCAAAAACAAAGATGACTTAAGAAAACGTTCAAAAGCTCACAAAATTATAGCTGACCATACTTCAGGAATGATGGGAAGATCAATGGATCATGTTGCTAGTTTTGTGACTGGCATGTCAACTAGTACAGATATATTTGATAATGAAAAATATAAATTCAGTAAAAACTTACTAAATTATTATGAATATATGAAAAAAAATGATGTATTTGCGTCATATGCTGTTGTCCCTCCTCAAGCGGCAAGAAATCCTGATTTTTATCAAAAAAGAAATTTGCCAATTCCAACATTATCTGTAGTTTCTGAAAATGATAAAGGAGTAGTTGTATCAGGCATGAAAATGCTTGCAACAAGTGCAATCTTCGCAAATGAAATTTGGATTGGAAATTTAATACCTTTAGCACCTGATCAAGTAAAACAATCAATAACCTGTGCGATACCGTGTAATTCAAATGGATTATCCTTGTGGATGAGACAACCTCTTTCTAATCATTATGATAATCAATTTGATGCACCTTTATCTTGGAACCAAGACGAAACTGATGTTCTTGTGATGTGTGATAAAGTTTTGGTGCCATGGGAAAGAATATTTGTAAAAGATGATGCGATACAAGCAAGAGAAATATATTTTAAAACTCCCGCACATTGTTATGGAAATCATCAATCTAACGTTAGATATTGGTCAAAAATGGAATTAATTGTTGGTCTTTGTTATAAAGTTGCAAAAGCAACTGGTGCAGATGAAGTTCCAGCTGTAAGAGAAACTTTAGGAAAAATGTCAGCATTAGAATCCACTCTTTCTGGAATGATTTATGGACAAATAGAAAATGCTGAAAATTGGCCAAAAAATTTTAAAACATTTAATAGACGTATTATGTATGCAGCCTTAAATTTTTGTACTGATAATTACTCGATGATTATTGATGAATTAAGAACTTTATGCGGCGGTGGCGTGTTTCAAATGCCTGCAAGTATTAAAGTCATGAAAAATAAAGAACTATTAAATGACTTTGAGACTTATTTCCAAACACCTCAAATGAATGCTTTAGATAGAATGAAACTATTTAAATTAGCTTGGGATGTTGTTGGTTCAGAATTCGCTGGAAGACAACTTCAATATGAAAAATTTTATGCTGGTGCTTCATTTATCATTAGAAATCATAATTTTAGAGAAACACCTTGGAATCATTTTGAAGAAGTAGTTGATAAAGTAATGAGTAAATACGATGTACCAATAAAGCACGATAAAGCTGCAGAATAATTTTACAGAGGTATATTGTGGAAATATCAAAATTTGACGGATTTAGAGTAGAAATTGATGAAAGTAATCATCGAGCTGACATAGTTTTGTCAAGACCTCCTTTGAATGTAGTTTTATTTTCTCAAAGAAAAGTTATGGCAAATCAATTTTATGAAATTGATAAAAATGAAAATATAAGAGTTATAGTTTTAAGAGCGGATGGTAATAACTTTTCGTCAGGCGGAAATATTTCTGGCTTTCTTGACGAGACGCCTGAAGACTTATCAATGTTAGCACAAAATGTAATGACACCTGAAAAAATTAAAAAACCTGTCATTGCAGCAATACAAGGATATTGTTTTGGCGTTGGGTTTGAGTTTTCTCTAGCTTGTGATTTTAGAATAGTTACAAAAGATTCACAATTATCATTACCTGAAATGAAAATTGGAATGATCCCTGGTTCTGGAGGATCTGCAAGATTAGCTAAAATGATTGGGATTTCAAGAACTAAGAATATGATTATGCGTGGAAAAAGACTGTCTGGTGAAGAAGCTTTTCAATTAGGAATTGCTTGTGAAGTTGTAGAAAAATCTGAACTTGAAAATATGACAAAAAAAATTGTTAAAGAACTTCTAAGTGTATCTCCATTAGCTCAGAGAACAATCAAATCTGTTTTAAATGCGACACAAAATGCAACACTTCATACTTCTATAGATTTAGAGGGAGAAGCTTATGGAAGACTTAGAAGTTCAAATGATTTTAAAGAAGGAGTTATAAGTTTTTCTGAAAAAAGGCCTCCCTCCTATAAAGGTAATTAAATTCTATGCTAGAAAACAAACCTATAGATTGTTTTATAGGAAATAACATCAGTAGAGTTGAAGATGACAAACTTCTTAATGGTAAAGGACAGTTTGGAAGTGATACTCCGTTTAAACCAGATGCTCTTCATGCGGTGGTATTAAGGTCAGAATATGCCTCAGCAAAAATTAAAAAAATAAATTTTTCAAAAGTACAAAAACTTAAAGGTGTTTATAAAATTATTACTGGGAAAGATTTTAGTAAAATATCCAACCCACTTTTATCTGTTATTCGAACAGAATTTAAAACTTGGTGTTGTGCTATTGATGAAGTTCATTATGTAGGCGAACCAATAGCTATAATATTAGCAACCTCTAGGTATATCGGTGAAGATGCACTTCAGTTGATAGATGTGGAATATTCGGTTAATCAACCAGTAATTTCAATAAAAGATGCACTAAATACAACAACAAAATTTGTACATAAAAAATATTATAAGTCGAATGTAGTTAGTGATAGAAATTTTGAATATGGGGAACCAAATAAATTTTTTACTAAATCCCATAAAGTTGTCGAAATTGAAGTGGAATATCCAAGAAATAGCTGTACTCCTCTTGAAGGATTCGTTGTTCAAAGTGAATATGATAATGCAAGTGGTGTTTATAATGTTAAGTCTAATTTTCAAGGTCCTTTTAGTTTACACTCTGTTTTATCTCGCGCTCTTAAAGTTGAAGAAGGAAATTTAAGGCTAATATCTTTTGAAAACTCTGGAGGTAGTTTTGGTATTAAACAAGCTATAATGCCAATGATTATTTTAACATGTTTAGCCTCAAGATTATCTAACAAACAGGTTGTATGGGTTGAAGATAGAATTGAGCACCTTACAGCAGCTTCATCTGCTACTGGAAGATTGACAAAGATAAAAGCAAGTATTAATGACCAAGGTACCATTCATGCATTAGATTATGATCAGATTGATGATGTTGGTGCTTATCCTAGAGCTCCAGAACCGGCATCACTTTACAGAATGCATGGTAATCTTAGTGGAGCATATAAAGTTAAAAATATTAGATGTAGAAACAGAGTTATTCTTACTAATAAAACCCCTTCAGGCCTTAATAGAGGATTTGGAGGTCCTCAACACTATTTTGCATTAGAAAGACTAGTACATCAAATTGCAGTAGAATTAAAATTAAATGTGCTTGATGTTATAAAAATTAATCTTCTTGAAAAAAATCAATTCCCATATAAATCTCCTTCTGGGGCATTGTTAGATTCGGGTAATTTTCAAAAACTAGTAAAAAAAGTAACTGAGTCCTCTAGTTATAAAAAAATATTAAAGAACAAAAATAATTCAATAAAGAATGGTAAAATTTATGGTATTGGATATTCTGCAATAATTGAACCTTCTATATCAAATATGGGATATGTAACAACTGCTTTACCTTATCAAGATAGAGAAAAGACTGGACATAAAGGAGGCGCTTTAGCTTCAACAAGTGTATCGATTGGTCCAACAGGCAGCGTATATGTAACTTGTGACAGTTTGCCTCAAGGTCAAGGTCATGAAACAATTTTGTCACAAATTGTTGCCGATGTTTTTCGAGTAAAATTGAATGAAATTTTTGTAAATTCAACTCATGATACGCACAAAGATTCCTGGTCTATAGCCGCTGGTAATTATTCAAGTAGATTTGCAGGAGCAGTAGCTGGATCTGCTTATAATGCGGCCATCAATCTTAAGAAAAAACTACAAAAAATTGCAGCTAGTGAACTTAATTGTAAAAGTGAAAATGTTTTATTCGATAAAGGAAAAGTTTTTGACAAAAAAAATTGCGATAACTATTTAAAATTCAAAAGGCTCGCTGGAATACCTCATTGGTCTCCAGGAAATTTACCAGAAAATTTAAATCCAAGTTTGAAAGAAACTTGCTTTTGGGGTGCTGAAGAATTAAGCCCTCCAAACGAAAAAGACGAAATTAATGGATCTCTTGCTTATGGTTTTGTATTTGACGTATGCGGTCTAGAAATTGATCCTATAACTTCTAAAGTCAAAATAGACAAATATGTAACTGGTCATGATGCTGGAAAGATTCTTAATCCGCTTTTAGCAAATGGGCAAATATATGGGGCATATGCACATGCAGTAGGAGCAGCGCTCCTTGAGGAATTTAAATATAACAAAAATGGAAGTTTTTTATCTGGATCTTTTCAAGATTATCATATGCCAACTACATGTGAAATAAATGAACCGGAGATTGTTCATATAGAAACACCCAGTCCTTTTACTCCACTAGGAGCTAAAGGTCTTGGTGAAGGA
>CACMRG010000012.1 GCA_902616005.1 uncultured SAR116 cluster alpha proteobacterium
AAATAAAATTTCGCCTTAATTAAAAATTTGCTCACATTAACCTAGTTGCTAATAAATTACAAGAGTTTAATATTTAGTTAAGGTATTATTGGAGACCAAGCTGGATCAGAGGCATCTGCTGGTGTAATTATTTTCAATTCCTTAAAACCTGTTACATCAATTTTGTAAAGATTAACACGTCCTGCCTCTTTATTTTTAGGTCTATTTTGTTTAAAATACATTAAAACTCTTCCATTTGGTGCCCACGTTGGCCCTTCAACCAAATAACCTTTTGCTAACAATCTTTCACCAGACCCATCAGGTTTCATAACACCAACATAAAATAAGCCTTTGTACATTTTAGTGAATGAAATTAAATCTCCTTTTGGACTCCAGACCGGAGTAGCATATCTCCCCTTTCCAAAAGAAATCCTTTTAACTCCTCTACCTTTTTCATCCATAACATATAGTTGCTGTGAACCACCACGATCAGAATTAAATACAATTTGTTTGCCATCTGGAGAAAAGCTTGGTGAAGTATCAATTGAGGGACTATTGGTAACTCTTTTAACATTTTGATTTTTTATATTCATAGTATAAATGTCAGTAACTCCGTTGTTTGAGTAACTCATTATGATACTACTACCATCAGGTGAAAATCTTGGCGCAAATGTCATTCCTGGGAATGATCCCAACATTTCTTGTTCACCTGTTAAAAGATTAAATATATAAACTCTAGGTTCATTATTGTAATAAGCTAAATATGTAATTTCTTGTGTATTAGGAGAAAATCTAGGAGTAAGAACTAAAAAATTTCCATTTGTTAAAAATTGATGATTTTCTCCATCTTGATCCATAATAGCTAGTCTTTTTTTTCTTGCATTGGATGGTCCAGATTCAGAAATATAAACTACCCTTGTGTCAAAATAACCCTTATCCCCAGTTAACCTCTCAAATGTAACATCAGAAATAATATGTGATACTCTTCTCCAATATTCTTTATCTACAGTTAACCTTAAGCCAGCCATGTCAGTTTCTGAAACCACATCCCATAATCTGAACTCAACCTCAATCTTATTATTTTTATCAGCTCTAATAGCACCAGTCACTAAAGCTTTAATTCCAAAAGGTTTCCAATCATTGAAATTGGGTCTTACTGAAGGACTTGTTGGTGGAGCTATAAAGGCAGCAGTCTCTAAAGCCTTGAATTGACCTGATCCTACAAGATTATTTGTAATAACATTAGATATAGAACGACCAAGTGAACTAACTTCCCCCGACCTATCTGTAAAATCAGCTATAGCAATTGGTAATGGTTCAACTTGACCAGAATTAATATCAATTTCTAAATCCTTCGCATTAGAAATACCTATAAATAAAACAAAATAAATCGATATAAAAAACTTAAACATATGAACTAATTATAAATTTTTTTGGACATAAATAAGGCATTATTTAACGATTTATAAATGATGTGTCAAAATTGAAATTAAAAATCTTAAACAAATCATATTTATTTTTTGGTAAAGGTAAAGGGGAACAATCTTTTACGGCTCTTCTAGCGGAATCTGCAGCCGCTCTATAAATAGGGTCTTTTTTGTAAAATGCTTTATCAAGAATTTCAACTTTTAAAACTAATCCGTCCGGATTAGTAAAAATTTTTAGATTAATAATCTTGTTTAATTCATTTGCAGAGTATGGTGCATTCCAACACTGCCTAACGTGATTTCTTAATATATCTATTTCTGTAGCTGTAGCTTTCTTTTCTTCAGTCACATTTAAATTTTGATTTTGATTTTTAAGACTTTCTTTAATTTGATTAACAATGTTTTTTTTTTGATTAATCACATTAGCCTCAGCTAAATTTTTAAGAATAGCCTGAGAAGAAGAACTTCTATTTTTTCTTTTTATCTTGTTAAAAGGTCTTTTAAATGGTTTTTTTTCAATATTTTTTTCAACTGTTTTTTTTATTTTCTGCTTAGGTTTAATTATTTTCTGCTTAGGTTTAATTATTGGTTTTAAGGGTAATTTTTCTGTATTTTTGTCTATTTTTTTAGATATTATTTTTTTTGGTTTAGGCTTTGGAGAATTTTTAACTGTCATTTTAATTTGTTTGTTTTTCTGAGACTTAACTAATTTTTGATTTTTTTTTAGATTTGTTTTATTTGAAACTTTTAATTCTTCTTCAAAAATTATTGGAATTGTTGTCTCTTTTTGGTCTTTTATTTTTGAAAAAGGAAGCCCATAATAAAAAAACAAAAATATGGTTAAATGTAATCCAATTGATAATATAGATGATAAGGCCATAAAATTAATTTTTAAGTCTTGCTACTAAAGTCGCCTTGGAGTATCCAGCTGATTTAATTCTTGCAAGTACATTTAGAACAGATCCATAATTAGCATTTTTATCTCCTTTAACAAAAATTCTTATATTTTTATTATTCTCAGAAATAGCTTTAACTTGTGGTATGATTTTAGAGATTTCAATTTTTCTGTCTTGGATATAAACACTACCATTTTTTTTTACTGAAATTATTAAAGGGTCTCCTTTTTGATTTAATTGTGAAGCTTTAGTTTTTGGAAGATCTACTTTAATACCTACAGTTAATAATGGAGCTGTAATCATAAATACAATTAACAAAACAAGCATAACATCTACAAATGGAGTAACGTTAATTTGAGAAAATGATTTATTTCCCCTTTTGTTTTTTTTAAAATTAAATTTCATATGTCTTTAACAATTATTTTTTATCTATTTCTTGAGTAAAATATAGTTCAACATATTGACCAAAATGATCACTTTTATCATTAAACATATCTATATCTTTTAAATACTTATTGTAAGCAGCTACTGCAGGAATTGCAGCGAACAAGCCTAGTGCTGTCGCAAATAAAGCTTCTGCAATGCCAGGGGCAACAATAGCTAAACTTGTATTGTTACTCATTGCAATAGATTGAAAAGAATTCATTATGCCCCATACAGTCCCAAACAAACCAATAAATGGAGATATAGAACCAATTGAAGCTAATACAGTCATACTCCTTTCAAGTCTGTGTCTTTCTTTAGTAATTGTATATGAAATTATACTTTCTAATTTTTCTACAAAAGAATTTAGATTAACCGGTCTACCCGTAGAAGTAACTTTTGAAAACTCCAATTTTGCATTAAAGTAAATAATTTCAAAAGAATTGTAAGTATCAGATTCTATTTTTTCTTTTATGAATTTTTCAAGAGCAGAATGGTCAATCTCTGATGTTGAAAAATATTGTTCGAAATTATCTCTTGTTTTCACTTCTTTTTTAAACTTAAAGTATTTATTAAATATTATTGCCCAACACCAGATTGATAAAAAAATCAAACATATCATTACCAGCATAACCACAGCATCAGCTTTGAAAAAAAGTTCTATTAGTGAAAAGTCATTTGATTGCAAATTATCTATCTGCATTTCTGATGAAGAAGGTATTTTTAATTTTGGGTCGCTCATTTGTTACCTCATATTTTTTTAAAAAAAGGATGATCTAGAATTTTACTAATATCTTTTACTTTGTTTTGATGATTTATCATTACAATTTGAATTTCACATGCTACATTTGGATTTTTACTAATAGTGTCTTGAATTGTTTCAAAAGCTTCATGTTTGAGGACTATACAAGACTTTTTGGCAGATTTAAGGCAACTTTTCACAAGTAAAATTTGATTAAGTTGAAATGGTTTATTTATCCTTAAATTAATATCTCTTACAACAAACCCTAATTTATTTTTTTCTAGTAATTGTTTTTGATCAATATTAATTAAATTTAGTAAAGATGTTCTTGCTCTTTCAAAAAATTTTAAATAATTAGCATGATAAACTACACCACCTGCATCAGTATCTTCATAAAATATTCTTGTAAGGTAGTAATGAGTATTATTAATTATTTCTCCATTAATCAAATTATTGATCTCAGATTTAAGCAAATTTTTCATCAACTAATTATTCTTTTTCAAGAAAGTTTATTTGATCATCGTTTTGATACTTTGACTCTAAACCTAAATGTTGCCACCCAATTTTAGTTACAATTCTTCCTCTTTTAGATCTTTCAATAAACCCTTTTTGTAAAAGAAATGGTTCTATAACCTCTTCTATTAAATCTTTTTGCTCTGACAAAACTGCAGCAATTGTTTCTAAACCAACTGGACCTCCTTGGTATTTTTCTAAAATGATTTGCATATATTTTCTGTCAAGTGCATCTAATCCAAATTGATCAACATCTAACTGCTCTAGTGCTTCAATTGCAAAGTTTTTATCAATTTTTTCACATTTTTTGACAAAACATATATCTCTTATACGCCTTAATAATCTCCCTGCAACTCGAGGAGTACCCCTCGATCTTTTAGCTATTGATAATGCCGCATCATCACTTAATTCAAGATTCATTTTTACAGATGATTTTTTTAAAATATTTTTTAAATCATTATTATTATAAAACTCCATACGAATTTGAATACCAAATCTATCTCGTAAAGGAGTAGTTAATAATCCAGCTCTTGTGGTTGCGCCAACTAAAGTAAAAGGAGGAACATCAATTCTAATTGATCTTGCTCCTGGCCCTTCACCTATAATTAAATCAATTTGAAAATCTTCCATAGCTGAATATAAGTATTCCTCAATTACACTCGATAACCTATGAATTTCATCTATGAATAGAACATCTTTTGGCTGAAGATTTGTAAGAATCGCTGCTAAATCTCCAGTCTTATTTAATATTGGTCCAGATGTTGTTCGTATATTAACATTCAATTCTGATGAAACAATATGGGCTAAAGTTGTTTTTCCTAACCCTGGAGGACCGTGTAGTAATATATGGTCCATGGGTTCATCTCTTTCTGATGCAGCTTTGATAAAGGTAGATAAATTCCCTTGAACTTTTTTTTGCCCAATAAAATCGTGTAGCTTTTTGGGTCTTAATGCTAAGTCAAACGTATTATTTAGACTAGCTTCCTGATCATCATTAGATATATTTTCTTCATTCATTTTTTTATTTTGACAACTTTTTCAATGCTAAAGGAATTATTTTTTCTATCGAAAGTTTTTCGTGATTATCAATTTCATTGCATATTGAATTTACTACTAAAAAAACATCACTTTTGGAATAACCTAAATTTACAATTGCAGAAACAGCATCATCGACAATATTTTTATTTAATTTTAACTCATTAGAGGTTATGTTTAAATCTTTAAATTTAATATTATTATTTGTTAAAGAAAATTGATCAATTTTTTCTTGTAATTCAGATACGATTCTAGTTGCCACTCTTTGACCAATGCCATCTGCTTGTTGGAAAGCAGACTTATCAGAAGATTTTATTGCAACAATAATATGCTCAACAGTTAATGCGGATAGAATTGCTAAAGCCGCTCGAGGCCCAATACCTTGAATAGATTGTAACAATTTGAACATGTTTAATTCGCTTTGAAATTTGAACCCATATAATAAAATACTATCATCACGAACTTGTAAGTCAGTATTTAAAATTACTGAATCATCAATATCTCCAATATGATACAACGTATTTTTAGATACGTTTAAACAGTATCCAACACCATTAACATCAATAATAACTTGATTATTTAATTTACTTTTTAATTTTCCAGTTAATGTTGCTATCATTTCTGTATATTTATTTTTTCTTTTTCAAGAGCATTTGCAATTGCTTGATCTAATTTACTTGAATATTCACCATTTTCAAGTTTTCCAAAAGATTTTGATTGGATTGACATTGCAACAGCTAGAGCATCTGAACTGTCTTCACTTTTAGGTACTATGTTTAAGATTTTTTTAATCATTAAGTTCACTTGATCTTTTGAAGCGATCCCTGAGCCTGTGATATTTTTTTTTACTAGTTTAGGCTGAATTTCAAGAATTTTTATTCCTAATCTTGCAGCAGTTAAAATACATATACCTCGTGCCATTCCAAGTTTTAAACTAGAGACATTCCCTGAGCCTACAAATGTTTGTTCTATTCCAATCAAATCAGGTTTTAATTTTTTAATTAACAAGCTTAAACAATCAAAAATCCTCAGAAGCTTTTGGCCTAATTCAAGTTCATCATTTTGAAAAAAAAAGCCATCATCTACATAAGTAAAAGAATTATTTTTCCAAACTACTACTCCCCATCCAGTTTTTCTTAAACCGGGATCTATACCTAAAATCTTCAACTAAACTTCTCTGATTCTTTTAAATTTAAGTTAAAATTCCCAAAAACATTTTGAACATCTTCACAATTATCTAAAGCTTCTAAAAACTTTAACATTGTTAAGCTTTTTTCTTCGTCTAGATTTATATAATTTTCTGGTATCCACGATATTTCAGATTGTTCTGGTAACCCATACTTAATTTCTAGTTTATCACGTAGATCATTGAAATCCGGTATAGAAGACAAAATTTCAATTTTATTTTCTTCAAAATTGACATCAGAAGCTCCATTTTCAATAGCAAAATCTAAAATTTCTTCTACGTCAAACTTTTCATTTTTCTCATATATTATCAAACCAAGATTTTTGAATAAATAACTCACAGAACCACTTTCTCCTAAATTACCATTATATTTTGTAAATGATGATCTAACTTCAGAAGCTGTCCTGTTTCGATTATCAGTCAATGCCTCAACAATAATTGCTGCTCCTCCTGGGCCATAACCTTCATACTTGATATCTTCTAGATTATCTTGTTCACCAGAATTGGCTTTATTAAGAACTCTTTGAATATTATCTTTTGGCATGTTTGCTGACTTGCACGCTGATAATGCTGTCCTTAACCTTGGATTGCTCTCGGGGTCAGTACTCGATCTAGCGGCAACTTGAAGCTCTTTTATTAATCGAGCAAATTTTTTTGCTCGTCTTGCGTCTTGAGCACCTTTTCGGTGCATAATATTTTTAAATTTTGAATGTCCTGCCATTAGTATTTATCATATTCCTATATTTTCAATTACTCCACCTATTCTAATAGGTTTAATAGATTCAGCCAATCCATTTATTTTTGAATTTATCACGACACCACATAATGTAGGAGGGCCATCAGCAACAGTTAATCTAGGTTGTTTGTTGTTTGGGAATTGAAATCTTGATATAGCTGCATCTTTTTCCATTCCAATAACTGAATTATAATCTCCGCTCATGCCAACATCAGTTATATATGCTGTTCCATTTTCTAAAACTCTATGATCACTTGTAGGAATGTGAGTATGAGTACCCACTACTGCTGATACATGACCATCTAATACATGACCAATTGCCAACTTTTCTGAAGTTGCTTCTCCATGAACATCTACGAGAGAAAAACACAGATTTTCATTAGAGTTGAATTTAAGCTTTATATAGTTTAACAACTCAAAAACAGGGTTTGATTTAGGCATAAATAGATTTGTCATTAAATTTGCAACACCAATTTTCCCAAATGATGTATCAATTATCGTAATGCCAAGGCCAGGTGTTCCTTCAATCATATTCATTGGCCTAAGTACTTTATCAGTATCGTTTATATATGGAATAATTTCTTTTTTATCCCAAATATGATTGCCGGAAGTTAAAACATCTGCTCCGTTTGATAAAAAATTGTCGCAAATCTCAGGAGTAACTCCAAATCCTCCTGCTGAATTTTCTACATTAACAATTATTAAATCAAAAAGTTTATTTTCTTTAAACTCTTTAATTTTATCAATAGCAAAATTTCTAGCTTTTCTTCCAACAATATCGCCAATAAACAATGTTTTCATTTTACTAAACTTCTTATCTATAAATATATTTATCTGTTATAATGACATCCATTTTTTCATCATGATTTTCTGTTGGTATACACGTTACCATTTGACTATCATAAGCTAAGCCAATAACAAATATGTTTTTTAGTTTTCTTAATTTTGATATTGTCCTATCATAATAACCTTTTCCATAACCTAAACGATTTAAATTTCTATCAAATCCTACCATTGGAACAAACACAATATCAGGGATGATTTTATTAATATTAATGGGCTCATAGATGCCAAATTTATTTTTTTTCAAACTTTTTTCATTATCAAATTCAGAAAATATTAATTCATTGTTATTTTTATCGATAATAGGTAAACAAATTTTTATTGACAAATTTTTGCAAATCTTAATTAACTTTAAAGGTGAAATTTCTGATTTTGTTGGATGATATATCGCTATTGATGAAATTTTTAATATAGATTTAATCTCCGAAATTATTAGATTAATGTCGATTTCTTTTAAGCAATCATTGCCTATCTTTTTAGAAAAAAAATTTCGTTTTTCCAAACATTTTTTTCTAAGTGCTAATTTAAATTTCATGATACGTTACGGTAGCCAAAAAAAACGTCGGCAAATTATCCTCTGTTGCCTGTTGTACAGGTGGGCACCACGTAACTTGACCAAGATCAAATCAGAGGCAGTTCCCTTTAGAGAATTTATGGCCCCAGGGTTAAAGCACCTAACGATAGTTTCCAGCCACCACATATATTTTAACTGTTGTTAATTAATCTTTCAATATTCTTAAATTTTAAATTTAGTTTTTCTAACCATGAGACTATTTGATTTAAATCAAGAACTTTTTCCGAAAAGTTTTCGACATTTTCAGTTGAGTTACGAAGATTTTTATCAGCTAAAATTAATGATGCCATGAGTAAAATTTTACTTTCAGCAATTTTATTGTTTTGATCATCTAAAGTACTTATTATTTCAGATAAAAGTTTTCCAGAAGCTTTCAATCTCTCTTCTTCACCAATTTTACATGATATTGGATACATTTTACCATTAACTTCAATTTTGACTATAGTTTGATCAGTCATTTATTTTAACATATCTTTAAGATTAACTAAGTTGTTATCAACTTTATCTACTATAGTTCCTAATTTTTGAATATCATTCTTCAATTCATCATTTAATTTTTTGTCAGAAATCATTTCAGCGACTTTTACTTCAATATTTTTAATTGTTTCATTAATTTCTAATTTTACTTTTTCAAATCTTTCAAGAATTTCTGTTTGATCGTTTTCCAATTTTTTACTTCCATTAAAATTATACATTATAATACAATAAAATTCTAAAGATAAAAACTTTTAATAAATTGATTGATAATTCTTAATTTTTTTTATAATCCTATTATCATCATTACATGGAGTAATTATGAGATTAACCAGAAAAGTATCTAATATATTAAACCACTATAAATCAGATAATCCTGGTGTTAGAGCTAATTTAGCTAGGATTTTAATGCATGGAAAACTAGGAGGCACAGGTAAATTAATTATTTTACCAGTTGACCAGGGTTTTGAGCATGGGCCGGTAAGATCTTTTGCAACAAATTCTGACGCTTATGATCCAGAATATCATTTTAATTTAGCATTAGATGCAGGATTATCTGCATTTGCAGCTCCACTTGGCCTAATAGAAACATGCGCTAGCTCATATGCTGGACAAATACCATTAATTTTAAAAATAAATAGTTCTAATTCTTTAAGCAGAGATAGTGATGCTCCAACGCAAGCTATAACTGGCTCAATTACTGAGGCCATCAGACTTGGTTGTTCTGCCATAGGTTTTACTATATATCCTGGGTCAGATGATTCTCTTAACATGATATCAGAAATTCAAGAATTAGCTGTTGAAGCTAAAAGCCATGGATTAGCTGTAGTTGTATGGAGTTATCCAAGAGGAGGAAATATCAGTAAAGAAGGTGAAACAGCTGTAGACATTGTTTCTTATGCCGCTCACATGGCTGCATTGATTGGAGCACATATTATTAAAGTTAAACCTCCCACAAAATTTCTTGAGGATACAAATGCAAAAAAAGTATATATTGATAATGATATACCAATTTCAACTTTGAAAGATAGAATTAAAAATGTTGTTGAGTCTTGTTTTCAAGGAAAAAGAATAGTGATTTTTTCAGGTGGATCAGCGAAAGATACAAATGGCTTATTGAATGAAATAAGAGAAATTCATAATGGTGGTGGTTTTGGATCAATAATTGGCAGAAATTCATTTCAGAGACCAAAAAAAGAAGCATTAGTTCTTCTATCCCAAATTATAGACATTTATAAAGGAAAATAATGAAGATAAACGCTAATTCATTAAAAATAGGAAATTTAATAAACCACAATAATGAGTTATGGGCTATTGTAAAATTAAATCATGTTAAACCTGGTAAAGGTGGAGCGTATGTTCAAACTGAATTAAAAAATGTTAAGGATAATAGAAAATTAAATGATAGATTCAGATCAACTGAAAATGTAAATAGGGTTATTTTAGATGAGAAAAAATCTAGTTATCTATTTCAAGAAAATGATTACTTTGTATTTATGGATTTAGAAACATACGAACAATTAGAAGTTAGTTCAGATATAGTCGGAGATCAAAAAGATTTTTTGTCAGATGGTATGGAAGTTTTGGTAAACTCATATGAATCTCAAATTATATCAATTAATTTACCTGAAACTTGTGAAGTTGAAGTTATAGAAGCAGATGCTGTTATTAAAGGTCAAACTGTATCTTCATCCTATAAACCTGCCACTATTAAAAATGGGATAAAAATTATGGTCCCTGGTCACATTGAAGTTGGTACTAAAATCATTATTAAACCAGCTGATGGAACTTATGTTGAAAAATCTAAATTATAAAATTCATTAAATTTTATGTCCAACATATCACCATTGATAAACGTAATGAAGACCGCTTACAATAAGGTTAATAGAAGAATATATAGAGACTTTGGTGAAATAGAAAACCTTCAGGGATTAGACAATAAAATTGATAGATTTTTCAATAAAACTTATGAATTTATTGAATATAATATTAAAAATTACTTGACTTATTGTAGGCCAGAATGGAAATTTTTAGATGAAATAAACTCTAGTTATAAAAAAAATACTTATTATTGGTTATTAGAGCCTTTAAGTGGTAAAGAAAATTTCAAAAGATCTATTCCAATTTTTTCAAACTCAATTTCTGTATTTTTTAATGATAAAATTATTGCAACCTCTATTTATGACCCTCTTCGCAATGACTTTTATTTTACTGAAGAAGGAAAAGGAGCATTTTTAAACGACCATAGAATTAGAGTATCAAATAGAAAATATTTAGAGAACAGCCTAATTTCCTTACAATTAAACAATTCTGATTTAAAGATTGAAAAATTTTTTTTAAAACATCCAATGAAGTTAAAAAATTTTAGAGTTCTCAATTCTTCAACTGTCTCCATAAGTTGGTTATGTAATGGAAAATTAGACTGTTTTATTGGAGTAAATATGGATCAATTATTTATACAATCAAGTAAACTTTTTTTGAGAGAATCAGGAGGTTTCTTTTTAGAAACTAATTTAAATAAAAATAATTTTTTCATTTGTGCCAATCCAACAATACATAAAAAAATAATTAATATTTTAAATTGAAACTAATTTTGATAAACTCAGAAATTAACATAAATGGTTTTTTAAAAAAATGATTACCCCCAATAAATATGCATTCAGGATGATTTTACTATTGATAATAGTAATTGTTATATCGTATTTCCTTTATGAACCCCTAAAGGATGCTTTTGAAGGTAATAGAGAAATTAATGGCCTTATAATATTTACTTTTTTAGCAGGTGTTTTGTTGTCCTTTAGACAAACATTTAGGTTAAGTAAGGAAGGAAAATGGTTACAACTTGCAAAAAAAAATGATGTTTTTTTTCCTGATAATTATAAAACCTATAAAGTTAAACCTGAACTCCTAGCACCTATTGCAGCACTTCTTCTAGATAATAGAAATGAAAATTCATCATTAACTGCAAATTCTTTATCAACTATTCTTGGAGGAGTATCTTCAAGGTTAGATGAAAATAGAGACATAATTAGATATATTATAGGGTTATTAGTTTTTTTAGGATTGTTGGGGACATTTTGGGGATTGCTTCAGACAATATCGTCCGTATCTACTGTCATTCAATCACTTGAAGTAAGTGTAAGTGAGAATAATTCCAATTTTTTTGATAAAATTATTCAAGGATTAAGTGCACCCATGGAAGGAATGTCAACAGCTTTTTCTTCTTCTTTATTTGGACTTAGCACATCACTAATCCTTGGGTTTTTAGATCTACAAGTTAGCCAAGCAAACAATAGGTTTTTCAATGAATTAGAAGATTGGCTTTCACAAAAAGCTATTTTTACAGCGCCAAGTGAAACACGCAACATTGAATTGGGTGAAGTCGCGCTCGAAAATTTAGCTGTTATATCAAAAAATTATATTAATACAGAAAATGAAAAAGTTAAAACATCTGAAAGATTGAATGAACTGAACTTACTCTTAAGCCGTTTGACTGAAAAACTAGATGACGAAAAAAATATAAAACATTCAATTGATGAATTAAATATGAATGTCAAAAATATAATTGAAAATGATAAAATACATTCTAATGAATTAATTAATAATATTAATCTTGAATTAAGAGCTTTAAGTAAAGTTATTGAAAAATTAAATAAATAATTCAATGCATTATCTCAAGTTAAGAAAAAAAAATGATAATTTTATTTGGCCCAGTTTTGTTGATGCTTTAGCTAGCTTACTAATAGTTATAATTTTTATACTGATGATATTTGTTATTTCTCAATATTATATAAGTCAAAAATTAAGTGGTAAAGATCAAGTCCTTAATCAATTAGAAGTAAAAATTCTAGAGATAACAAATCAATTAAGTATAGAAAAGGAGATGACAAAAAGATTGTCTGCTAATATTTTTAATATACAAAGTGAATTAGATAAGAAAGACTTAGAATTACTTCAAAATAAAAATCTGTTAACAAATTTAAGAGCCGAAATAAATAAAAATGAATTCAAACTTTCCAATCAATTACAAATATTAGAAAGTAAAAATCAAAAACTAAATTTTTTACGGAATAAACTCTTAGAAAAAAATAAAACTGAAAGTAATTACAATAAAATTATATATAATCAAAAAAAAGAAGTAAGTAATTTAAATATACTTGTTTCAAACTTAAAAGAAAAAATTAATCAGCTTAACTCTTTGTTAGACGTTTATGAGAAAAAAGATAAAGCAGAAAAAATTAAAAATTTACAATTAAAATCAACCTTAAATTCCGCTTTAGCAAGAAGAGTTGAAGAGTTACAAAAATTTAAGTCAATGTTTTTTGGAACTGTTAAAGAAAAGATAAAAAATATTCCTGAAATCAAAATTGTAGGTGACAGATTTGTTTTCCAATCTGAGGTTTTATTTGAAACCGGTTCAATTGAAATAGGTGAAAAAGGTAAAGTTGAATTAAAAAAGTTTGCAGAGATTTTGTTAAATTTAGACAAAGACATACCTAAAGATTCTAATTGGATTTTACAAATTGAGGGACACACAGATAATTTACCTGTTAAAAAAGGACAAATTTATCAAGATAATTGGGAATTATCTACTAAAAGAGCATTGTCAGTTTTAAGATATTTTATTAATCAAGGCTTAGATCCTAAAAAATTATTTGCTTCTGGCTACGGAAGTTTTCAACCTATTGACAACACAAACACAAAATTAGGTAGAACAAAAAATCGAAGAATTGAAATGAAAATTACTCAAAAATTAATCATTAATAATGATGATTAAATATTTTAAAGCTAAATCTTCAAATCATCTAATACTAATATTCAAAATGTTGGCATAAGCGAGTCTTTAAATTTAATATTATCAGAATCAATTATCAATCTTATTATAATAAATGAAATTCTAGAAAATGCATTCATTCAATTACTTTTACGAATAATTATTATTTTCCCATTATATCAATTAGTTCTAATTTCAATAGCCACATATTTGGTGAATTTAATTATTTTCTTTTATTTGAAAGAAGTAAGTTTAAGAAACTTTTTAAGAAGCTTAAGTAAATACTTGATTTTTTTTTAAATTACATTCATATACTAATGATTTGAGGTAATTATGAAGAAAAATATACATCCAGACTACCATGAAATTAATATAGTGATGACAGATGGTACAAAATATGTAACTAAGTCAACTTGGGGCAAAAAAGGTGACACTCTTAAATTAGACATTGATCCTGTTTCTCATCCTGCATGGACAGGTCAGCATAGAATAATGGATTCTGGTGGACAAGTTGCTAGATTTAATAAAAGATTTTCTGGTCTAAGTAAAAAGTAATTAAGTTTTTATTAATTGAAATTTACATATCATTTCAAAATTTAGTTTTATACTTTCTAAAAGATTAATTCGATTATTTCTTATCTGGATATTTTCATCATTAACTAAAACATTATCAAAGAAATTTTCTATTAAAGAATTAAAATCTTTAAAATCATTTATTTGTTTTTTATTATAATTTAATTCTGAATTTATTTTATTACTTTTTGATAATTTAATTAAAAAATTATAGAGTTGTATTTCTTCTCTCAAAACAAATAATTCTTCTTTTATTCCAAAAGAATTTGGTAACATTTTAGACTTTTTGGTTATATTGTAAATTCTTTTAAAATTTGAAATGAATTTAATTCCACTTTTAGAATTTAAAATTCTATCTAATGCCTTTAACTCATTCTTAATTTCAAAAAAAGTCTTTTTATCAATATTATCTTGTAAAATTATTGCAGATAATTTATCTGATCCAAATCCCTCTTCAATAAGAAAATTATATAATCTGTCTATTAAAAAATTTGTTATCTCATTTACCAGTTTTATGTCCTTATTTAGTTTTTCGTCAAGTGCCTTGATTAGTTTAGTTACACTCATTGCATTACACTCAAACCACAAAACCCTGATCAAACTATTCCCTGATCTTCTTAAAGCAAATGGATCTCTAGAACCAGTTGGCATTAACCCAATGGAAAAAAAACTGCTTAATATATCGATATTATTACTAATTGATAAAATGGAACCTAATTTATTTCTTGGCATATTTTTGTTTAAACCAACTGGTTTGTATTGATCTTCAAAAGCAAATTGAATGTCTTTACTAAAACCATTTAATTTTGCTAAATATTTCAACATAGTTCCTTGAAGTTCAGGAAATTCACTTACTAAATTTGAACTTAAATCCAATTTTGAATACAAACCAAGTTTATTTAATTTTTTTTTATCATTAATGTTAAAAAAATGACCTATTTTTTCATTAATTTTTGATAATCTTAAACTTCTCTTATGTAAATCACCAAGACCTTCATAAAAAATCATTGTTTTAAGTTTTTTGAGATAAAAGGAAAAATCATTTTTACAATCATACTCCCAGAAGAAAAGCGCATCGGAGAGTCTGGCTTTTAGAACTCTTTCATTGCCTTTAACTACATTTTTATCAGTTTCATTATTAGGTTTTAGATTAGAAACAACTAGAAAATAAGGTGCCACTTTTTTAGAATCATCTAAAAGTGAAAAATATTTTTGATGAACTTTCATTACTATTGATAAAATTTCAAACGGTAATTTCATATATTCTTTATCAATTTTGCCAACTAATACGTTTGGAAATTCAACTAAACCTGCCACTTCATTTAAGAGACTATCATCTCTATAATAATTAAGATTTAATTTTTTTGAAATTTTAGATATTTGCATTTCAATAGCTTTTTTTCTATGAAGCCTATTTACAAGCACGTATGAACTTTTCATAGTATTAACGAAATTTTTTGGCGAACTTACTTTTACAGTTTTTTTTAAGGATCTATGCCCGTATGTATAATTTTTAAATCTTATAAAATCATTCTCACTTATTTTAATTTTTCCATCTACATATGATTTATCAACTAACACCATCACATTTCTTAGTGGCCTACCCCATTTCAAATCTGAATAACCCCACCTTTGGCTTTTAGGCCAACTAATTGAAGTGCAAACTTCTTGAATAATATCAGTTATTAATTGAGAAAAATTTTTACCTTTAATGAATTTTTTGTGAAAATAAAATTCACCTTTATTTGTTTTACTTATTGTTAATTTTTTTAATGTAGTTTTATTTGTTTTTGCAAAACCTTTAATTGCTAATTTTGGAGCATCAATCCTTGGGCCTTTAACATCTAAACATTGATCCTTTTGCATACTCTCAATATTGTGAATTAATACACAATGATGTCTAGGTGAACTTAAAATTTCAATTTTTTCATAATTGAGTAATACGTTGTTTAATATTTTTTCAAATAAATTATTCAATTCTTTTTCTAAAAAAATTTGCATAGAGGCAGGAATTTCTTCTGAAAAAAAATCTATCACACAATTTACTTTTTTAATTTTCATGTTTTTTAATCCATTCAGAGCAACACTTTTTACTCATGTTTCTTACTTTTAGAATATAAGCTTGTCTTTCAGAAACAGAAATAACACCTCTAGCATCCAATAAATTAAATATATGACTTGCTTTTATACATTGATCATATGCAGGTTTTACTAATGGTTTTTCTAAACTCATCAAATCATTGCATTCTTTAACACAATTATCAAATTCATTGAATAATTTGTCTATATTTGCTTTTTCAAAATTATATTCTGAATATTCGTTTTCAGCATCTTTAAAAATATCTCCATAATTCTTTCCACCAGATAATTTAGGAAGACCATTAAAATCAATTGAATAAACATTATCTAACTCCTGAATGAACATCGCCAATCTTTCTAGCCCATAAGTTATTTCAACTGCAACAGGACTTACCTCGAAACCTCCAACTTGCTGAAAATAAGTAAATTGAGTAACTTCCATTCCATCACACCAAACTTCCCAGCCTAAACCAACCGCTCCTAATGTAGGACTTTCCCAATCATCCTCAACAAACCTAATGTCGTGTTTAAGATGGTCTAAATTAATTTCTTTTAAGCTTTTAAGATATAAATCTTGTATATTATCTGGAGATGGCTGAATAATAACTTGAAATTGATAATAATGCTGAAGCCTGTTTGGATTTTCCCCATATCTACCATCTGTTGGACGTCTACAAGGCTGCACATAAGCAACTTTCCATATAGGGTTTGGTCCTAAAACATTCAAAGCAGTTGCTGGGTGAAAAGTCCCGGCACCAACTTCCATGTCGTACGGTTGTAAAATTGTGCAACCTTGTTTAGACCAAAAATTTAAAAGTTTTAATATAATTTCTTGAAATGATAGCTTTTGCATGATTTAAATCTTAATTGTTTAATGGACAATTATTATTAGTACAAATTTTTTCTGAAGTCCATACACCACAAGAAGGACACTTAGAAACGTCCAAATTTTTGGGGTCTTTTAACTTGGAAGGTTTTCGCTTTTTTGAAAGAATTTTAAATATAAAAGTTATAGCTAATAATATAACAATTAATGTGACAATTTTGCCTATCGAAAACATTATAGTCCAAACTTTTTAAATATAAGTTTTTCTTCAATTTTATTTGAAATAACCTCAAATGTAATACTAATTAAATTTCCTAGATCAAAAAATCTTTTCTTATTTTGAAACTCTTTAATTTTTACGTTATTTCCAAATCTTTCTTTGAGAATAGAATTAACTTGTCCTATCCCATCTATGAGGCCAAGTTCTAAAGCTTCTTTACCTGACCAGAACATTCCGGTAAATAAATCTTTATTCTTTAAATCAATTTTTTTTCCTCTTCTTAATTTGATAAATGAAATAAAATGTTCATGTAATTTAGCTTGTAAATTTTTTAACCTTTTTACATCATCTTTCTTTTCTGGTGAAAAGGGATCTAATAAAGATTTATTTTTTCCAGAAGTATAAATTCTTCTATCTACCCCGATTTTGTTTAATGCTTTATCAAATCCAAAACCAGCAGATATAACACCTATTGAACCAATTATTGATGCGTTACTTGCAAAAATTTCATCTGCAGCACAAGCCAACCAATAACCACCAGATGCCGCAACATCCTCTACAAACGTGATAACAGGAATATTTTTTTCCTTTGATAAATTAATTATTTTATCGGCTAAAAACTCAGATTGCACAGGTGAACCACCAGGTGAATTAATAACCAAAACTACTGCCTTATTTCGTTTATTTTGAAATGCTTGTTCAATTAATTTATTATAATCTTGAATATTTAATCCTTTTTTTCTTCCCATGTTTGGCGCAATTATACCAGTAAAATTGATCAAAGAAACTAGATTAGTTTTTTTAAATTTAAAAAATTTCATATATTAAAATATCTCCAATTAGTTACCTTTATGAATATATTAAATCAGTTGTTAACACAATTAAAATACAAATTTAATAAATACATTGAATACATATTAGATAGATATTTTTTTTAAACTAATTATTATATTTTAAGAGGAAAAAATGAATTTAAATAATCTACTAAAAAATTCTCTTCATAAAGTTGATGAAGAGATTTTAATACGATTAGATGCAACAGTACCCTTATTATCAAAAATTGGATCTCATTTAATTAAAGTTAAGGGTAAAAGAATTAGACCTTCATTAACATTAGCAATGGCAGCACAATTAAATGATTTTAGTAGAAACCCAATTTTACTTGCAACTGCAGTTGAGTTTATTCATACAGCAACATTATTGCATGATGATGTAGTTGACCAGTCTAACTTAAGGCGTGGTATTAAAAGTGCTAATATAATATGGGGAAATGAAGCATCTGTTTTAGCTGGTGATTTTCTATTTGCGCAATCTTTTGACCTTATGGTTGAAACTAAATCCTTAAAAGCGTTATCAGTTTTAGCTCAGGCTTCTTGTAAAATCACACAAGGAGAGTTTTTACAAATGCAAATTTCTAATAAACCAAATACAAAAATATATGACTATTTTAGTGTCATTGGAGGAAAAACAGCTCAATTGTTTGGTGCATCTGCACAATCGGGAGCAATAGTTGCTAATGGCTCATTTCAACAGGTAAAAGCTGCTTTTGATTATGGCTATAATATGGGTTTAGCTTTTCAAATAATAGATGATATTATGGACTATTCTTCTTCAAAAACAAAAATGGGCAAAAATCTCGGTGATGATTTTAAGCTTGGTAAAACAACATTACCTATCATTCTTGCTTGGGAGAAAAGTAATGAACTTGAACGAAAATTTTTTCTTAAATCATTGCAGGAATTGAAACAAGAAAAAGGTGATTTTGAAAAATGTTGTGAAATTTTATACAGATATTCTATTTTGGATAAATGTAAAAAAACTGCAAATAATTTCATAATTAAAGCAATAGATGCATTAAATCAATTTTCGGAAAATGATTACAAAAAAGCTCTTATAGAGTTAGCGAATAACAGCTTGAGTAGAGATAATTAGAATATGAGGAATAAAGAAAGACAAAAAAATTTAAACGCTATTAGAAAAAAATTAAGTTTTTTTATTAAACAAAATAAACAACTAAACTTAAGAGATCTATCAAGAAAATTAAACAAAAATGATGCTTATCTACAACAATATATTTCAAGAGGTAGTCCATCTTTTCTTCCAGAAGAGGAAAGGAAGATATTATCTGAAATTACTAATTTAAATATTAATTTACTTACTCCAGAATGGCTACAGGTAATTCCTTCTAATAGCGAAGACTTAATGTCTTTAAAAAATATATCGGATAACAAAGAAATAAAAATTTCATCATCTTTGTTTAATAATTATAAAAATTTAAATGTTAATTTAATAGAATTAATTGAACTTAAAATAAAACAAAATAATTATTATTATTCAGTAAAAATCATATTTGATAAAAATGTCACTAATTTTGTAGATAATAATTTTTATTTATTACAAGATAAAAGTGAAATTTTCTTAGTGTATTTAAGTAAAGATAAATCAAAAAATTTACAATCTTCTAAAATTATTGTAAGACCTTATGACACCGATTTAAGACCCTTTAGAATAGACAATAAAAGTTTAGTCATTCACTCTAAAGTTATTTTCCTAGGAAGTTTAGAAAAATTTAATAACCAAAATGCATAAAATAACTGACAATGCAATTAACTTATTTATCGATAAGTTAGACAAGTCTGGTGTAGGAGTTTCATCAATACAAAAAGAAGAAATTTATTTAATACCTTATACACTTCCTGGAGAGACAGTTAAGGCCGAAATCATAAATGAATTTAAATCAAAAGTTTATTGTTCTAGTTTACAAATACTAGAAAATTCCTCTGAAAGATCTAAAAATACTTGTGAACATTTTACTAAATGTGGCGGTTGTTTATTACAACATTGGAAATATAAAAACTATAAACAATGGAAATTCAACTTAATTAAACAACCACTTCTTAAATTAACTCCTGATATTAAAATTCTTGATATGATAAGTGCAGAAAATTATTCTCGAAGGAGAGCAAAATTTTTTTTAAAGCAAGGAAATAATAGCTGTAAATTAGGTTTTAAAAAATATAAGTCAGAAACTTTAATCAATATTAACAATTGTATTATAATAGATACAGAAATCATGAGATTTTTGACTGAGCTTAAAAACGCTTTGAATACAAATTATTTGACTGACGAAGTTATAGTTTTTCATGTTAATAAATTAGATTACGGTCTGGATATCCTTATTCAAACCAATAAGTCCTTAAAAATAAATGAATTAATTAATATTTTTAAAAATTTTAAATCAAAAATAATAAGTATTTATTATCAGCAAAATAACCAAAATCCAGAATTAATTTTGTTTTATAATAAAAATAAACTTAGTTTTGGGAAAGATAATGTATATGGCCTAATACCTCCAGCTGGTTTTTTTCAAGCTACCAAACTTGCTGAAAATGAATTAATAAAAAATATTTTAAATGAAATTCAAAATAAAAAAGAACATGTTTTAGATCTTTATTCCGGTTCAGGAACTTTCACACTACCACTTTTAAAAAAAGGGCATAAAGTATACTCTATAGATAATAATAATAATTCTATACAATCTCTGTTAAAAAGTTCAAGGGAACAAAATTTATTTAATAATTTTAATTATAACATTTCTAATTTAACAAAAGAGAAAATTGAAATTCATTTTTTTCAAAATTTTGATATAGTTATACTCGATCCACCAAGAGCAGGAGCAATTATACAAGTAACCTCACTTGGAAAATCAAAGGTAAAAAAAATAATTTACATTTCTTGTAATATTCAAACATTTTTAAGAGATTCACAAATTTTATTATCTTATGGTTATAAAATAAAATATATTTTACCAATTGATCAATTTCTTTATACGAGTCATTTAGAAATTTTTTCTGTTTTTGAGATTTTCAATTAGCCTGTTATTCCAATCTGCCATGGTGCAAACTCATGTCTGCCTAACGAAAGAAGTTCACTTTTAGTTTTTTTACCAGATGCAATACCAATAAAATGGTTAAAAATTTCTTCTCCCATCTCGTCTAAAGACAAAATTCCATCAACAATTTTCCCACAATTAATATCCATATCTTCTTCCATTTTATTGAATAACATAGTATTCGTAGCTAATTTTATTGATGGTGATGGCTTAGCACCAAAACATGACCCTCTACCAGTTGTAAAAGCTATTAAATTAGCACCTCCAGCAATTTGTCCCGTTGCTGAAACCGGATCAAAACCAGGGGTGTCCATAAAAACAAATCCCTTTTGAGTTATTTTTTCGCCATATTTATAGACTTCCATTAAACCGGTTGATCCTCCTTTCATAGCAGATCCAAGAGATTTTTCTAGAATATTAGCAAGTCCACCCATTTGGTTACCTGGACTTACAACTCCATTTATTTGAACGTCTCTACCTTTTGAATATTCATTTTTCCACCATTCTACTCTTTCCATGAGCTTTTCAGCTACATCAAAATTAACAGCTCTGGCTGTTAGAGTGTGTTCTACTCCATAAATCTCAGGTGTTTCAGATAATATTGCAGTTCCTCCATTTGTAACTAACAAATCAACCGCTTTTCCCAATGCCGGATTTGCCGTTAAAGAAGAAAAAGCGTCAGAGCCACCACACTGAAGACCTACCATTAATGAAGATACAGGTGTAATAACCCTTTTATGATTATTAACTTTATCCAACATTTTTTTTACCACTTTAACTCCAGCTTTTATTGTTGAAGAGGTACCCCCATTTTCTTGCATAATTAGAGTTTCAACAAAAGGGTCATCATGGGCTAACTTTTGATTTTGAAATAATCCACCTACTTGACATCTTTCGCATCCCAAGCCTACAACTAAAGTTGCTGCAACATTTGGGTGTTTAATATAACCTCCTAATGTTCTGTATAAAAGATTCATAGGTTCCCCCGAAAGTTCCATTCCACAACCCGTTGAATGGCTAAACGCAGCTACACCATCAATATTTTTATACTCTTTAAGTTTATCAAAAGTGAAATAGGAAGCTATTTCATGAACAACTGTAGCTGAACAATTTACTGTTGAAACTATCGCAATATAATTTCTTGTTCCAACCCTTCCATCTTGCCGTTTATATCCCATAAAACTTTTTTGCAAATTATTTTCAATATAATTTGTAGGTTTATATTTTGAACAATAATTATGTTCTCTATTAAACTCCTTAAAAAGAACATTCTTATTAGTTAAAACTTGACCTTTCTTTAAATCTGAATCTGCAAATCCTATAACAGTCCCATATTTAAGAATTGGAGTATCCTTTTTAATATCAATTTTCGCTATTTTTTGACCAGATAACGCTGGTGAGTCAGTTTTAATTCCATATTCATTTAAAAAGGCATTAGAGTTAATATTTCTTAACGTTATTAGTATATTATCATCATCATTTAAGCATAAAGCATTTAATAATTTATCTTTTTTAATTTTATTCATTATACAAAAACCTTTTCTTTTTAATCTCGCCTAGAAAGCCAAGCTTCAAAATTATTTTTTTCATCTTCATTTGTAAGTGGATAAAGTCCTTTGATAGAAGACCCTTTTTTTACTTTTTTTAATACGTAATCTTCATATATTGTCATAAATTTAACTTCTGTTGAAATATCTGTAATTATATTATTTGGAACTACAACAACACCTTCTTGGTCTCCTACAATCAAATCATTAGGCCAAACTGCAACATCCCCACAACCAATAGGAACGTTAATGTCAATTGCTTGATGTAAAGTTAAATTAGTTGGTGATGAGGGTCTGTTGTGATAAGTAGGAATATTTAAATTTTCAATTTCATGAGAATCTCTAAACCCACCATCTGTAACAACACCAGCACACCCTCTAACCATCATTCGCGTTACTAATATAGACCCCGCAGATGCGGCTCTTGGATCTTTTCTACTGTCAAACACCATAACATAATCTTTTGGACATTCTTCTACAGCTACCCTTTGTGGATGATTTGGATCTTTAAAAACATCAATAGAGTTCAAATCCTCTCTAGCAGGAATATATCTAACTGTAAAAGCTAAACCCAACATTTTAGAAAAATTTTTGTTTAAAGGGTAAACGCCTTGAATGAATTGATTTCTTAATCCCTTTTTAAAAAGTGCAGTACAAATAGTTGCAACACTGGCTTTTTTAAAAATATCATTAATCTCATTATTCATAATAATTAGCTTAAAATATATCTGGTTCTTTCGCTGAATTTCCAAAATCAGTTTCTAGAAAATCAAAATCACAACCTTCATTTGCTTGTTTAACATGATTACTATACATCCATAACCAACCTCTTCCAGCTTTAGGTTTCTTTTGAACAAAATTTGATTTTCTCTTTTGCAATGTTTCTTCATCGACTAGCATATTTATACTTCTTTTATATACATCAATCTCAACTATGTCCCCTGTTTTTAATAGCGAAAGTGGTCCACCAATGTAACTCTCTGGAGCAACGTGTAATATACATGCACCATAACTTGTACCACTCATTCTAGCATCTGAAACTCTAACCATATCCCTAACACCCTTTATTAATAATTTCTTAGGAATTGGTATCATTCCCCACTCAGGCATTCCTGGTCCACCAACAGGACCTACATTTCTTAGCACAAGAATGTGGTTTTCTGAAACATCTAAGTCATCAGAGTCAATAATTTTATTCATCTCAGGGTAACTATCAAAAACAATAACAGGACCCTTATGTTTTAGAAACTTTTTTTCACATGCCGCTGGTTTTATGACACAACCATCTGGAGCTAAATTTCCTTTTAAAACAGCCAAGGATCCCTCTTTATAAATTGGATTATCTAAAGGTCTTATTACATCATCATTTACTGGAATTTGATCTTTTATTATCTCTTTTATTTTTTTACCAGTGACTGTTTTTTCATTAAGATTTAAAATATCAGAAAGTTGATACATTAATGAAAGGATTCCTCCAGCATAATAAAAATCTTCCATTAAGTATTCTTTTCCTGAAGGTCTTATATTAGCAATTACTGGTACTTTTTTTCCTATTTCATCTAATTTTTCCATAGTAAGCTGTATTTTAAGCCTTCTAGCAACAGCAATTAAATGTATAATAGCATTAGTTGAACAGCCCATGGCCATAGCTACAATTATAGCGTTTTCAATTGATTTTTGTGTCACAAATTTTGAGGGTTTGAGATTTAACCAAACCATTTCAACTATTCTTTTTCCTAAATTTGAAGACATTCTTATGTGATTTGAATCAGGAGCAGGAATTGAGCTTGCACCAGGCAAACAAAAACCAATAGCTTCTGCTATAGCTGTCATTGTACTAGCAGTACCCATAGTCATACAGTGACCATATGATCTAGCAATACCTGTTTCTACGTCTAACCAATCACTATCTGAAATATTACCCGCTCTTAATTCTGCCCAATATTTCCATCCATCTGAGCCACTTCCTAAAAATTTACCTTTAAAATTTCCTCTTAACATTGGTCCTGCTGGCAAAAAAACTGTTGGTAAGTCATTACTTATTGCACCCATTAATAAAGCTGGCGTGGTTTTATCACATCCACCCATTAAAACAACACCATCTATTGGATGAGACCTGATTAATTCTTCAACTTCCATAGAAAGCATATTTCTATAAAGCATTGTTGTTGGTTTGACATACATTTCTGCTAGAGAAATTGATGGTAGTTCAATTGGAAATCCACCCATTTGAAAAACCCCTCTTTTTACATCTTCTACTCTACTTTTGAAATGAATATGACAAGGTTGAATATCTGACCATGTATTAATAATTCCAATTATTGGTTTACCATACCAGTCATCTTTACTATAGCCGATTTGCATTGCTCTAGATCTATGTCCGAATGATCTGATATCATTTGGAACGAACCATCTATAGCTTCTAAGATTTTTGTAATTTTTTTTCATATAATTAGATTATAATATTATAATCTAATTATTTACAATAAGAAGTGTATGGTGGTCCCGGCAGGACTCGAACCTGCGACCTATCCATTATGAGTGGAGAGCTCTAACCAACTGAGCTACAGGACCTTTGAATAAAGATTTATACAATTTAAGAGCTAAAAAGTAAAGTTAGCTTTTATGTTTCTAAAAAAGATCTTAATTTTCTCGATCGTGATGGGTGTTTAAGTTTCCTTAATGCTTTAGCTTCAATCTGTCTTATTCTTTCACGAGTAACGCTAAATTGTTGACCAACTTCTTCTAAGGTATGATCAGTATTCATTCCTATACCAAATCTCATTCGAAGTACACGTTCTTCTCTTGGTGTCAAACTTGATAAAATTCTTGTTGTTGTTTCACGTAAATTTGCATGAATGGCTGCTTCTAGGGGCTGAACGGCATTTTTATCTTCTATAAAATCACCAAGATGACTGTCATCTTCATCACCAACTGGAGTTTCAAGTGAAATTGGCTCTTTAGCAATTTTTAGTACCTTTCTTACTTTATCCAATGGCATAGATAACTTTGTTGACAATTCTTCAGGTGTAGGCTCACGTCCTATTTCATGTAACATTTGTCTAGACGTTCTTACAATTTTGTTAATTGTTTCTATCATATGTACAGGTATTCTTATGGTTCTAGCTTGATCTGCAATAGATCGTGTTATTGCTTGTCTAATCCACCATGTTGCATATGTTGAAAATTTATAACCTCTTCTATACTCAAATTTATCTACAGCTTTCATCAAGCCAATATTACCTTCTTGAATAAGATCAAGAAATTGGAGTCCTCTGTTAGTATATTTTTTTGCTATTGAAATTACTAACCTTAAGTTAGCTTCAACCATTTCTTTTTTTGCACGCGCTGCTTCTCTTTCACCTTTCTGAATAATTTGGACGAGATTTTTAAACTCTTTAATAGGTAAATTTACTTTTGAGATAAATTCTTTTATTGAGTTTAATGACACGTCAATAGCATCTTTATTTTCATTATAAAAATTTTTCCAAACTTTATTAGAACTAACATTATCCTTCCAAGAATAATATATATTCCCATCTTGCCACTTACTCAAAAAATCTAATCTTTTAATCCCAGATTTTTCTGCCATTCTTAACAACTGACCTTCAATATTAGAAATTTTTTTATTGAGACCATAAATTTGGTCTAGCAATATTTCTTGTTTATTTGGATGTAAATAAATTTTATCTAATTTATTAATTAGATCAATCAGAAGATTGAACCTTTTCTTTTCAGATCTTTCAATTAATTGTTCACCTTTTTGAAGCCTTGCTAATCTTCTATCGTTTAAGGTTTCAATTTGTTTAAATATTTCAACAACATCATCAATTATTTCTAATATAGATCCCTTAATTTCAGTTTCCATTGCTACGAGAGATAAATTAGAATCATTTTCATCCTCATCATCATTATCATCTTGTTCTTCCTCGTTATCGTTATCTGCAGTAATTTCATTTTTAGATTTAAAAACCTCTTTAGGTTGAGTTTTATCTAAAATATTAATATTTATTTTACTACTTTGTAATATTTCATTTTTATTTAAATAATCATCATTAGATAGATTTTTATTAGTAACATCATCTTCATTAAGTCTAGCATAAGTAGTTTCTAAATCTATTATGTCTCTTAGCATCATAGAACCATTATCTACATTATCTCTCCATTGCAAAAACTGATTCAAAGCAATTGGATTCTCGTATAATCCACCAATCATTAACTCTTTACCAGCTTCAATTCTCTTTGCTATAGCTATTTCACCTTCTCTAGATAAAAGCTCTACGGTACCCATTTCTTTAAGATACATTCTTACTGGATCATCTGAACGACTTCCTTCATCTTCAGAAATATTCCCAACAACTTTTTCATCATTTTCCTCAGAAATATTTTCTTCATTTTGATCAATAATATTTATGCCTAATTCATTTATCGCTACCATAACATCTTCAATCTGTTCAGAAGTTAACTCTCCATCTGGCAAGGCTTTATTTAATTGATCGTGTGTTATATAGCCTGTAGATTTACCTTTTTTTAATAAAGCTTTAATTTCTGAGTTATTTAAATCAATAATAGGTTTGTCTAAATTTTCTAATTCAAATTTTTCTTTCGATTTTTTACTTATTTTTGATTTCATTGTTTACTTCTTAATTATTATTAACCATAAAAATTATCTCTTCTAAGATTTTTTCGCTCTCATCAATATTAACCTTTTCAACTGACGAACGTAATTTTGAAAAAATTACTTCTAATCTTAAATCACCAAGATAACTAATAAGATTTTTTTCTTTTAAAGTTTCAATTAACTCAATACAACTCACAGCAGAATCATTTCTAATCCTATTAAATATAACTTCTTTAACTTCATGTAAACTATTATTAGTAAAATTTATGTTTATTAATTTTTTTTCAAAAATACTGAAGAGTTTTGGAAAGTTAATAATTATAATAAGAATTACTTTAAATCTATAATCATTTTCAATGCTAGGCAAACTCAAATTAATAGAATGATTAAATTTGTTAGTTCTTTCCCTCTTTTTAGATCTTAAAATATTAATTCTATTTTGTAGATCATCATTTATAGCTAAACGAAGATTCTTATCTTTAATTTGATAAGTTTTATTTCTTAAAAACTTCCAGAATTTTGCAATTTCCTCAGGAGTATCATTAATTTTATTTTTAAGACCCATTAACCATATGATGTCCGATACATTATAACTTTTTTTTAACAAAAGATTAAAATTTTTTTTACCATTTTTAATCAAATATTCTTCAGGGTCCAGGTTATTTGGAAGAAATATAAACCTAAATATATTGTCTGTTTTTAAAAGTGGTAATAGTTTTTCAAATAATCTAATTGAAGCATTTTTTCCAGCTTGGTCACCATCAAATACAACGAAAATATTTTTTGAAAGTTTTGTTAGAATATCTATTTGTTTGTCTGAAACAGCAGTACCCAAAGTAGCTACAGCAGAATATCCAAATTTATGTAAAGCGATAACATCCATGTAGCCTTCACATAGAATAACATTATCTGTATTTTTATTACTTTTTTTAATATTATAAGCACCGAATAAAACATTTCTTTTACTGAAGACATCACTTTCAGGTGAATTCAAATATTTAGGTTCAGATGAATTTGTTGTTCTTCCACCAAAGCCTAGAATTTTTCCATTTGTTGAAATTATAGGAATCATTATTCGGTTATAAAAATAACAGTATAGATTTTCATATTTCTTTTTTGCCAAACCTACTTCAATTAATTCGTCCTCTTTGATATTTTTTGATTTCAAAAAATCTATTAGTTGTTTGTTAGCTTTTATTGATGGCGCATAACCTATTTGAAATTCTGTTCGTATTTCATTATTTAAACCTCTATTATTTAAGTAATCTAAAACATTTACATAACTTTTACTATTTAACATTTCAATAAAGAAATTTGATGATAGCTTGAGAGTTTCATATTTATTTTGAAAAGATATATTTTGATTTTTTTGAGTGTCAATTGTCAAACCAATTGAACTTGCTAAATATTTTAAAGCATTAAAAAAGTCTAAATTTTCAGTTTCCATAACAAAAGAAAAAATATCTCCATGTTTTCCACACCCAAAACAGTGATAAAACTTTTTTTCATCATGCACATTAAATGATGGTGTTTTTTCAGAATGAAATGGACATAAACCTATAAAGCTATTATCATTTTTTTTCTTTAAGTTAATTTTTTTTGAAATTATTTCAGATAATTTAATTTGATCTTTTATCTCTTCTTTTAAATCATCATTTTTCATTATAAATTAAATTAATGTCTCTTTTAAGAATTTACTAGCTTTACTGAAATCCATATTTGTAGCATAATGTTCTTTAAGATAGCTCATAACTTTTCCCATATCTCTAATGGATTTTGCGTCTTTAGTTTTTATTACATCTTTAACAATTTTAGCAATTTCATCATCATCCATTTGTTTTGGTAAAAATCCCTTGATTATATTAATCTCATCCTCTTCACTTTTAACTAAATCTAACCTGTTGCCTTTTGAATAAAGTTCAATTGACTCTTCTCTTTGCTTTTGCATTTTTTTTAGTAATGAAATTATTTCAGCCTCACTAATACCATTCTGATTTCCTTGAGATCTGACAACAATATCTCTATCCTTAATAGCTGCTATTATTAATCTTATTGTTTTAGTAGCTACTAAATTTTTATTAATAACTGATTTTTTTAATTCAGAATTTAATTTTTCTCTCATAAAACACCTTTGTGCAAAGTTCTTCCGTTTAATTTTATTGACCTTACATGTAAACCATTTTAATTAATATATAAATATTTTTGATTTTATTTACTTGAGTATATATATGAACGATTCTAAAAATTCCAAATTGAACACTTATATACCTTTTAATTATTTAAACCAAAACATTTTACCAAAAAATTCAATATTAATATTAGAAACTGGAGAAAAATTTTTTGGATATTCTTTTGGATCAGAAAATTTGGGAATAGGTGAATTATGCTTCAATACATCAATAACAGGATATCAAGAAATTATTACTGATCCGTCATATTCTAATCAAATTATAAACTTTACTTTTCCACATATAGGAAATGTAGGTTATAATAAATACGATAATGAAGGTAAATCAAATGTTTCTGGTGTGATAACAAGACAACTACCTTCTAGAGGATCAAACTGGAGAAGTAATAAAAATTTTTCTGAATGGTTAAAAGAATTGTCAATACCTGGAATTGCTGGAATTGATACAAGAAAATTAACTAAAATTATTAGAGGTAAAAGATCAATTAATGCAATAATTGCCAAAATTAATAGTAATGGTAAATTAAATGAATTAAATAAAATTTTACAAAACCATCCTTCTATGGATGGTCTTGAGTTATTTAGCAAAATTTCAACAAAAAAAGAATATTTTTGGAATGAGAAATTACATAAATTACTTAAATTAGAAAAAAAACAAAACAATAAACCATTGAAAATAGTTGCCATTGATTATGGAATAAAATCAAATATTTTAAGAAACTTGAATGAAAGAAATTTTGAAGTTTGCTTAGTCCCTTATAATATATCTATTGAAAAAATTATTTATAAAAATCCAGATGGTATTTTTTTATCTAATGGACCAGGTGATCCTAAAGCATCAGATGCATCAGTTTTCAAATTATTAAAACAATTAATTATTTTAAAAATTCCAATTTTTGGCATTTGTATTGGTCATCAGCTCATAGCTTTATCATTAGGTGCTCGAACCTCTAAAATGAAACAAGGACATAGAGGTGCGAATCATCCAGTTAAAAATTTAGAAACGAATAGTGTAGAAATCACAAGTCAAAATCATGGATTTATTGTTGATAAAAATAGTCTTCCAAATGAACTTCAAATAACTCATATCTCTTTATTTGATCAATCAATTGAAGGCATTAAACATAAAGAACTTCCAATTTTTTCAGTTCAATTTCACCCTGAAGCTTCCCCAGGACCTACAGATACGACTTATTTATTTGATAAATTTTATAATCTTTGTCTAGAGTATAGTAATGCCAAAAAGAACTGATTTAAAATCTGTATTAATAATAGGTGCAGGTCCAATTATTATTGGTCAAGCTTGTGAATTTGATTATTCAGGTGCTCAAGCTTGTAAGGCTCTCAGAGAAGAAGGTATTAGAGTTATTTTAGTTAATTCTAATCCTGCAACCATAATGACCGATCCAATCATGGCAGACGCAACATATATTGAACCAATTCAAAAAAATGTAATACATAAAATAATTAAAAAAGAAAAGCCTGATGCAATATTACCAACCATGGGTGGCCAAACTGCACTAAATGTTACATTAGATTTACATAAAGATGGAATATTAGAAAATGAAAATATTGAAATTATAGGAGCTAAACCTGAATCTATAAAAAAAGCTGAAGATAGAAGTTTATTTAAAAAATCAATGGAGAAAATTGGATTGTCTTCAGCAAAAGCAAAAATTGCTAAGAATATGAATGAGGCTTTAAAATCATTAGATTTTGTTGGATTACCATGCATTATTAGGCCCTCTTTTACGCTTGGTGGAGAAGGCGGCGGCGTAGCTTATAATAAAGATGAATTTATATCAATTATTGAACAAGGATTAAAATTAAGCCCAGTAAACGAAGTTTTGATTGAGGAATCACTTATTGGATGGAAAGAATTTGAAATGGAAGTAGTAAGGGACAAATTTGATAATTGTATTATCGTTTGTTCAATTGAAAATATTGATCCTATGGGAGTTCATACAGGAGATTCTATTACTGTTGCTCCAGCTTTGACTCTAACAGATAAAGAATATCAAAAAATGCGATCAGCAAGTATTAACATTCTCAGAGAAATCGGCGTTGACACAGGTGGATCAAATGTGCAGTTTGCAGTCAATCCTAAAGATGGAAGACAAATTGTAATTGAAATGAACCCTCGTGTAAGTAGATCATCTGCACTTGCTTCAAAAGCAACTGGTTTTCCAATAGCAAAAATAGCTGCAAAACTTGCTATTGGTTATCATTTAGATGAGTTAATTAATGATATCACAAAAAATACACCTGCTAGCTTTGAACCAACAATTGATTATGTAGTAACAAAAATTCCAAAATTTACATTTGAAAAATTTCCAGGATCAAAAAAATATTTAACAACTTCAATGAAATCTGTTGGTGAAGCTATGTCAATAGGTAGATCTTTTCAAGAGTCTCTTCAAAAAGGACTAAGATCTCTTGAAAATGATTATTCAGGATTAGATAAAATCAATAATATCTCTTTAGAAGAATTTGATAAATTACTTAGTGAACCAATTCCAGAAAGATTATTAATTATAGCTGAAGCAATTAGAATTGGTATTTCTCTAAATGAAATTCATAACAAAACAGGATGGGATTTTTGGTTTTTAGAACAGATTAGTGGAATAATTGAAGTAGAACAATTTTTAAGAAAAAATGGGTTAAATAAAAATAAGGAATTTTTAATAAATCTTAAATCAATGGGCTTTTCAGATACAAAAATTTCTGAATTGGTAAATGTTGATGTAAATAAAATTATAAATCTTAGAAAAAAATATAATATTTTCCCCTCTTTTAAAAGAGTAGATACTTGTTCGGCTGAGATTTCTTCTGAAACAGCTTATCTTTATAGTTCTTATGAACTATCAGATATTACAGAATGTGAAGCAAATCCATCTAAAAAACAAAAAGTTATAATTCTGGGAGGTGGACCAAATAGAATTGGCCAGGGCATTGAGTTTGATTATTGTTGTGTTCATGCATCTTATAGTTTTAAGGAGATGGGAATTGAATCAATTATGATTAATTGTAATCCAGAGACAGTCTCTACTGATTATGATACTTCTGATAAACTTTATTTTGAACCACTTACTTTTGAAAATGTTTTTGATATAATTTATAAAGAACAGAAAAATGGGGAATTGCTTGGTGTAATTGTTCAGTTAGGTGGTCAAACTCCACTTAAAATTGCAAATGAATTATACAAATCAGGTGTCAAAATTCTAGGGACTTCAGTTGATGCTATTGACCTGGCTGAAGATAGAGACAGATTTCAAAAATTGATTAATTCTTTAAATCTAAAACAACCAAATAATGACGTTGCTAAAAGTAAAGTAGAAGCTCAAAAAATTTGTGAAAAAATAGGTTTTCCTATTGTTATTAGACCAAGTTATGTTCTCGGAGGAAGAGCCATGGAGATCATACATAATATTAATCAATTAAATAAGTACATTAACGAAGCTGTAAGAGTGTCTGGAAAAAATCCTGTATTAATAGATCAATTTTTAAAAAATGCTATGGAAGTTGATGTTGATGCAATATCTGATGGAGAAGATATTTTTATAGCTGGTATTATGGAACATATTGAGGAAGCTGGAATTCACTCGGGAGATTCTGCATGTGTATTACCACCACAAAACATATCTGACCAAATGTTAAATGAGATAAGAAATCAAACTAAAATTATTGCAAAAAGATTAAAAGTTAAAGGCTTTATGAATATTCAATTTGCTATAAAAGATGACCAGTTATTTATTTTGGAAGTTAATCCAAGAGGAAGCAGAACTATACCATTTGTTGCAAAAGCAACAGGAAATCCCCTAGTAAATTATGCTTGTCAAATTATGATTGGTTGTTCAATAAAAGAACTTAAATTAAAAGAAAATAATATTAAACATGTTTGTGTCAAAGAAGCTGTATTTCCTTTTTCAAGATTTCCAGGTACTGATATTATTTTAGGGCCAGAAATGAAATCAACTGGTGAAGTTATGGGAATTGATAAAAACTTTGAACTTGCCTTTTATAAAAGTCAATTGGGCTCAAACATACCTCTTCCTCAAAAAGGTAAAATATTTATTTCGATTAAAGATGATGATAAAAGAAAAATAATTGAACCAGCAAAATCATTATTAAGTTTAGGTTTTGATTTAACTGGGACTAAAGGAACTGCAACCTTCCTAAATGACAATAAAATTTCTTGTGAACATGTCAAGAAAGTTTTTGAAGGAAGACCAAACATAGTTGATTTAATGATATCAAATGAAATTGATCTTGTTATAAACACTGTTGAAGGCTTGAAATCAATTGAAGACAGCTTTTCATTAAGACAAACTGCATTATTAAATAATATTCCTTATTATACTACCATACAAGGAGCTATTGCAGTAACATCTGCTATAAAAAGTGTAATAAACAAAAAAATTGATGTACACTCATTACAATCATATTTAAATTGATTGGAGTTTTTTTATGGACAAAGTACCTTTTACAATAAATGGATTAGAAGATTTAAAAAATGAATTAAATGATCTAAAAAAAATTCAAAGGCCAGAAATTATTAAAGCCATCTCAACTGCTCGTGAACATGGAGATTTGTCAGAAAATGCAGAATATCATGCTGCTAAAGAAAAACAATCATTTATAGAAGGAAGAATAACTGAACTTGAGAATGTTTTAAGTAGAGCTGAAGTTATAGATTTATCAAAACTGGATGGAAAAAAGGTAACTTTTGGTACAAGAGTAACTGTATTTGATGAAAATTCAGATAAGGATGTAGAGTTTTCAATTGTAGGCCCTTATGAGGCTAACTTAGAAAAAGGATTAATTTCTGTATCTTCGCCATTAGCGAAAGGTCTTATGAGTAAAGAAAGCGGCTCCCAAGTAGAAATTAAAACTCCAAGCGGTTTAAAAAAATATGAAATTTTAAATATAGATATTTTAAAATAACTCTAATGAATATAGAATGCTTGATATTGTTAGTTGGCATTAAAGGGATCGATAATCAATCAATAGCTCTCGCAAAAAATTTAGGTTTAAAATTTAAAAAAATTGAAATTAAAATTAATCCTTTTTTAACTACTTTTCCTTTTTTTGGGAATATTTTCAATAATTTAGAAAATAATTTTAAATTAATAAAAAAATATAATTTTAAATATTTAATTACTACTGGAAAAAAATTATCAGGAGTTTCAGTAGCTCTCAAAAAGATCTATGGTAAAAAAATTATTAATATTCATTTACAAAAACCAAATTTTTATTCTAAATATTTTGATATACTTATAATACCTGAACATGATGGGTTTTACCGTAAAAATAATGTTATTAATATTGTAGGCTCACTTTGTCCATTTAATGAAGTAGAAATAAAAAAAAATAACCCTGTAATAGAAAAAAAATTTAAATATTTTCAGTCTCCTAACGTGTTGGTTCTTTTAGGTGGTAAGAGTAAAAGATATACTCCAACTAAGACAGACTATTCCAAGCTATTATTTGAAATAAAATACGCAGCAAAAAAAATTTCAGCAAATGTTATTATTTGCCAGTCTAGGAGAACACCAGAAAATGTTTTATACTTGGCAGAACAAATTTTTTCTGATTTCTCAAATAGTTTTTACATATCAAAAAAAAATGAAACTAATATTTATCCATCTATAATTAAAATATGTGAATATATAATTGTAACAAACGACAGTGTAAATATGATTAGTGAGATTGCCTCTACATCGAACAATTTATTTTTGGGATATTTAAATAAAGAAAAAAGCAAATTAAAATCATTTCACAAAAAACTATTGAACCATAATAGCTTAAAGATATTTAAAAAATCTTTCTATAATTTTAAAAAAATCCCATTAGATAATCAAAAAAAATTAAATAAAGATTTTAAATTAATCTTAAATAAATTATCTAAATAATTTCAATTTTTCCTGTTTAGACAAGTTTGCATAAAGATAAGATACATTTTCTTCATAACCATTATAAATTTGTGTTTTTTGATATTTATTTGCACCTAATAATTGCTCTTTACTTTGAGACCATCTTGGATGTGGCACATTTGGATTCACATTTGCCCAAAAACCATATTCTTTTGGTGCTAATTTTTCCCATAAGCCAATGGGCTTTTCTTTTGTAAAAGTAATTTTCACGATGGATTTGATTGATTTAAAACCATACTTCCAAGGCAATACTAATCTCAAAGGAGCACCATTTTGATTAGGTATATCTTTTCCATACATCCCAGTTGCAAAAAAAGCTAAGTCATTTTTCGCTTCCTTTAGAGTTATACCCTCAACATATGGCCAAGGGTACCAGTTTTGTTTTTGACCAGGTGCAATTTTTGGGTCATAAAAAGTTTCAAACTTTAGATAGTTAGCCCCCTTATCTGGATCAACAAGATTTAAAATTTTGTTCACAGGAAATCCTAACCATGGAATAACCATGGCCCAGCCCTCAACACAACGAAATCTATAAATTCTTTCTTCAAGACCAATCAATTTTTTTAGATTATTGATATCAAATGTTTTCTTTTTTTTGACTAAACCATCAATTTTAATTGACCAATTATCAACTTTTAGTTTTGAAGCTCTTCGCCAAATATTTTTACTAGAACCAAATTCATAAAAGTTTGTGTATGTTGTAGCTAATTTTTCATTTGTGTAAGGTGACGGAAGGAAATAATTTTTATTAAGTTTATTTGATGCTTCATATGATGCGTAAGATAATGAAGGATATAATGATAACGTTAATACTGTTTTACCAAGTGAATTTAAAAACAATCTTCTATTTCTAAAACAACTTTCATCAGTTACTAAAGCTTCTGAGATATGCCAAGACTTTTTCTTCTTTATATACATTTAGGTCAATTTGCTAACAGAATTTTTAATATTTTGTATTGCTATTTTAAGATCGTCGGTACTTGTCGCATATGAAACTCTAAAATATGGTTCTAAACCAAATGCACTCCCAGGTACAGCTGCAACTTTAGCTTCTTCTAAAATCCACTCAACAATATCTGTGTCATTGCTTAAATATTTTCCTTTTTTAGTTTTTTTCCCAATCAATCCAGATACATTTGGATAAGCATAAAAAGCTCCTTTTGGCATTACACAGCGTATCCCATCAATGGAATTTAAGCCTTCAACCACGAGATTTTTTCTTTCATTAAAAGCTTCTAGACAAGGTTCTAAAAACTTTCTGTCACCATTCAATCCAGCTAATGCTGCATATTGTGATATTGAAGTTGGATTAGAGGTTGATTGACCTTGTATTTTCATCATAGCAAGTATCAAATCTTTTCTTCCGGCAGCATACCCAATTCTCCAACCAGTCATACAATAGCTTTTTGAAACGCCATTTACAGTAAGAATTCTATCTTTCAAATCCGGAGCAATTTGTGCAAGTGTGTAGAATTGAAACTTATCATAAACAATGTATTCATATATATCATCTGTGATTATATTTATATTTTTATGTTGTCTCAATACTTCTGCAATATTAATTAATTCTTGTTTTGTGTAACATGAACCTGATGGATTAGAAGGACTATTTAAAATTATCCATTTTGTTTTTTCTGATATAATATTATCTAATTCCAAAGGATTAATTTTAAAATTATTTTCTTCGTCGCAATTCAAAATTTTCGGGGTGCCACCAGCTAATATCGTCATATCTGGGTAAGAAACCCAATATGGTGTCGGAATAATAACTTCATCTCCTGAATTTAATGAAGCAAACAAAGCATTAAATAAAATCTGTTTTCCACCAACTCCAACTATAACTTGATCCAGATTATAATCTATTTCATTGTCGTTTTTAAATTTGTTTACTATAGCTTGTTTTAACTCAGGTATACCCTCAACATTAGTATATTTAGTATAACCCATATTTATTGCTTTAATTGCAGCATCTTTTACATGTTTGGGTGTGTCAAAATCTGGTTCTCCAGCAGATAAGCTAATTATTTTTTCACCAGCTGCTCTAAGCTCTCTTGCTTTAGCTGTAATAACCATTGTGGGTGAAGGTTTAATTTTTTTTAAACTATGTGAAATAAATTCCATTTAAACTCCAATTACTAACGCTATTGAATAATTTTCTTTCTATCATAAATCAATATTATGTCTATTAACAATAATCATAAATTTAAACTAAAATCAGATTTTGATCCAGCAGGAGATCAACCTAAAGCAATAAATGATTTAATCGAAGGTATTAATAAAAAAGAAAAAGATCAAGTGCTTATGGGTGTAACAGGTTCAGGCAAAACTTTTACTATGGCTCATGTAATAAAATCCCTAAATAAACCAACCTTAATTATGGCTCCAAATAAGACGCTTGCAGCTCAATTATACGGTGAGATGAAAGAATTTTTTCCCGAAAATGCAGTAGAGTACTTTGTTTCATATTATGATTATTATCAACCTGAGGCTTATGTTCCAAGATCTGATACATACATTGAAAAAGAATCTAGCATTAATGAACAAATTGATAGAATGAGGCATTCAGCTACAAGGTCTTTATTAGAAAGAAAAGACGTTATAATTGTAGCATCTGTTTCATGTATATATGGAATTGGATCTGTTGAAACTTACTCGCAAATGACAATTAATTTAAAAAAAGGAGATAATATATCACAACATAGATTAATCAGACAATTTACAGAACTTCAATATAAGAGAAATAACTTAAACTTTTCAAGAGGTACATTTAGAGTAAGAGGTGATATTGTTGAAATTTTTCCAGCGCATTATGAAAATGCTGCATGGAGAATAAATTTTTTTGGAGATGAGATTGAAGAAATTTTCGAAATTGATGCCCTAACAGGTAAAAAATTAAATAAACTTGATCAGATTAAATTGTATGCAAACTCACATTATGTAACACCCAAACCAACATTAAATCAGGCAATTAAACAAATTAAGGAAGAACTAAAAATAAGATTGAGTCAATTTTACAAAGAAAATAAATTAATTGAAGCTCAAAGACTTGAACAAAGAACAAATCATGACTTAGCTATGATACAAGCAGCTGGGACTTGTCCTGGAATAGAAAATTATAGTAGATATTTATCAGGTAGAAATCCAGGTGAACCACCTCCAACATTATTTGAATATTTACCTAAAAACTCTTTAATTTTTACAGATGAAAGTCACATTAGCGTAAGTCAGATTGGAGCTATGTATAAAGGTGATCATAGTAGAAAACTAACTCTATCTGAATATGGATTTAGATTACCCTCATGCTTAGACAATAGACCTTTAAAATTTGAAGAATGGGAAATGTTTAGACCTCAAACAATTTATGTTTCAGCAACGCCTGGTGAATGGGAGCTAGATAAAACAAATGGAGTTTTTGTTGAACAATTAGTAAGGCCAACAGGATTAATTGATCCAAAAATTATTGTTAAGCCTACTACAAACCAAGTAGATGATTTGATCGATGAATGTAAAAACGAAATTAAAAAAAATCATAGAATTCTTGTGACAACTTTGACAAAAAAAATGGCAGAATCTCTAACAGAATTTATGCACGAGGCTAATTTAAAAGTTAGATACATTCACTCTGATGTAGAAACATTAGAAAGAATAGAAATTATAAGAGATTTGAGATTAGGAAAATTTGAAGTTTTAATTGGCATTAATTTACTAAGAGAAGGCTTAGATATTCCAGAGTGCGCACTTGTAGCGGTACTAGATGCTGATAAAGAAGGTTATTTAAGATCCAAAACATCTTTAATTCAAACAATCGGAAGAGCAGCAAGAAATCTTGAGGGAAAGGTTATTCTTTATGCTGACAAAATAACAGCATCAATGCAATATGCAATAGATGAAACTAATAGAAGAAGGGGTAAACAAATACTATTTAATAAAAAGAATAATATTGAGCCCAAAACTATACAAAATAAAATTTCTGACATTTTATCTGATTTAAATGATGATAATAAAAAAGAAGACAAAAAATTAATAAAGCATGTTAAATCAATTCCTGAACTTGAAAAAGAAATGAGAGAAGCTGCAAGTAATCTAGAATTTGAAGAGGCAGCAAAATTAAGAGATGTTATTAATCGACTTCAACAAAAAGAAATTGGCCTATTAAAAAAATAGATTTTTAACATTTCAAAAATTATAATCTATGTATGAATAAAATAACCAAAATTGGCAATGATTTAAATCTTGAACATGGAATAAAAGTTATTTCATTAGAACTTAAAAATATTCCTAAAAAGCCTGGAATTTATAAAATGATTAATTCCTCTAACGATCCAATATATATTGGAAAAGCTAAGAATTTATACAAAAGAGTTCTAAGCTATACTAAAGCTAATAAACTAAATAGACGTTTAATTACAATGATTAGTAATATCCAAAAAATAGAGATTAATATTACTAACTCTGAGGTAGAGGCTTTATTATTAGAATCTAACTTAATTAAAAAATTCGAACCAAAATTTAATGTTCTCTTAAAAGACGATAAGAGTTTTAGCTCTATTTATATATCAACCAATGATGATTTTCCAAAAATGATAACTCACAGAGGAATGAAAAATAAAAAAGGAAGATACTTTGGCCCATTTACTTCTAAAAGTTCAATAAACAAAACAATTGAAACCTTGCAAAAGGTTTTTTTAATCAGAAATTGTTCAGATAATATTTTTAATACTAGATCTAGGCCCTGCCTTCAATATCAAATAAAAAGATGTAGTGCTCCATGTGTTAACTATATTTCTAAAGTTAAATATTTAGAAGGGATAAAAAATGTAGTTAATTTTTTGTCAGGTAAATCACACAATATTAAAAAGATTTTGTCAGACAAAATGTATGAGAAATCCGAAAATCAAAATTATGAAGAAGCTGCTATTTTAAGAAATCAAATTTATGCAATATCTAATGTTATAACATCTCAAAGTATAAATTATCAAAACCTTAAAAATCTTGATTTAATTTATATGATAAAAAAACAAAATTATTGTGTAGTTCAAATGTCAATTATTAGAAATGGAAGTAATTATGGTTCAATTTCTCATTTTCCAAAAATCACTAATTACGGTGATGATTTAAAAGAAAATGAAATCATGTCTGCCTTTTTGAATCAATATTATAAAAATAACGAAGCACCAAAATTGATCATTGTTAATGTTATACCAGAACAAAAAAAATTACTTGAAGAACTTTTTTCTAAACAGCAAAAACATTTGATAAAAATTTATAAACCGCTAAAAGGTTTTAAATTAAAAATACTTAATGATTTAGAGAAAACGGCTTTTCAGAATTTAAATAAAAAACTTTTTCAAAACACCTCAAATAAGAAAAACTTACTTAATTTAAGTAAACTGCTAAATATTAATGAAATCAAAAAGATAGAAACTTATGATAATTCTCATAACCATGGATCAAATGCAATTGGAGCATTCATTACATTTACAGAAAATGGGTTTGAAAAAAACTTATATAGGAAATTTATTATTAAAGGATTAATTCAAGAGAAAACATTTAAACTCAATGATGATTATTCTATGATGGAAGAAGTGATAACTAGACGCTTTAAAAATAATACAACAATTCAGCCACCAGATTTAGTTCTTATTGATGGTGGGAAAGGTCATTTAAGAAAAGTTCAAGAAACACTAAATCAAATTAATAATCATAAAATTTTTGTATTAGCTGTTTCAAAAGGTAGACAGAGAAACTCTGGAAATGAAAATTTTTATTACGGTGAAAATGAAGAATTATTTTTAAATAAAAATGATCCTATACGTTTCTTTTTACAAAATTTAAGAGATGAGGCTCATAGATTTGCGATTGGATATCATAGAAGTAAAAGGACAAAATCTCTTTTTAAAAATCCTGTGGATGAAATACAAGGTATTGGAAAGATCAGAAAAAGAAATCTATTGAATTATTTTGGTTCAAGTAACGGTATTAAAAAAGCTTCAATTGAAGACTTACAAAAAGTTCCAAACATAAATAAAAAAACTGCTGAAATAATTTTTAATTTTTTTAATGGTAGATAAATAATAAATTATTAATATAACTTATGCATTCTGTTAAATTACAAAAATATATCCCAAATTTTCTTACAAGTTTCAGATGTATCAGCAGTATCATTGTCCCATGGCTTATTGTTTACGGAAGTGAAATTGGTGCTATCCTCGCACCAATAATCTTTATTATTGCTGGAATTACTGACTTTTTTGATGGTTTTTTAGCAAGAAAATATAATGTAACATCAAATTTTGGTAAAATTATTGATCCTGTAGCTGATAAGATGCTAATTATTTCAACATTATTAGCTCTTAGCATAGAAGGTTTTTTTGACTATTACTTCACTTTCATTCCGGTTTTATTCATTGTATTAAGAGAAATTTTTATCACTGGCATTAGAGAACAAACATACAATATGAACATAAGACTTGATGTTTCGATTCTAGCTAAATGGAAAACAACAATACAAATCATTGCATGTTCAACATATCTTATTTGGAGGTCTCACTCTTTTTTTTTCGAGTCAAAAACTATTTTTATTTTATCAGTATTTTTAATTTGGATCTCAGGGATAATAACTATAATTACATGTTATGATTATCTCAAAAAAGTGTGGTATCATTTATAGAAAAATTTATTAATATGATTATTAGGTATTTTTCATGGGTAAAGGACATTGTAGGTAAATCTGAAGAAATAATCTCGATCTCTTCAGATATAGACACCCCGGAAAAGCTAATTGATCATTTAATTAAAAAAGACGAAAAATATAAAAAAGCATTTGATAAACGTAATGTTATTAAAGTTGCACAAAATAAAATTTATATTTCAAAGTCTACAAAAATTAAAAATGATGACGAAATAGCTTTTTTTCCCCCTGTAACGGGAGGTTAAAATATCAAGTAAAATCAGAATTAAAATTCAAAAAAAATCTTTTAATGTCGAAAAAGAGAATGTATTGCTTTCAACAAATAATACTGGTGCAATTGTAAACTTTTTAGGAACTGTTAGAGAAAAAGATAAAAAAAATAAAAAAATCCTATCAATGACACTTGAGCACTATCCTTTAATGACAGAAAATGAGATTTTAAAAATAGCAGAACAAGCTACTAAGAAATGGGATATAAATTGTGTTTCTATTATTCATAGAATAGGCAAACTGTATCCTAAAGAAAAAATTGTATATGTTGGAGTAAGTTCAAAACACAGACAAAATGCATTTGATGCATGTAGCTTTATTATGGATTATTTAAAATCAAATGCAACGTTTTGGAAACTTGAAGAATTTGAACATACAAAAAAATGGGTAATTCAAGATAAAAAAGAAATTGAAGCTCTCAAAAAATGGAGTTAATTAACTATTTACAACTCGTTCGTATGCTTTCATCAGATTAAATGATAATTCACCTGGAGTAAATGTTATATCTTCTCCAATTTGACTCACAGGCGTAACTTCTGCTGCTGTTCCAGTTAAAAAACATTCTTCAGCATGATGTATATCTTCTAATTTTAATGGTTTTTCAATGGTATCAACACCTAAATCTTTAGCTAACTTTATTACTGTACGTCTTGTAATTCCGTCTAAAAAACAATCAGGTTTTGGAGTATACAAATTTCCGTCTTTAAATTTAAAAAAAATATTAGCGCCGGTTGCCTCCGCTATAAGATCTCTCCAATCTAACATTAGTGCATCACTATAACCTTTTGCTTCAGCATCATGTTTTGATAATGTACATATCATATATAATCCAGATGCTTTAACATGAACAGGAGCGCAATTTGGATCAGGTCTTTTCCATTTAGCTATATCTAATTTAATACCTTTCATTTTTTCATTTGGATCAAAATAACTTGGCCATGCCCATGAAGCGATAGCAACATTAATGGTTGTTTTTTGAGCTGAAACCGCCATCATTTCACTACCCCGCCATGCTATAGGTCTTACATATGCATCTTTTAAACCATTAGAAGTAATTAATTCCTTTTTTGCATTCAAAATTTCAGATTGTGTAAAAGGTATTTCCATATCCATAGTCTTAGCACCCTGAAAAAATCTCTGAGTATGTTCTTCAGATTTAAAAATTTTACCATTATACGCTCTTTCACCTTCAAAAACTGAACTAGCGTAATGTAATCCATGGTTAAGCACATGTATTTTTGAATCGTTCCATTCGACCAACTTACCATTGAGCCAAATTTTTCCTTCTCTATTATCAAAACCCTGTATCACAAAAACCTCATAAAAATCTTAATTTAAACAAATTTTTTTAAAAAGTAACTACTAAATTAAAAAATAAATTTGTAATTTCACTTGGAGTTGTAATAATTTTAAATAAAGTATATTTAACGAGGTTTATTATTAATTCACATATTTTAATTATTGATGATGATCAAAAATTAAGAAGTCTTTTAAGTGATTTTTTAAAAAATAATGAATTTTTGGTATCAGATGCTTCTAACGCCTATGATGCTCAAAGTTTAATGAATAGTATAATCTTTGATTTAATTATTTTGGATATAATGATGCCTGGAAAAACAGGACTTCAATTTTTGAAAGAAATAAGAAATAATAGCAGAGTTCCAATCTTAATGTTAACTGCAATGTCCTCAACTGAAGATAGAATTGATGGATTAGAGACTGGTGCTGATGATTATCTTTCAAAACCATTTCAACCAAAGGAGCTATTATTAAGAATAAAAAATATTCTAAAAAGAAACTCTTATATCAGTAAAATCAAACCCAGTACAAATCTTGAATTTGGTCCATTTTTCTTTAATATGGATTCATTAAATCTTTACAAAAATGGTTTATCAATTCATCTAACCACTTCAGAACAAAATCTATTAAAATGTTTTGCTAAAATCCCAAACAAGGCATTATCTAGGGATGATCTAAATAAAATGTTAGGTGGAAAAATGGAAGATAGATCAATTGACGTTGCAATAACTAGGATTAGAAAAAAAATTGAATTAGATCAAAGATACCCGACATACCTTCAAACTATAAGAGGTTTTGGATGGAAATTAAATACTTTCAACAGTAAAGAATTTAGCAATGAGACTTAGAAACATTACCCCAAAGAGCTTATTTGGGCGAATGTTATCTATTATTCTTGTACCAATAATATTAGTTCAAATAATATCTGTTTTTATTTTTTATGAAAGACATTGGGATTCAGTTTCAAGACATATGTCAAAAAATCTGTCAAATGATATAGGTCTTTTAATAGATGAACTTGGCTCAAAACCCTCTAAAGATGAAAGATCATTATCTGCTGCAAAAGCAAGGCAATATTTCAATTTTATATTTTATTGGTTAGATGGAGGAATATTAAAACCAAATCAAAATTTAGAAAAAAAATTTTATAATTTCAGAGATGCCTTATCTATAAGAATTAAAAAGCCTTTTTATTTATCAACTCAGGAAAATACTGGCCAAATAGTCGTTGACATTCAATTGGCTAATGGAATTGTTAGAATGACAATAGAAAAAAAACGCTTATTTGCATCTACTGGCCTAACTTTTATTGTATGGTCAATAGGTTCGTCCGTAATTTTGTTTTCTATTGCAATAATTTTTTTAAGAGGTCAAGTGAGACCAATTTTAAATTTAGCAAATGCTGCACGACAAATTGGCTTTGGTCGAGATGTAAAAAATTATAATATTGAAGGTGCTACAGAAGTAAGATTAGCAGGTAGAGCTTTCCAGGCTATGAGACATAGAATAAAAAAACAAATCACCGAAAGAATGGAATTGCTTGCAGGTGTAAGTCATGATTTAAGAACTCCAATTACAAGAATGAAATTACAACTTGAATTACTCAATGAAAATGCCAATCTTAAAAACAATTTAGGAGAAGACTTAGACGAGATGGAAGAAATGATAAAAGGTTATTTAGAGTTTGCAAAAGATGATAGAGAAGAGGAAATGGTTGAAGCAAATTTATTTAAGATAGTTCAGCTAGCTGCAAAATCATCAGATCCTAGCTTAAATAAAATTGAAATATCTCCACCCTCAGCCGAATTACCAATTTTTCCTATGCAAGTAAGATCAATCAATAGAGCATTAATTAATTTATTAAATAACGCTCTGAAATATGCTGGAAAAGCAAATATTTCAACTCGATTGTTTGATGATCATTGCGAGGTCATAATTGATGATAATGGTCCTGGAATACCTCGTGACAAAAGAGAAGAAGCATTACTACCTTTTAATAGATTAGAACATTCAAGAAACAAAAATACTGGAGGAATTGGTCTAGGACTTTCAATAGCAAATAATTCCATACTATCACACGGAGGTGAACTTATTTTGGAGGATAGCCCATTAGGTGGTTTAAGAGCTAGAATATTACTACCAATTTAATTTTTAAATAGAAATGGTAATTCAAATACTTTTTTTAAATCTTTATCTAAGTTACTCATAATTTTGTCTATAGATTTTGTTTCTATATTTAAAAGTACATTTAAACTCTTTATATAAATTGAATTTAACAAAGCAGCTTTTATATTTAATTTTAAAAATGGGTCCTGGTCACCACAACATCTCATTAACTTTAAAATAAATTTATGATTCTGATT
>CACMRG010000013.1 GCA_902616005.1 uncultured SAR116 cluster alpha proteobacterium
TGAAAAAAAGGCTAAGCTTGAAGCTGAGAAAAAGGCTAAAATGTTAGCTGAAAAAAAGGCTAAGCTTGAGGCTGAGAAAAAGGCTAAAATGTTAGCTGAAAAAAAGACTAAGCTTGAAGCTGAGAAAAAGGCTAAAATGTTAGCTGAGAGAAAAGCTAAGCTTGAAGTTGAGAGAAAAGCTAAATTAGTTTCTAAAAAAAGAGAGGAAGAAATTAAAAAAAATTTAGATTGGTTTCAAATGAGTTCAGAAGGATATAAGAGAATCTTAGTGTCAGATCAGTATATTTTCAATTTCAATAATTCAGCAAATAATGATTTAACTATTTTGCACAATAAAATTAATGAATATTTTGAAATGTCAGACATAGAAATATCAAATGATGAAATAATAGAATTAAAAAAGTTTATAAAAGATTATAATAAATTGTTTACTAAAATTGATAAAGAAAACAAAAAATTAGGTGTTTATGGAAAAACTAACCATTATATAAAATCAACTGAAATACGAAAAAATGATTTAGAAAATGATTTTAGAGAAATTAATAAAAAATTAATACAATTTATAGATATTTTAAATTCTTATTTTGTTGCATACAATCATTTAAAAGATGAAACAAATACTGATTTTAAAAATTTCATAAAATCAAAATTAAATGAAAATCACTATGATTATTTTATTAAAATAATGTCAAAAGAAAAAATTAATGAACTAGAAAAAATTGATAGAAGAAATAATAAATTATTTTACCAAAATTTTTTTTGGAAGGCATCATATCATGTTTCATTAGGAAAAAAAATTGATTTTGCTATTAAAGAATGGTTTAAAACATATCAAGGAAATTTTATATCTTATTATAATAAAAAAGTTTATGAGTTGAGTATCAAGAAAAATTTAAAAGAAATAGAAAGCAAACAGAAAGATGAAGAGGACTTTTTCAATAATATAGGAAATTAGGAGATTTAATGAAATTATTCTACATAGAAGATAAATACATTCTAATATACCGCTTTGTTATTATAGTTGTTTTAACATTAACTTTAGTTGTTAGTCTTTGCGGAGGTATATTTGGCATTGCCAAATGGTCAGGCTTATTATCAGCCAATAACCAAATTGAAAAAAAAGATAACGATTTTAAACAACCTGATACAAAAGAATTTTTAGATAAATTTAGTAAAAAAAAACAAAAACCTAAAACTGAAATTAAAAAAAATGAAGAAAAATCAAAAAAAGAAAATAATGATGTAAACGATGTAAACATAGATGTTTTATTCAAACAACAAGCTGAAAGATTGGCGTCATTACAAAAAGCTTTTATGGATAAACAACAAAAAGAATTTGCTGATTTAGAGTTAACTACGCTTAAAAACAATATATTAAAGATAATTAAAAAACTTGAAATTCCTGTCATATGCGACAAAAATAATGAAGAACAAACTAAAGATATATGCGACAAACTTGGGCTGAAAAGAAAAATTCTTAAGAGTGGAAATCAACTTCTTATTCTAAATACTATTGATATAACTCAATATTCAAAAAACTTTTATAATGAAGATGTTAATTATTTTGAGTTACAATACTCATTTGTCTCAAATATTTTAACTAATGAGATAGCTATTGAAGCATATAAAAAAGGAGAAATTTTAACACCAACTATAAATGGTATTAATGAATTTCACTCTCAATTTAGAAAAAATAACAGAGATTATTGGCAAACAAGGGCTGAAAACTTTAAAATTGATGATAAAAATGAACAAAAAAGTAAATTAAAAAAAATGAATGATCAAGCTGAAGCTTTGTCAATTTTGATGTATTCTGGTGGAGCTTTTGGTATATTTATTTCGATAATGTTTTTTGTCATTTTTTATAGAATAGAAAGAAATTTAAATAAAATCTCAGAACTTAATATAAATGTTTTAGAAAATTTAAAAAATAATTAAGAATATATTATATATTATTAAACTATTCATTTTGAAAATATGGTGAGGACGACAGGACTCGAACCTGTTACCTTGAGATTAGGAATCTCACGCTCTATCCTGATGAGCTACGCCCCCACTTAACAAACATTCTATAAACCTATTATAGACTAAGTAAATGAAAAAGTGTTTAATGGGTTATAAAGAGGATTATCTATGAATGATTTAGGATTAAAAGGTAAAGTTGCAATTGTTACAGGTGCAGGTGGAGGAATTGGAAGAGAGATAGCGTTAGCCCTAGCCAATGAAGGTGTAAAAATTTTAGCAAATGATATAGGTGTATCTTTAAGTGGAGAAGGTGGATCCGTTCAACCTGCAGAGGAAACTTGTGGATTGATAATACAAAAAGGAGGAGAGGCTATACCAGACACTAATAGCGTTACCTCATGGTCATCAGCATCAAAAATTATTGAGAATGCTTTAGATAATTTTAAGCAAATTGATATTATTGTTAATAATGCAGGTATTTTAAGGGATGTAATTTTTCATAAAATGGATCCAAAAGATTGGGCAGATGTTATTGATGTACATTTAAATGGTAGTTTTTATATTAGCAGAGCAGCAGCCCCATTTTTTAGAGAACAAAACTCAGGTTCCTTTGTTCATATGACAAGTACTTCCGGCTTAATAGGTAACTTTGGGCAAGCTAATTATTCTGCAGCAAAATTAGGAATTGCTGGATTATCAAAATCAATATCTTTAGATATGAAGCGTTTTAATGTAAGATCAAACTGCATTGCACCATTTGCTTGGAGTAGAATGACGAATTCTATACCCTCAACAACCGAACAAGAAAAAGCTAGAGTCGAACGTCTAAAAAAAATGACTCCCGAAACAAACGCTCCACTTGCAGTATACCTTTCATCAGGAGATGCAAATGATATTACAGGACAGATTTTCAGCTCAAGATTAAATGAATTATTTATTTATAACCAAAATAGACCTGTAAAAAGTGTTCATAATAGTGAAGGTTGGAATCCACAAAAAATAATGGAAATAGCAATGCCAGCATTTAAGCCTTACCTAACTCCTTTGGAAAGAAGTGGTGATGTGTTCAGTTGGGATCCCTTATAAATTTAAAACTGATTTTAACTCAGATATATTATTTAGATAAAAATCTGCCCCTAAAGATTTACAATCCTTGTTTGTATAACCACCATTAACTACTACAGAACTAATTCCTGCATTTTTTGCAGCTAAAATATCTACCTTTGTATCTCCAACCATTATAAATGCATTTTCATCACAATCATATTGATTGCATATAAAGTCTATCATTTGTCTTTGAGGTTTAAGTGGAACATTCTCTTTTGCTCCAACAATAAAATCAAAATTATCAAACAAATTCATTAGTTTTAAAATTTTCTCTGCTACATGTTGTCTTTTATTTGTACATATGTTAATATGAATTTTTTTATCTAATAAATAGTTAAGAATATCTTTAACTCCTGGCATTAAAGTAGTCAGGTAATACGGATTTTCAGAATATTCTTTTCTATACATTAAAAAAAAGTCATCTATTAAATTCAAATTGCCTCCTGAAAATTTAAGCACATTCTCTGATAATTTCAACATACCTTCGCCTACAAACTCCTGAAGTTTTTCCTCTGATATAGATTTTAACTTAAAATGTTCTAATGTTTTGTTCATAGCAATACACATATCTGGTATTGAATGAATTAAAGTTCCATCTAAATCAAAAATGATTATTTTGTTTGCAGTCCTCTTTGACATAAGTTATCTCAAAGAAGCTATTCTTTCCTTATAGATACTTTTATTCTTTCCAGAAAATATATAGGATCCAGAAACAAGGATATTTGCACCAGCATTTTTAACAAGAGTTGCCGTTTTATCATCTATGCCACCATCAACCTCAATATCAATATTAGAGTTTCTTACTAATTCTTTTATTTTTTTAATTTTTTGAATTGATGAGTTTATAAACTTTTGTCCTCCAAATCCTGGATTTACTGACATAACTAAAATTAAATCAATCTTATCTAAGACATACTCTAACCCTGAAATATCAGTACTAGGATTTATTGAAACACCTGCTTTGCATCCTGTATTTTTTATAGATGATAAAGTTTTATCTAAATGTCCACAAACTTCCTTATGAACAGTAATTATATCTGAACCAGCATTTTTATACTGTTCAATATACTCATCAGGGTTTGATATCATTAAATGAGTATCAAAATATTTTTTAGTTTTATTTCTAATACTAGAAATAACAGAAGGACCAAAAGTTAAATTTGGAACAAAATGTCCATCCATTACATCTAAATGAACCCAATCAGCGCCAGCTTCATCAATATCATTAACTTCTTGACCAAGATTACTAAAATCAGCAGATAAAATTGATGGTGCAATGATTATATTTTTTGAGGACATAAACTATAAATATTTTCCTATTTCTAATGCAGTATCACACATTCTATTTGAAAACCCCCATTCATTATCATACCAACTCAAAATTCTTACAAATTTCTTGTTCATAACTTTTGTTTGATCAGAATGAAATATTGAAGAGGACGAATTATGATTAAAATCACTTGAAACAAGTTTTTTATCATTAAAACTTAAAATATTTTTTAGTTCATTTTCAGAAGCAATTTTTATTGCCTCATTAATTTCTTCAATCGAAGTTTCTTTCCTCGAATTAAACTTAAAATCAACGACTGAAACATTTTGTGTAGGAACTCTAATTGCAACACCATCAAGTTTACCATCTAGTTCAGGTAAAACCAACCCAACGGCTTTAGCAGCTCCTGTTGATGTTGGAATCATATTAGCAGCCGCAGCCCTTGCTCTATAAAGATCACTATGCATTGTATCTAATGTAGGCTGATCTCCAGTATAAGAATGTATTGTGGTCATAAAACCATTTTCTATACCTATAGATTTATTTAATACGTATGCTAAAGGAGCAAGACAATTAGTCGTACACGAAGCATTTGATAAAATTTGATGTTCACTTGAAATTTTTTTATGGTTTACACCATACACAACAGTAAGATCGACTCCAGTCGCAGGAGCAGATATAAGAACTTTTTTTGCACCTGCAGTTATGTGTTGTTGAGCCTTTTCTTTGCTAGTAAAAATTCCAGTACATTCTAAAACAACATCTACTTCTAATTCTTTCCAAGGTAAATTTTCAGGATTTCTTTCTGAAGTGACTTTAATTGGTCCTGTTCCAACATCTAGATCACTACCATCAATTGTTACATTCCTATTAAGAATACCATGAACAGAATCATATTTTAATAAATGTGCATTAGTTTCTATAGGACCTAAATCGTTAATGCCGACCACTTTAATATTGTCATTTTTATTTTCAATGATAGACCTAAGTATATTTCTACCAATTCTTCCAAATCCATTAATTGCTACTTTGACTGACATTATTTTCCTTTCGTAAATTAATTTATAGGTTTGATACCTGGCAATACTTTACCTTCTAACCATTCTAAAAATGCGCCACCTGCAGTGGATACATAACTAAAATCATTCAATACATTTGCATTATTCAATGCAGAAACTGTATCACCTCCACCTGCAACACTCAAAATCTTTTTTTGTTTTGTAAGGCTTGAAACATGCGAAGCGACTTTATTAGTACCTTTATCGAATGGGTAAGTTTCAAAAGCACCTAATGGTCCGTTCCATAAAATAGTTTTACAGTTATTAATATTTTTATTAATAAGCTCTATCGATTTTGGCCCAATGTCTAGTGCCATCATATTATGTGGCAATGAGTCAAAATTAGCAGTTGTATATTCAGCATTTTTTTTTAAATTTTTAGATACAATGAAATCTGTTGGCAAAATTAAATTACAATTATTATTTTGTGACTTTTCTATAAGCTCTTTAGCTAAATCAATACATTCTTTCTCAAATAAACTTTTACCCACATCAAGACCTTTTGCAGCAACAAAGGTATTAGCCATAGCTCCACCAATAATAATAATATCCATTTTTTTGAGTAAAAAATTTATTACATCTATTTTTGTTGAAACTTTTGACCCTCCAATTATTGCAGCTACAGGTTTATTAGGATTGTTTAAAACACCCTCTAAAGCTTTAATCTCTTTTTCTAAGTGAGTTCCCATAAAAGAGGGTAAAAAATTTGTTACACCTACCGTACTAGAATGGCTTCTGTGGGAACATGAAAAAGCATCATTAACAAAATAATCAATCCCCAGAGTTAAATCTTCTGAAAAATCTTTATTATTAGTTTCTTCTCCCTTATGAAATCGTAAATTTTCTAAAAGTAAAGTTTGACCCTCTTTAAGATTATTTTTTAGTTCTTCTGCTTCTGGCCCAATGCAAGTTTGTGAAAAAATTATAGGACAATTTAATGCTTTTGACAAAGGTTCTATTAATGGTTTTAAACTGTATTTTTTATTATATTCACCATTAGGTCTTCCAAAGTGACTACAAAGTACTACCTTGCCACCTTTTTTAATAATTTCTTGAATAGTCGGTAAAACAGATTGAAGCCTTGTTTCATCTTGAACAACACCATTTACTAACGGCAAATTCAAATCAACCCTGACAAGAATCAATTTATTCTTTAAATCTAATTTAAAAAATTCTTTTGAAGAAGGCATAAACTTATGTATTAATTTTATCTAAAATTTTTTCTCTAATCTTATCTGAACTTAATCCAAAATGTTCAAATAAGTGATTTGCAGGTGCTGATGCTCCAAATGTTTTCATTCCGATAAAAATACCATTTGATCCTATATATTTATGCCAGCCTAATTCTGAACCCGCTTCTACCCCAACTTTTAATTTTTCTCCAAGAACATTTAATTTATATTCTTCTGATTGTTTTTCGAATATCTCCCAACATGGTAAAGATACCACTGATGCTTTAATATTATCTTTTAATAATAGATCAGAAGTTTCTAATGCAATCTCAACCTCAGAACCTGTGGCAATAATTGTTAAATCTCTTTTATTTCCAAAATTTTTAACGAGATATCCACCTTTACTTGTAAGATTATCATTCCTTTTTTCATCCCTAAATGTTTTTAAACCCTGTCTTGATAAAGCCAATATAGATGGTCCATTATATTTAAGTGCAAGTTCCCATGCTTCTGCTGTTTCAACTGCATCAGCAGGACGAAAAACATTGAGATCAGGTGTTGCTCTCAGCATTGCTAAATGCTCCACTGGTTGATGTGTTGGGCCATCTTCACCTAGACCAATTGAGTCATGAGTTAGTACATAAATTACTTTAGTTTTCATGAGAGCTGACAATCTAATTGAACTTCTCATATAATCACTAAAAACTAAAAAAGTTCCACCATATGTTATAAAACCTTTATGGAGAGCTATTCCATTCATAACTGCTCCCATCATATGTTCTCTAATTCCATAATGGATATAATTAGCTTTAAATTTTTTTGGTTTTACGGAATTCATATCTGGGGTTTTTGTCAAATTTGATCCAGTTAAATCAGCTGATCCACCAGCAATATTATCAGCATTAGATGACAAAACTTTTAAAAATTCTAAACTTGCTTGTCTTGTAGCTAATTTAGGTTTTTCTATTTTCAATTTTTGAATATGAGATTTTAAATTTTTATCAAAGGCTTTAGGTAAGTGGTTTGAGTTATTTTTAATAAATTTATTTTTTTTTGGGCTTTTATTAAATCTATCTTCCCATTCCTTTCTAATTTCTGATCCTCTTTCAACTAAAGATCTCCAATTACTAAGTATGTCTTTTGGAACTTCGAATGGATTATTTTTCCAATTTAATTCCTCTTTTACTTTTTTAACCTCATCATCCCCAAGTGGTGCTCCATGTGTTTTTTCAGAGCCCGCAAGATTTGGTGAACCAAATCCAATTATAGTTTTACAAGCGATAAATGAAGGTTTATTGGTTTTTTGTGCGTTTTCAATCGCTTTTGATATTTGATCAAAATCGTGTCCATCAATTGATTGAGTATGCCACCCTGATGCTTTAAATCTAGCAATTTGATTACTTGAATTGGCCAAATTAGTATTACCATCAATCGAAATTGAATTATTATCCCAAAGAACAATTAATTTTGCTAATTTTAAATGTCCAGCAAATTCTATTGATTCATGACTTATACCCTCTTGGAGACACCCATCACCAACCATGACATAAGTAAAATGATCAACAAGATTTTTTCCAAACTTTGCATTAGACATTCTCTCGGCTAAAGCCATACCAACAGCAGTACCTAAACCTTGACCAAGAGGCCCTGTTGTAGTTTCAACTCCTAATGTATCACCATATTCAGGATGACCAGGTGTATTAGAATGTAATTGTCTAAAGTTTTTTAAACTATCAATATTCATATCTGAATAACCTAAAAGGTAATTTAGAGCATATATAAGCATTGAACCATGACCAGCTGACAAAACAAATCTATCTCTGTCTGGCCAGTCAGGTTTGTTTACATCAATATTCAAATATTTGGAGAATAAAATTGTTGCAACATCAGCAATACCCATGGGCATGCCAGGATGACCTGAGTTTGCTTTTTGAACCCCTTCAGCTGCTAGTACTCTTATTGCATTAGACATTCTTTTTAATATTTCCATATTTAATTCTGATGTTTTAGACATAATTTCTCTCGACAATTTGATTTAGACTTAATTAGTATTTAAAAAAATTTCAACCTCTTCTTTAGAACCAAAAATAAATGGTACACGTTGATGTATTTCATTCACTTCTACGTTTAAAATATCGATTGAACCATTTGTAGCTTTTCCTCCAGCCTGACTTATTAAAAAGGATATGGGATTAGCTTCATAAGTTAGCCTTAGTCTTCCACTTTTATTTTTTTCTCTTTTATCTTCTGGATAAAGAAAAATTCCACCTCTTTCAAAGATTCTACTTGCGTCTGCAACTAATGATCCTACCCACCTCATATTAAAATTTTTTTCTCTTACTCCATAGGTTCCATCTTCACAATTTTTTATGTAATTTTTTACCTTGTTATTCCAATATCTCCTGTAAGAAGAATTAATAGAAAATTCAGATGTTGATTCAGGGATCAATATATTTGGATTTAATATATTAAAATGATTCTTTGTATGATCATAATAAAAAGAATGCACTCCTTTACCAAGTGACAATATAAGAGTTGTTTGAGGCCCATAAACAAAAAATCCAGCACATAGTTGAAATTTGCCATTTTGTTTTAAAGAATTCTCAATTGAACCATTATTAAAAGGAAGAATTGAAAAAATTGTTCCTATTGATATGTTATTACCAATATTTGATGATCCGTCTAATGGATCACAAAATATTAAATATTTTCCATTTTTATCTATAGTTGTCATTCCATCTTGTTCTTCAGAACAATATGCAGCAACCGAGCTGTTATTTATAGACTCAAATACACATTCATCAGCAAAAATATCTAATGGTTTTTGTTTGTCACCATCAGCATTTTCAGAAGTTTCTTTCTTACTTTCTAATTTATTATTATTTCTTATTGAGTTTGATATTTTAATCGCTGCGTTTGATATATCTAATATAACCTTGTTTAAAGAATCTATTGAATAGTTCTTTTCAAGAAAGGTTTTTAAATCCATTTTAATTGCAACTTTCGTATGTTTTGTTTTATAATTTTAATAACATTTTTTTTGTATAATAAAAGATTTAATTTAAAGCATTTTCGTTGAACTATATAAATAAAATTCAATTACCAGAAAATATTTCATCAATTAAAGATGTTAGTGAATATCATGATCATAACATTAATGATTTGATAACCTATCTTTTTAAAAACACAAAATTCAATAAACAACATATTTTAAATTTTTTTAGAGCATATTTTAAAAATATTATAAATAAGAAAATACAAGATGATTACATAAACTTAATTGAAAAGTTTTCTAATTCTATACTACCGATAATTTTAAAATCTAAATATCCTAGACAAGGCACCTTTCAACTTTTGAGATTTATAGATGCTATACAACCCAATTTTGATTTTATTGAAATGGTGATTTTAAATGCTTTTTCTCACGAAAAAATATCAGACATTCTTACTTTCTCAGGACATGCTACAAATCTTTTGTCTAAAGATATCAATTTACTAGAAATATTAGATCCTTATTACAGAATAAAATTGACCAAAAATATAAATATATATCAAAAAGAGTTTAACAAAATAAGTGTTAATGAAGATGAAGAAACAATTTTAAATAAATTAAGGAAAACTCATAGAAAACTTAAATTTCAAATTATTGTATCAATCATAACTGATGAATTAAAAGTAGAAGATGCTGCGCATGAATTTTATTTATTAGCCCATTGCACTTTACAAAAAGTTCAAAAAATTGCTGTTGATTTAATATCAAAAGAGAGAAATTTTGATCCTAATGTTATAAATGATTTTGGAATTTTAGCATATGGAAGATTTGCTCAAAATTTAATGACATCTAATTCTGATTTAGATTTAGTGTTTATTTTTCCAGATAAAAACCAAAATTTTAAAAATCAAAAAACTTATCACTTAATTTTGTCACTTATTTCCCAAAAAATGATTACTATATTAAGTTCGAAAACATCTGAAAATCTAATTTATGAAGTAGATACCAAACTTGGACCTAAAGTTCGTATTAGTTCTAACGCTTGCACATTATCTGAATTTAAATCATTTCATGAAAACGAGACTTTTTCATGGGAAAAAATGGCATTAATGAAAAGTGAATTGGTTTTTAAAGATTATAATTTTCAGATCGAACTAGATAAAGTTATTAAAAAATTTAAATCACAAACAATAAATAATAAAAATTTAATTCACGAGATTAATGAGATGAGAAGAATAAATGTAAAACCTGAAAAAATAGAAAATAATGAAAAACGAAGTAGTTTAAATATTTCTGAAAATGTAGAAAACAAAATTCACTGGTACGAAACTAAATATTCTTTAGGTGGTCAAAGGGATATTGAATTTTTAGAATTTTTTTATAGTAATCCAAAATACAATGGAATAATAGAAAATATAGAAGAGAAAAAGTATTTTATTAAAAAAGCAAAAATGTTTTATTTTATAATTGATCAATATGTGAATCTTACATTTTCAAATCAAAAACCAAGTAAATTAACAAATCAAATTTTAGAAAAGCTTCAGAAAAATCTAAATATTAAAGATTTAGGTTCTCTTAAACTGAGTCTTAAAAATACAAAGAATGAGATTAATAAATACTTAATACATGTACTTGAGAACAAAATTTTTGATTAATTAATAGTCGTATACTGAATTTTAAACGTTTTTTTGCATATAATTTAATCATTTATGATGTTGAGTTTTTCAAATAAATTTCATATCTAAATAAATTATTCGTATGTCCTATAGTAAGGAAATACTTTATGGAGTTTTTTATGAAAAGAATTTTTATTTTAGGCTTTCTATCAATTTGCATGTTTGTTTCATCTTTTGCAAACGCAGCTGTTGATGCTGAAGTCGCTTATATTTTTAACTCATTTTCCTTCTTGGTTCATGGATTCTTGGTTATGCTTATGGCAGCTGGTTTTTGTATGTTGGAAACTGGTTTGGTAAGAGCCAAAAATGCAGTTGTTCAGTGTGCTAAAAACATTGGATTATATTCCATTGCTGGTATTATGTTTGCTATAGTTGGTTATAATCTTATGTATTTGGATGTTTCAGGTTGGATTGGTTCATTTGCTCTCTGGGGGCCTTCTGACAAATTAGAACCGCTTGAAGGAGATTATTCATCAGGATCTGATTGGTGGTTTCAAATGGTTTTTTGTGCTACTGCAGCTTCTATTGTAAGTGGAGCAGTCGCGGAAAGAGTAAAATTGTCTAGCTTTTTAATATTTGTTGTACTTTTGTGTGGCTTTATATATCCAATTCAAGGTTCATGGTCTTGGGGCGGCGGATATTTAAGCGAGGCTGGATTTTTAGACTTCGCTGGTTCATCAATAGTACATGGTGTAGGCGGTTGGGCTGCGCTAACTGGTGCAATTATTCTAGGCGCTAGAAAAGGTAAATATTCCTCAGACGGCAGTGTTAATCCAATGCCAGGTTCAAATTTACCATTAGCAACATTAGGTACTTTTATTTTATGGTTTGGTTGGTTTGGATTTAATGGTGGTTCTCAGCTTGCGATGGGTTCTGCTGCTGATGTATCTGCAATATCAAACATTTATATTAACACAAATCTTGCAGCAGCAGGTGGAGTAGTGGTCGCTATAATCTTAACTATGTTATTTTACAAAAAAACTGATTTAACAATGGCATTGAATGGTGCTCTTGGTGGATTAGTTGCTATCACAGCTGAGCCATTAGCTCCGTCGCCAATGCTTGCGATATTTATTGGAGCTGTTGGTGGATTGATAGTTGTATTATCAATACCAATGTTAGACAAATTTAAAGTTGATGATGTTGTCGGTGCAATTCCTGTTCACTTATTCGCAGGAATTTGGGGAACAATAGCAGTCGTTTTCTCAAATTCTGACGCAAATATTGGAGCTCAACTCTACGGTATATTAGCTATAGGAGCATTTACAGTAATCGCATCTTCAATTGTTTGGTATGCAATAAAACTAATTATTGGTATCAGAGTATCAGAAGAACAAGAGCTTGAAGGCGTCGATGTAAGTGAAGTTGGTATGGAAGCATACCCTGATTTTAAAAAATAATAATCAAATTACCTCCCCATAAAAAGGCAGTCTTAACAGACTGCCTTTTTTTATTTTTTTAACATCTATAATCCAAGTGAATGATAACTATCCATTACTCTTTTGACAGACACCATCATAGCAGATGTTCTTAAATCATTAGCATTAGGATTTTTATTCCAAACCTCACTTATAACCTCATAAGTGTTTCTCATTGTATCCTCCAGCCCTGATCTTACTAAATCAATTTCTGCTGAACCTTGCATTACTAAATCTTTGTATTCATCTGGAAATTTGGAGCCAGTCATTTTTTCTAGTGCTTCAATCATTAATGTAGTTTGGTTTTCCTGGGCACGTCGTTGAAGTCTTCCTAAACGAATTCTGCTTAAGTTTTTAATCCATTCAAAATAACTAACTGTAACCCCTCCTGCATTAGCATAAAGATCTGGGATTATAACAACTCCTTTTTTACTCAAAATTTCATCAGCTTCACTAGATACAGGTCCATTTGCAGCCTCAATAATTAAAGGTGTTTTAATTTTACCAGCATTTTCCTTATTAATTACTAATTCCATTGCAGCAGGAATTGAAATGTCAGCATCCTCCTCTAAAATTTCTGAACCTTTTTGAACAAATCCTTCAAAACCTTTAACACCGCCATTTTTAAAAATGTGCTCTCTTAACTTTTTAATGTTTACTCCTTTTGGATTTACAACTGAACCATCCCTTTCGATAACGTGAGTGATTAGACATCCATCTTCATTTGATAAAAATAAAGCTGCGTGATAGCCAACATTCCCTAAACCTTGAACTATTACTCTTTTATCCTTTAAACCTGGAGTAAGTCCTGTTTTTTTCACATCATTTGGATGATCAAAAAATGCTCTTAAAGCGTATTGAACTCCTCTTCCAGTCGCTTCAGTTCTTCCACCAATTCCACCCTTATTTACTGGTTTTCCAGTCACACATGCCCAAGCATTCAAATCTGTAGGATTTAATTTTCTATACTCATCTGCCATCCAAGCCATTTCTCTTTCACCTGTACCTACATCAGGTGCTGGAACATTTTGAGATGGGTGTATTAAATCTCTTTTGGCTAATTCTTGAGTGAATCGTCTTGTGATTCTTTCCAGCTCCTCTTCTGTCCAATCTCTAATATTTATTTCAAGACCACCTTTCGAACCTCCAAATGGAACTTCAACTAATGAACATTTGTATGTCATGAGTGCTGCCAATGCTTCTACTTCATCTTGATTTACTTCTACATCATATCTTATACCACCCTTTACAGGCTCAAAATGATCAGAATGAACAGATCTGTATCCAGTGAAAGTATATATAGTTCCACGTAATCTAACACCAAATCTTACCACATAAGTAGAATTTGCCATCATTATTTGGCCTGCTAATTCATCACTATAGACTTCTTTTCCTTCAGTTTTTTGTAAACATTCAACGGCTTTTTTGTAATTCACCTCAATTGATTTTAAAAATTCGTGACCTGCCATTTAATCCCTCCCCAAAAATGATTTATTAATATAATTGCATTTATTTAAATCTGTAAATTGATTTTTAATAAAATTAAGTCTTTAATATCTAAAAAGGAAAATATATGTTTCAAAATTTAAAAAATATCTTTGATAAAGTTAAACAAGAAAACAATTCGGAAGTTGAGATTCTTGAACAGGAAATATATGCTGTGTTGTCTCTTTTAATTGAAGCATGCAAGGTTGATGGGATAGTTTCAGATGATGAAATAGAAAAAATTACAGGCTTACTAATTAATAAATTTCATCTAGAACCTGACAAAGCAAAAAATGCAGTTAATTTTGTTTTAGAAAAAGCAAATGAAAAAGTTGAAATTTTTTCAGATATAAAAGTCATTCTTGATACAATGGATCATGAAGAAAGAATAAAAGTCGTTGAAATGCTATGGGGCGTAGTATTAGCTGATGAAAATATAAATGATTATGAATCAAACCTCATGAGAAAAATATCAAGCTTACTTCATGTATCAAGCTTTGAAACAGCTGAAGCTAAAAAACGCGCTATGAATTAAGATTATGTATGATAAAACTCTTAACTTTGGATTTAACCAAGATCTTCATCAATTAAAAGATACTATAAATAAATTCGCTCAAAATGAAATTGCTCCATTAGCAAAACGTGTTGATGAAAACAATGAATTTCCAAATTTTTTGTGGGAAAAATTTGGAGAATTAGGGTTACTTGGTATTACAGCTGATGAAGATTATGGAGGTACAGGATTAAACTATTTGTCACATTGCATTGTTATGGAGGAAATTAGTCGAGCTAGCGCTTCAGTAGGATTGTCTTATGGAGCATTTTCAAATTTATGTGTGAATCAAATTAATAGAAACGGAAACCATGAGCAAAAAAATAAATATTTACCAGAGTTATGCTCTGGAAAAAAAATAGGGGCTTTAGCAATGAGTGAGCCAAACTCTGGATCTGACGTTGTTTCTATGTCATTACATGCTGAAAAACAAGGTAATAAAACATATCTATTGAATGGTACAAAAATGTGGATAACAAACGGTCCAGATGCTGATGTACTAATAATATACGCTAAAACAGATCCTTCTGCTGGTTCAAAAGGAATAACTGCATTTATAGTTGAAAAGAACATGGTAGGATTTTCTGTAGGAAAAAAAATTGATAAACTTGGAATGCGTGGTTCAAACACGTCTGAATTAATATTTGATAATTGCGAAGTACCTGAAGATAATATTTTAGGAAATCCTGGAGATGGTGCCTCAATATTAATGAGTGGTTTAGACTTTGAAAGAGTTGTATTGGCTGCAGGTCCTTTGGGGATCATGGCATCAGCATTGGATATTGTTATCCCTTATACAAAAGAAAGAAAACAGTTTGGAAAATCAATTGGTCAGTTTCAATTAATACAAGGTAAGATTGCAGATATGTATACTACTCTAAATGCTTGCAGGTCATATGTTTATGCAGTTGCATCTGCTTGTGATAGAGGTGAAACAACTAGGAAGGATGCTGCAGGTTGTATTTTGTATGCTGCGGAAAAAGCAACAAGTATTACTTTAGATGCTATTCAAATTTTAGGTGGTAATGGCTATACGAAAGATTATCCAGTTGAAAGATTATTAAGAGATGCAAAATTATATGAAATTGGTGCAGGAACTTCTGAGATAAGAAGAATGCTTATTGGAAGAGAAATATCAGAAGGGAACTAATATGAGCATCTTAAAATCGAATTTATCAGTAAATAGTGATATTTTTGTAAAAAATAAAAATGAAATGCTATCGAAAATTGATGAAATCAAAAAGGTGAAAGATTTTGCCTTTAAAGGAGGTGTTAAAAAATTTAATAAAAAAACTTCTAAAGAAAAAAAATTACTTCCTAGAATGCGAATTACCCAGTTACTCGACAAAGACTCTACTTTTTTAGAAATAGGTGCATTAGCTGGGCATGACCTTTACGACAACGAGTGTCCTGGGGGTGGCATAATTACAGGCATTGGAAAAGTTCATGATTTGAGTGTAATGATAATTTGTAATGATTATACAGTAAAAGGGGGTACATATTACCCTATTACTGTAAAAAAGCATTTAAGGGCTCAAGAAATTGCAATGCAAAATAACTTACCTTGCATATATCTGGTTGATTCAGGAGGAGCAAATCTTCCAAATCAAGACGAAGTCTTTCCAGATAGAGATCATTTTGGTAGGATTTTTTATAATCAATCAAAGATGTCTTCTAAAAACATAATGCAAGTGGCAGTTGTTATGGGAAGTTGTACTGCTGGAGGAGCTTATGTCCCAGCAATGTCTGATGAAACTATTATTGTAAAAAACCAGGGGACTATTTTTTTAGCAGGACCACCTCTAGTAAAAGCAGCAATTGGAGAAAAAATCTCTGCTGAGGATTTAGGAGGTGGTAAAGTTCATACAGAAATTTCAGGTGTTGCTGACTATCTTGCAGATGATGATTATCATGCTTTAGAATTAACTCGCCAATGCATTAAAAATGCAAATATTACTCAAAAAAAATTTGATCAAAAAATAAAGCCACCACTTTATGATAATGATGAATTGATTGGAATTGTTCCAAGTGATCTGAAGAAGCCATTTGATATAAGTGAAATTATAATGAGGATAATTGATGATTCTGATTTAGATGAATTTAAACCAAACTATGGAAAAACTCTTGTAACAGGTTTTGCTAAAATAAACCAAATCAATTGCGGAATAATAGCCAATAATGGCGTTTTATTTTCTGAGAGTGCACAAAAAGGAACTCATTTTATTCAACTTTGCACTAAAAGAAAAATACCCATTATATTTTTTCAAAATATTACCGGTTTTATGGTTGGCAAACAAGCTGAACATACCGGAATTGCAAAGAACGGCGCTAAATTAATTAATGCTGTTTCAAATTCAAAATCTCCTAAAATAACCGTCATCGTAGGTGGTAGTTTTGGAGCTGGTAATTATGGTATGTGTGGAAGAGCGTTTCAGCCTAATTTTTTATGGATTTGGCCAAGTTCAAAAACATCAGTAATGGGCGGAGAACAAGCAGCTAATGTTTTACTGCAACTTAAAAAAATAAATGTTAAAAAGAAAAACGAAGACTGGAATGAAAAGTTAGAAAAAGGGTTTTTTTCAAAATTGGTTAAACAATTTGATTATCAATCAAATCCACTTTATTCAACTTCAAGATTGTGGGATGATGGGATAATAGACCCAAGAGATACAAGAAATATCCTTTCAGAGTGTCTGCAAATAAGTTTGAACTCAAAAATTAAAAAAACAAAATTTGGTCTTTTTAGAATGTAGAATTTTTATGAATTTCAAGAAGCTTATAGTTACAAAAATTAATAATATTGCTACAGAAATTAGGTTAAACGATCCAGATGTTCATAACGCACTTACGCTCGATATCATAAACGAGTTAAGCCTCTGCATTGAAGAGTTATCACAAGACACATCATCTCTTATTTTAATTTCAGCAAACGGAAAAAGTTTTTGTGCTGGAGGTGATTTATCATGGATGAAAAAACAACTATCTGCACCAAGAGAGAATAGAATTAAAGAAGCATCTAAACTTGCTGACTTACTTCTAAAACTTTACAATTGTCCTAAAACTATTATTGGCAAAGTAGAAGGTAATGCCTTTGGTGGTGGTATCGGGATCATGTCAATATGCGATTTTGTTTTTTCAGTAAAAGATATTAAGATGGCATTAACAGAAGCAAAACTTGGGCTTATACCAGCAACAATAAGTCCTTATGTAGTAAGAAAAATTGGTGAAAAAAACGCAATCCACTTATTTATATCTGCAAAATTTTTTGCACCTGAAGATGGAGTTAAATTTGGATTGATTGATTATATATGTGAAAAAAATGAAATTAACTCTAAAATATCAGAATTTTTAAACAGCTTTAAGAATTCAGCTCCGAATTCAATTTTAGAATCAAAAAAACTGGTGAGAGATTTATCTTATCCTATAGATCAAAATATTGTAGATCTTACAATTAACAAACTAGCAGATATATGGGACACTAAAGAAGCTAAAGATGGTATAAATGCTTTTTTTAATAAGAAAAAACCTAATTGGATTAAGGAGTAATAATGACTAAAATACCAAGACAATTGGCAAAAAATAAAATCACAAGTTTAAATCTTAAAAATAAGAAAAAAACTAAAGATGATTTAAATGCTGAAAATTATTTAAAAATTGTTAAAGAAAAAATTGGATTTATCCCAAATGTTTTAGCTGCATTCTCTAATTTTCCAAAACAATTTGAAGGTTTTACCAAATTATACAATTCTATTATGTTAGGAGATTCTGGTTTAACTAAGTTAGAAAGAGAAATGATAGCAGTTACTGTTTCATCTTTAAATCACTGCTATTACTGTATAGTTGCACATGGATCAGCTGTTAGAGAATTATCTGGAGATCCTCAGTTAGGAGAAAGATTAATTTCAAACTTAGAAGCAGCAAATTTAGCAAAAAAGCACCAAATAATGCTCAGATATGTAAAAGAGCTTACAAAAAATCCTTCTGACGTAAATAAAAAATCAAGGGATGAATTGAGTAAAAATGGTTTTTCTGACAGAGACATTTGGGACATAAGTTTAATTACTGGTTTTTTTAACATGACAAACAGACTAGCTATCGCTACTGAAATGGAGCCAAATGATATTTATCACTCATCTCATAGATAATTTTCATGACATTTGAACTAACTGAAACACAAAAAAATATTGTTGAAGCAGCTAAAAAAATTTCATCAAAATTTGATGATAATTACTGGTTAGATTTAGATTTAAAATCAAAGTTTCCTTCAGAATTCTATAATGAAGTTGCTAAAAGCGGTTGGTTGGGCATGTGTATGCCTGAAGAATATGGAGGAGCTAATTTAGGCATTCAAGAAGCCGCTCTTTTTATGCAAAATATTACAAGAAATGGTGGTGGAATGTCTGCTGCATCATCAATACATATTAATATCTTTGGACCACACCCTATTGTTGTGCATGGGACTAAAATACAAAAAAAGAATTGGTTACCTAACTTAATTTCTGGAAATGATAAAACATGTTTTGGAGTTACAGAACCTGATGCTGGGTTAGATACTGGGAAAATAAAAACTACAGCAAGTAAGATCCAAGGTGGATATTTAATAAACGGACAAAAAATTTGGACCTCAACAGCAAAAATTGCAAATAAAATTCTACTTTTAGCAAGAACTTCTGAATTAGGAGAAACAAAAAGTAATATTGATGGATTGACTTTATTTTACACAGATTTTGACAGAACAAAAATTGAAGTAAGAGAGATAAAGAAAATGGGGAGAGGTTCTGTTGATAGTAATCAAATCTTTTTTGATAATTTAGAAATATCTGAAGAAGACCGAATTGGAGAAGAAGGCAAAGGCTTTAGATATATTTTAGATAGCTTAAATCCTGAAAGAATATTGATTGCAGCAGAAGCTCTAGGCATTGGAAAAGATGCTTTAGACAAAGCTGTAAAATATGCTAATGAAAGAATTGTATTTGATAGACCGATTGGTAAAAATCAAAGTATTCAACATCCTTTAGCTGAATTGTGGATAGAACTTGAGGCTGCCGAATTATTAATATCTAAAGCCGCCTATCAATATGATAAAGGTCAAAATTCTGGGGGACTTGCAAATGCTGCAAAATATTACGCTGCAGAAGTAGCATTTAAAACAGCAACACAAGCTGTTGTAACTTTGGGAGGAATGGGATATGCAAAAGAGTATCATGTTGAAAGATTATTAAGAGAATCCTTAATACCAAAGTTAGCACCTGTTAGTTCACAAATGATATTAAATTATATATCAGAAAAAATACTTCATTTACCAAGATCGTACTAATCAAAACTATAGGAAATAAAATGAAACATGCTTTGGAAAATTTAAAAATAATAGATCTAACCAGAGTTCTTGGAGGACCTTACGCAACTCAAATTCTTGCTGATCATGGAGCCGATGTTATAAAAGTAGAAGCTCACATAGGCGACGAGGTGAGAGGATGGGGGCCACCATTCTCAAATGGAATGGCATCATATTTTATAAATGTAAATAGAAATAAAAGATCAATTGCAATTGATTTATTATCAGAAAAAGGAAAAGAAATATTAATTAAACTTCTGGAAGATGCAGATGTTCTTATTGAAAATTTTAAAACAGGGACAATGGAAAAATGGGGTTTAGGATATGAAGAAGTTTTAAAAGAAAAATTTCCAAAACTTATTCATTGTAGAATATCTGGCTTTGGTCAAGAGGGCCCACTAGGTGGAGCACCTGGTTATGATGCAATTGTTCAAGCGATGACTGGAATGATGTCTATAAATGGAACACCAGAAAGTGGTAGTGTGAGAATGGGAGCACCCTTTGTAGATATGGGCACTGGTTTATACTCTGCAATTGGAATATTAATGGCTTTACAAGAAAGAAACATCTCCAATAAAGGCCAATATCTTGACATGACATTATATGACTCTTCTCTAGCTTTAATGCATCCTCACAATGCAAATTTTTTTCTGAGTAAAAAACCTGGAAAAGCAACAGGAAACTCACATCCTAACATATCTCCATATGACAAGTTCGATACAGCTACAAATGAAATTTTTATGGGAATAGGAAACGATGCTGGATTTGCAAGACTCTGTAAAGCACTCAATTTAGATAACTTGATAGACGATGATAGATTTAAAACTAATGCAGATAGAGTTAAAAACAGATTAGAATTAACAGATTATTTACAAAGTGCACTTAAGGATGTTGATGGAAACTCTTTTTCAGAAAAACTTTTAAATGCAGGTGTTCCAGCTGGTCCAGTCAGGAACATGGAAGAAGCTATCAATCATTCTCAGACAAAAGAAAGACAAATGGTTCTTCGTAAAGATGAATATCAAGGTATAGCTTCTCCAATAAAGTTTAGCAGATCAAAATCAGTTGGCGTTAAAAATATACCACCTCAAATTGGTGAACATACAAATGAAATTTTATTGGAGTTAAATTATACAAAAGGTGAAATAGAAAATTTAGTTAGTTCTAATGTAGTAAAATTGACATTATCAAGTGATTAACTTTTTAAAATAGTGCTCTCTTATATTGTCATAATTACTCATGATTTTTTTTCTTAATTTTTCTTGTTCTGTAAAAATGATAAATGACTCTATTCCTTGGAATAAAAAAAGATCAATGCCAGTAATTATTTTTGCTCCACTATTCTCTGAATTTTTTAAAAAAGTTGTTATAGCAGGCGTGTAAATTACATCAAAAGACCATTGATTACTATTTAATTTCAACCCATCAAATGGATTTCCAGGAGTGTTAATATGACCCTGCTCAGAACAATTTAAAAATCCATCAAATTCATGCTGATTTTCTATCAACTCATCTAACTTTATTGAATACACCTGTTCGTTTTGTTTCTTTAAATCCTCTATTAATTTTTCTAATTTAATGTGATCTTTTTCAATTATGTAAAGTTCTTTAACTCCTAATTTTAATAAAGCAAAACAAACTGATTTTCCAACTCCACCACCTCCTAAAATAACTAATTTTGAAGGTTCTTTATTAAAATTAAATTTATAAGTATTAAGAAAACCAGTGAAATCTGTATTATGTGAAGTCATACTTTCATTGATTAAAATAAGATTGGTTGATTTTACTAACTTTGTTTCTTTACTAAATTTAATTGAATGCTCTAATGCTAGTTCTTTAAAAGGGTAGGTAACATTAATCCCAGAAATATTCTTTTCTTTTATTTGGCTTAAAAATTTTTTGAAATTAAAATTTGTTTTTGAAGCTTGATCAAAAAGTTCGTACTTAACATCAAACCCAAATTCATTTCCTAATTTTGTGATAAGATTAGGCATTTCAGATTTTGATATATTGTTTCCTAATAAACCTAATTTAATCATAAGTAATAATTATTACATTATAGATATGTTTTGTTCTTTTTTAATTGCCATTACAGATGAAAATGAAGAAACACAGTACGGAACACAAAAGGTAATCATTATTTTGATCCAATTGTTGCCAGTCATCTCACCCTTTATGATATGATCTCCATGATTTATTCCTGCTAGAATAACACCAACAATTAAAGCAATTTTAAAAGCCCTAAATGCAACGTCTTTTCTTAAAAATAATTCTACCATAATGTCCTCATATTTTGTAACCTTACTATAGATCATAATATTTAAAAATAAAGTGTAAGGTATTCGTATGTTAGTAAAAATATTTGTTAGAACATTTTCAAGTAATGAAGACTGTGAGCTTTTTGAGTCTATGCTAGAAACAAAATGGCCATCTCTACTTCAGACTGTTAAAGGTGTAAGGTTTAGATCGTTGAAAAACCCAAACACGCCTAACGTAAGTGTAGTTATTTGGGAATTTCCAGACAAAGAAATTATGAAAAATATCGAAAAACTTATTCAAGAAAATATTCAAAAGTATGTAAAAACTCTAACACCCAAAACTATTGAATTTACTGGAGTTGTTACACAAGATCTTGGGGACTTGTCATTTAATTAAAATATTTAAACAGATAAATATTTCTTAACAATCTGATCAGTTAATAAAGAAGGTTTTCCATTCCAAGCATTTTCTCCTCTGTCAAGAATATATAACTTATCTGCAATTTGTTTTATTTTGTTCAAGTATTTATCTACTAAAATTATTGAAACTTCCTTTTTTTTAATTTCAGAGATAATAGTCCATATCTCATTTCTTATATTTGGTGATAAACCTTCAGTTGCTTCATCGAAAATTAACATCTTTGGATTAGTCATAAGAGTTCTTGCGATTGATAACATTTGCTGTTCACCACCAGATAAAGAATTTGACATTTGAGTTAAACGTTCAGATAACCGTGGAAAAATTTTTTTAATTTTATTTAGATCCCAATAACCCTTTCTAGAAGCAACAATCAAGTTTTCTTCAACAGTAAGATTTGAAAAAATCCTTCTGCCTTCAGGCACTAAACCGATACCTAATTTAGATATTTCAAAACTTGGTAAATTTGAAATTAAATTATTTTTAAAAAATATTTTGCCTGAAACTTTCTCGATTATCCCACATACTGAATGTAAAGTAGTAGTTTTTCCCATTCCATTTCTACCCAGTAAGGCAACAATTTCTCCTTCTTTAATTTCAATTTCCACTTCATTTAGTACGCGGGTATCACCATACCAAGCACTTAATCGGTCTATTTTAAGAAGTGTATTCAATTTTCATCCCCAAGATAAACTTCCTGAACTTTGGCATTTGACTTTATTTCTTTTTCATTTCCAGAAGCAATTAAACTTCCATAATCTAAAACTGATATCCTGTCAGCTAATGCAAATACTGATTCCATATCATGTTCTATAAGTAAAATCGGAGCTTTGACTTTTAATTTTTTAAACAAATCAATCATTAATTGTGATGATGTTTTATCTAATCCAGCCATTGGCTCATCAAAAAGTAATAACTTTGGATTCATTGATAGCGCCAAACTTATCTCAAGTTTTCTTTTATCACCATGACTTAAAGTACTTACTAAATCATTAGCCTTATTTGTTAAATCAACAATTCTAAGTAAATCAAATGCTTCATCACTATAATCTTTATTTCTATAGATATTACTAAATAGATTTAAATAACCTCCATCTCTACCCATTAGGGATAATCTTAAATTATCAATGACTTTAAATGAATTTATAACAGAAGAAATTTGAAAGCTTCTAGCAATACCCATTCTTGACCTATGTTCAGCTGAATAATTGGAAATATCAATTTCTTCAAGATAAATTTGACCACTATCTTGTTTTAAAAATCCTGAAATTTGTTTAACTAATGTTGACTTACCAGAACCATTTGGACCTATTAGGGCATGAATTTCATTTTTAAATAGATTTAAATTTAAGTTATCATTAGCTTTTATAGCTCCGAATGATTTGCTGAGTTTATCAATTTTAAGAACTGGTTTTTTCATCATATTTATCTTTAATTAAAAAGCTCATTATCCCTGCCTTTGCGTAAAGCACTTCTAAAAGAATTATAAGACCCAGCCAAAATTGCCAATTTTCTGTAATACCACCAAGAAATTGTTCTAATATAATATAAAAAAAAGCACCCAAAATTGGTCCATAAAGTCTGAACATTCCACCTAAAATTACTAGGATCATAATTTCACCAGACATTTGCCAACTTAAAATTGTTGGACTTACAAATCTATTAAGATCGGCATATAAAGAACCAGCCAAACCTGTTATTGCTCCGGATATTATAAATGAAATTAATTTAACTTTTTTAGGGTTAATTCCAACTGATCTAACTCTATCATCATTTTCTTTGCTAGCTTTTAATGAAATTCCTAATGGAGAATTTAAAATAAATTTTACAAATATTATTGCTATAATTAACCATACATAACAAATATAAAAAAATGTGATAGGATCCATAGTATTAAGAAAAGGGATTTGATTTCTAAGTGAAAGTGACAATCCATCTTCTCCACCATAAGTAGGCCAACTTATTGAAAAATAGTATAACATTTGAGCAAATGCTAATGTTATCATTATGAAATAAACACCTGTTGTTCTTAATGAAAAATAACCAATAAAGAGAGCTAATAAAGATGAAAAAATTAAACTAAAAATCCAGACAAATAATAGTTGATTTGTTCCCTCAAACTCAAAAACTAATATTTGGATAGGTTCGTAATTATTAAAATGAAAAGCTAAAATTCCTGTAATATATCCACCTAAGCCAAAAAAAGCAGCGTGACCAAAGGAGACCATGCCACCATACCCCAATATTAAATTAAGACCAATACCTGCAATAGCTAATATAACAATCTTTGAAAATAATGTTGTTATATAGATATCATTTAAAAGAATTGAAAATAAAGGTACTAAAAATAAAAATATTAGAATTAAAAAATTTAATTTCTTTTCAGACATCATGCTGATCTTTCACCAAACAAACCTGATGGCTTAAAAATTAAAACGATTGCCATAAGTATATATATTGACATTGAGGCAATCGATGAACCAATTAAATTTGCATCAGCATTATCAAAAAATAATTTAAACAACTCAGGAAGTAAGAAACGCCCTAAAGTATCTGTAACTCCTACTAACAAAGCCCCAACAAAAGCACCTTTTATTGAGCCAATTCCACCAATTATAATTACTACAAATGCTAATATCAAAACTGGTTCACCCATACCTACCTCAACAGATTGTATCGCACCGATCAATGCCCCAGATAAACCAGCTAACGCAGCACCTAATGCAAAAACAATTGTATAAAGAGTTTTAATATTTACTCCCAAAACAGAAATCATTCCCCTATCGTTTTGTCCTGCTTTTATTCTGATTCCAAGTAAAGTTTTAGAAGTTAAAATGTATAAGAAAAATGCTATTAAAATTCCAATTGCAATTATTAAAAGTCTGTATTTCGAATATATAATTTCTAAAGGTAGAGAGACACTAGCATTAAGTTCTGCAGGTATATTCAGATAAAGTGGATATGCTCCAAAAAGCCATCTAATACCTTCAGAAAATATTAAAATTAAAGCAAAGGTTGCTAGTACTTGATCTAAGTGATCTTTTTTATATAACTTTCTTATTACTAAAATTTCAGTTATTACGCCTGCAAACATAGCAACAATAAAACTACTTATCAATCCAATAAAAAAAGATCCTGTAATTTCAGCAAATAGAGCTGCTCCAAAAGCACCAATCATGTAAAAGGAACCATGAGCAAGATTAATCAGTCCCATAACACCAAACACTAAAGTCAAACCAGCGGACATAAGAAACAACATTGTTCCAAATTGCAGGCCGTTTAGAAACTGTTCAATTAATAATTGAAATTCCATATGGTGATAATAAGTGAGTTATTAAAACTCACTTATCTATATTTTATTTCAAAGGACAATCTTTAACGTAAGCATTTGATCTATTTTTAAGACCAGTTGAAATAATTTTATTTGTTAAAATTTTTCCCTCTTTGATCACTTCTCTTACATAAATGTCTTGAATAGGATGTTGATTTGTATCAAATTTAAATGAACCACGGGTACTTTCAAAATTAGCATTTTTCAATGCACTTCGGAATTTATCTTGGTCTTTAACGTCTGCTACATTTAAAGCAGAAATTAACAATTTACCAGTGTCATATCCCTGAGATGCATATAAAGATGGTAACCGTCCGTACTCTTTTTGAAAATCTTGAACGAATTTCTTATTAGCTTTGTTATCAAGATCTTTTGACCATTGAGAAGTGTTTTTAACACCTAGAGCAGCATCACCAACAGCTTTTAAAATACCTTGGTCAAATGAAAAGGCTGGTCCAATGACTGGAAGATTTATACCTGATTGAGATAATTGTTTCATAAATGAAATACCCATTCCGCCAGGTAAAAAGAAGAAGATACTATCAGCTTTAGATGACCTTATTTGAGCAATTTCTGCTGCATAGTCTTTTTGACCAAGTTTGGTATATAATTCTTTTTCAATTTTGCCTTTAAAAAATCTTTTATATCCTGTTAACGCATCCTTACCTGCTGGATAATTAGGCGCAAGAATAAATGAGTTTTTATACCCAGCAGCATTTCCATATCCACCAGCCGCTTCATGTAAATTATCATTTTGCCAAGCAACGTTGAAATAATTTTTGTGACAACCTTTACCCGCTAATTTAGAAGGTCCTGCATTCGGAGATAAATAAAATTTTCCTTGTTTAACAGCGGCAGGCACCACTGCCATTGCTAAATTTGACCATATAATTCCAGTAAGAACATCTACTTTATCTGACTGTATCATTTTATCTGCAATTTGAACCGCAATGTCCGGTTTTCTTTGATCGTCCTTAACAATAACCTCAAAATGTTTGTCGCCTTTAACAGCTAATAAAAAACCATCTCTAACGTCAATTCCAAGACCTGAACCCCCTCCAGATAAAGTGGTAATCATACCAACTTTTATTTTTTTATGTCCACCAGCAAAAACAGAGTTTATAAATAAACCGAGTATTGCAATTATACTTATAATATATTTCATCATTATTTTTCCTCTTAAAACTTTCTATAACTTAACTAAAAATCACTTTAAAATCAAAAAATTAGTTTTCCTGGTTAAAAATCTATATCCATACCATTTATAGAATAGGTTTTGCCATTAAAACCTTTATCCATTTTTTCAATATCAGTCATTTTTTGCGAATCAACTCTTTTAAATGGATTTTTTTTCATTTGATCTAAACGTTTTTTGTTTTGAAACTTTCCAAAGAGTTTATATTTTATTTTGTTAAGCATTATTCTTACTAATAATACAATGTTCTAATTTGTTAAATCTGTAGTAAGCAAATTTCTTATAGATTACGGACAATAAACTTTTAATTATTGGCAAAGATGCAATAAAAGCCAAAAGTTTCCAGTACTTTAGATTTTTCCAAATTAAAATAAATGCATCAATTCCGATATATTGTTTATTTTTAGAATCAAATGCGTGTAGATACAAAAGTGCGTCCGATTGTTTAATATTAAATTCTTTTAAATCTTTAGGGTTATTAGCAATATCTAACCATTTAAACTTTTTATTATTGGCAATTTTTTTATAATAACTGATCTCTTTATTACATAATCCACACTTACCATCATAAAGAACTTTTATCATATAATTAGACCAACTTTGAAACATTTACTGCCATATTAGAACCTGACCCAACAATTTTTTTCCAAAAGTTGGTGAATTTACTTTCATCTTGTTCTAATACTTTTGATCTTGCATCTTGTTGGTGTTCTATTTCTTCATCACAGCATTTTCTTAAAACCATTGCTAACTTATAATTTAGATTATTATTTAATAAATATTCAATTTGTTCATTGTAATGCTTTTCAACAAAAGTTTCGACTGCGTCTACAGTAATGCAAAAAAATTTATAACCAAATAGTGCTGACAAAAATCCTAAAACAAAACCCATAATTCTCCATAAAAAAAGTAATTTGCTTTTTTCATTAGAGGTTAAAAGATTTTCCATAACTATCAGATGATTGGTTTCAGTTAAAATGTGTTCTTTTGACATCTTTGATATTTTCTTATTCCAAAAAATACAACTTGCACCTTTGTATATCCAAACTGCTCCTGTTTCTCCAGCATGGTTTGACCTCATCCATTTAATCATAAATTTTGGAATATTAACTCCAACTGCATTATATTTTTTTAAAATATTTTCCACTAAAATCATCTATAAATATTATTTATTTTACTATGTTTTGATTTTCTTCCAGATACCCTTTCACGCCAATGTTTAAAACTTCTAGGCTTGAGATTACTTCTCATCAATTTTATAACCTGCTTTTCGTTTAACCCAGTTTGTTCTTTAATTGAGTCAAAGCTGATTTCATCTGCCCAAGCAAAATCAATTACTTTATTTAGATACTTTTCATTTAACATTTTTTTTCAAATCTGATGAAGAAAATTTGTATACATTTTTTTCATTACATATATATGCATTAAAACCAAATTTTAAATAAGGCTTAAATATTTTATTATTAATCGATAGCCCTCCAGTATATTTTCCAAATGAAGGAAGAATTAATTTGCTTTCAGTTTGTAAGATACATTTTTCAGTTACTCTTTTTCCATTCAATTTGATAGATAAAGTTGGGTGATAATGTCCAGAGATTTGATGTCTATCATCAACAATTGCTTCATGAATAAACTCAATATCATTTAGTCGTAAAACTTTATGACTTGGGATTTCATATAATATATTTTTATCATGATTCCCCTCAATTAAAATAAATTCATAAAGATTAGTTAATGATTTTAATTTCTTTTGAGTTTTAATATTCATTCTATTTAGCGAATTTTTATCGTGAAAAGTATCACCTAAAAAAATAATTTTTTTAATCACATAGTTTGATAAAATTTTTTCTAATTTGATTAATGTTTCTAAACTGTCATATGGTGGAATATATTGCCCATACTTAGCGAAACTTGAGCCTTTTTCTAAATGTAAATCTGAAACAATTGCAGTATTAAGCTTCGACCAAATGAGAATTCCGTGTGGATCTATATCAAATGTATTTTGGCAAAACTCTAATTTCTTCATGAAAAACCAATTTCCCTAAGTAATTCATTTTCAAATTCTTCCAAATAATATTCATTAAGTTCATCTTTATTAATTGTTTCTCTATTTATTTCAAGCAAAAGAGGTACTGCTAATGGGGATATTTTTTCTAATTTTTTAAATAAAATTTTATTTTGAATTCTCTTCATTAGTTTGCCTAACCTATCAATTGAAATCAAACCATTTAATGAATCCTCTTTAGCAACTTTGAGAAGCAAGTGATTACCTTCATGTTTCTTAAGTACATCATAAATTAAATCTGTATTAAATAAAATTTGCTTCGATGTTTTTGTCAAACCAGGCATTTTTCTTTCGATTAATCCTGAAATAATCGATGCATCTCTAAAATTTTTTTTCATTAATGGAGTGTCATCTAACCATTCATACAAATCACTTATCATTAAATCTTCATTAAATAAGGATTTAATGTCATTGATTTCTTTCATGCTCCAAATAGCGAGTGCATAGTCAGTTGCAACAAATCCAAGTGGTTTAAGATTATATCTTTGCATTCTCTTCGAAATTAAAAAACCTAAAGTTTGATGAACATTTCTTCCTTCAAAGGCATAACAAATTAAAAAATGTCTTTTTTTATTCCCCATTTTTCTAGGAAAAGTTTCAATTAAAACTTTATCATGCATTGGTAAAATTGACTTTTGAGATTGTAAAATTAACCAATCTTTTATCTGTTCAGGATAACTATTTAAAGACTGTTTTTTGCTTATTAACTTTTTCACTTGTGACGCCAACTCAGAAGTGAGAGGCATTCTTCCCCCAGCGTAAGATGGTATTTTAGGTCTTTTATCTTTTGTTAAAGCTACATGAACTCCCTTCTCCGATATATTTAAAAACTTTAAAACTTTCCCACCAAACAGAAAAGTATCACCCTCTGTCAAACCTTCAATGAACCATTCTTCTATATTACCTAAGGTTTTATTTCGAAGCTTCACTTTAAGCATATACGATTCAACAATAGTGCCAATATTCATCTTGTACTTCTGTCTAACTGTCTTATTTTTGATTGCAAAGTGATTATTTTTATTTAATCCGATTTTAGAGTATTTCTGGTATTGTCTAAGTGAATAACCACCGTTTTGAACAAACTCCAAGGTTTGGGTAAAATCTTCTACTAAAAGTTTTCTGTAAGGCCAAGCGGTTTTAACATTTTTATAAAGTTTGGTTTTATCAAATGGGTTACTACAGGCAACACCTAATATATGCTGAGCTAAAACATCAAGACTACCAGATTTTAAATTATCTCCATCTATAATGTTTTCTTTTATAGCTTCTATAGCAGCTAAACATTCAAGATATTCAAATCTATTTCCTGGAACTAATAAAGCCTTTGATGGCTTATTTAAAGTATGATTACTTCTGCCAATTCTTTGTAATAATCTTGAAACACCTTTTGGAGCACCAACTTGAATAACTAAGTCTATTTTTGCCCAATCAATTCCGAGATCTAAGGAACTTGTTGCAACCACACAATCAATCTCTCCTTTGGACATTTTCTGTTCGACTTTTCTTCTTATTTCTCTTTCAAGGCTTCCGTGATGAACAGCTATTTTCAAATTAGATTTATTTTCAAGCCATAAATTATGAAAAATTAACTCGGCTTGTGCTCTAGTATTAACAAAAATTATACTCATATCTGCTTTTTCAATTTTTGTATATAATGTTTTGATAGAATAGGTTGCCATATGACCTGACCAAGGTATTCTGTTATCAGACATTAAAATTTCTACTTTTGGCTTATTTAAAGATGGAATATCGATAATTTTTTTTTGTTTATTTTGAGATAAAAAGTTCAAAACATTTTCTTTATCTTTAATAGTCGCCGATAACCCAATTTTAGTATAATTCGAAGCTAATTCATTTAATCTAGCTATATTAAGTGATAATAAATCGCCTCTTTTAGAATTTATCAATGTATGAATTTCATCAATAATTAAAAATTTAATATTTTGAAAATAATCTTCAGCATTTTCATCTGACATCAACAAAGCAAATGACTCAGGAGTTGTCATAAGCATTTGAGGTGGCGATGTCTTTTGCCTTCTTTTTTTTGCGTATGGAGTATCACCAGTTCTCGTCTCAACAGAAATATTTAAAGATTGGTCATTTATTGGTTGAACCAAATTTCTTTGTACATCAACAGTAAGTGCTTTTAGTGGTGAAATATAAAGCGTATGTAGAAAATTATCTTTATATTTTTTTTCAATTAAATCTGTAATTGCCGGCATAAATCCAGCAAGAGTTTTTCCACCTCCTGTTGGTGCAACTAGCAATATATCATATCCTTTTGTAGCCTCTTTTAGTGTATCAATTTGGTGTTTGTGATAACTCCAACCATTTTTATTTAACCATTTAGTAATAGGATGAGACTTTAATTTTGGTATCATAATGATATATAAAAAATATGGATTGGGTTAATAAACATTTACAAATAGTACCAATAAATACCTTTATTGATCCAATTTTTCCAGTTGAAAATGCAATCATAACTCATGCTCATGCTGACCATGCAAAACCTGGCCATAAGAATGTTCTTGCAACAAAACATACAATAAAAATTATGAAAATTAGATATGGTGAAAATTGTGCAAATAATTTTCAAGAATTATCATTTAATTCTCCATTAAATATAAATGGTGTGAAAGTTACTTTTTTTCCAGCTGGGCATATATTAGGAAGTGCTCAAGTTTTACTTGAATATCAAAAAGATAAAATAAATTTTACTGGTGATTTTAAAATAACGAAAGATGATACTTGTGAAAACTTTAGACCAGTCACATGCGATACATTAGTAACTGAAGCTACATTTGGCCTACCTATATTTCAACATCCAGATCCAGAAGTTGAAATAAATAAATTAATAAATTCATTAAAAAATTTTTCAAATCGTCCTCATTTAATTGGTGTTTATGCTCTTGGAAAAGCCCAACGTTTAATTAAATTATTAAGAAATAAAGGATATGATGAAACTATTTTTATCCATGGAGCATTAGAGAAGATTTGTGATTATTATGTTCAGTCTGGGATAAATTTAGGAAATTTATCCAAGGCTCTTATTAAAGGTGAAAAAAAAGATTTTAATGGAAAGATTATCTTAGCACCACCTTCAGCTCTAAAATCAACCTGGTCAAGAAGATTTATAGACCCTATATTGTCTCACGCTTCTGGATGGATGTCAGTAAAACAAAGAGCGAAACAGAGTTTGGTTGAATTACCTTTATTAATATCAGATCATGCTGATTGGAATGAATTAACATCGAATATAAATAATAGTTTAGCAAAAAATATTTTAGTAACACATGGTCGAGAAGAGGCTTTAGTACATTGGTGTAAAAAAAGAGGCTTAAAAGCATCCGCATTATCTATTCAAGGGAGAGATGATAGTGGAGAAGAAATTTGAAAGAGTTTAGCCAATTAATTAATCAGTTAATTCTTACTAGATCAAGAAATAGAAAAATTGAGCTATTAAACCATTATTTTAAAAATACCGAAAATCCTGACAGAGGATTAGCTTTAGCTATTTTGACAGGAAATTTGAAAATTAAAAATATTTCCATTTCAAAAATTAAAGAACTAATCAAAAAAGAATTTGATCCTGAACTGTTTGATTTATCATATGATTATGTTGGTGATCTTGCTGAAACAATAGCTTTAATTTGGCCATATAAACAAAAAGGTAAAGTACCAAAATTAAACTTTATTATAGATGAATTAGAAAGTTCAAGTACTACGAATATAACCAAATTAATAAAAAAATATCTTTCAATTTTTTCAGAAAATGAGAGATGGGCATTTATTAAACTTTTATCTGGTGGTTTAAGAATTGGTGTTTCAACTAGGTTAACAAAACTTTCATTAATTCATAACACTACTATTGAGATCTCAGAAATTGAACAAATTTGGCATGGTGTAGTTCCTCCCTACAATAAATTATTTAATTGGATTTTTGGAAAAGGTGCTAAACCTGAAATAGAAGTTGAGAAAGTATTTCATCCTTTAATGCTAGCTCATCCAATTGAAAAAAAAGATTTTAACAACTTAAAGCCAGAGGAATTTTTAGCAGAATGGAAGTGGGATGGAATAAGAGTACAATTAGTTTTATTTAAATCCAAAATCAGAATCTTCTCTCGAACTGGGGATGATATTTCACATACTTTTCCAGAAATACAGAATAATGAAAATGACTTAGTCGTTTTAGATGGAGAACTTTTGGTTGGAAATGATTTTACACCTCTCAAATTTAATAAATTGCAACAAAGATTAAATAGAAAAAAAGTATCAAAAGTTCATTTAGAAAACTTTCCAGCTTTTGTAAAACTTTATGACATTTTATTTTTAAAAAACAGAGATTTAAGAAACTTAGGTTTTTCAAAGAGACGAGAAATTTTATTAGATTGGCATGATAAAGTACAAAATAAATTTTTTGATCTTTCTGAAGTTGTCAAATTTAAAACTTGGGCAGAACTTACAAATATTAAGTCCAAAAAATTGAATAAAAGCGAACACGAAGGTTTGATGATTAAAAGGAAAAATAGTGCCTACATTTCAGGAAGACCAAAAGGTCATTGGTATAAATGGAAAAATGAGCCATTAGTTGTAGATGCAATTATGATGTATGCCCAAAGGGGCCATGGTAAAAGAAGCTCATATTATTCAGATTTCACATTTGGTCTTTGGGATCAAAATAATATAGTCCCAATTTGCAAAGCTTATTTTGGATTTAGCAATGAAGAATTAGAAATATTAGATAAGTTTGTTCGGGGTAATACCATTAATAAGTTTGGACCCGTTAGAGAAGTCGAGAAAAAATTTGTGGTTGAGATAGCATTTGATTCAGTAGATTTTAGCAAAAGACACAAATCTGGCGTAGCTTTACGTTTTCCAAGAATCAAACGTTTAAGACGAGATAAACCTATTAATGAAGTTATAAATATCGACTTATTTAAAGAAAATTTTATAGCTAGTTAACAAGTAAAATTTATTGTTACTTGACTCTCTTTGCTTTCCTTAGAATAGTAATAATAATAAGTATTAATCTCAGGAGGAATTAATGATTAATAAAAAAACACTTTTGAGCATTGGATCAGGTCTAACTATCCTAACAGGTCTAGTAGCATTTACCACTGCTCCAAGTTTTGCTGACAAAAAACCAGCTATTGAAGTAGTTACTCACGCTGGTGCTGGAGGTGGAACAGATGTTAACTCAAGAATGATGATGTTAAGATCAAGAAGAACTTTGAAACAAGACATGGTTGTTGTTAATAAAAGAGGTGGTGGTGGTGCCGCTGCAATGAACTATTTCATGACAAGACCAGCAGATGGAAATACGATATTAACTTTTACAGTTGGACACGCTATTACAATGGCTATGGGTAAAACTAAGTTAAAAGTTAGTGATATGGCTCCAATAGCAAGAGGCACTAACGACCCTCAAATTCTTATGGTTAATTGTAAAAAGAGTCCTTACAAAACACCTGAAGATTTTGTTGCTGGCATGAAGAAAGGTGACAAGATGACCTTTGGAGGAACTCATACCGGTACAATTGATCATATTACTGTTTATTTATGGGCTAAGAAACTTGGCCAAAAAATGCCTAAATATATCCCATTTAAAGGTGGAGCAGAGTTAGCGACAAGACTTGTCGCTGGAGAAGTTGATGTAGGAACACTTAATTTATCTGAAGCAGCAGCACCGGTTGAAGCTGGCGATGTTTGTCCACTTGTAATTTTAGGGGAAAACGCGATGGCTCCTATTCCAAAAGCTAAAACAGCTAAATCTCTTGGAATAGACCTAGTTCTTTCAACAACAAGAGGTTTCGTAACTCATGCTGGCGTTGATAAAGCTAGAGTTGCCGAACTTGAAAAAGGAATGGCGAAAGCGATGAAACATTCTATGTATCAAGCTTATTTAGCTAATTCTGGATTAGATAACACTTCACCTCAACCTTCTGGACCTTGGGGTAAGCAAATTGCTTTCATGGTTGGTGAGTTTGGACCGGCTCTTAAAGAAATGGGCTTAATGAAGTAAATATTTATTAATGCCCTCTTTCATATAAGGGGGCATTAAAATAAAAATTATGTCTAATAAATTTTATACAGTTCCTTTATTCCTTACAATATTCTCAATAATTGTAATTGGAATATCTTTACAGTTAGATACTTCGCCTGAAATGATTGTTGGTGACAGTATGCAAGCTAGATCTTTTCCAATTTTTTTAATGGTCCTGATGCTTGTTTTAATAGCTGTATTAACATTACAATATAAAACAAATAATCCCGAGCCAATAAAATTAGAAAAATTTCCAACTTGGGGAAGTATGGGCTTATTTTTAATTTTTTATTTATTAACAGTTTATACAGATATGTTTATTGGAATTTTTGTAGTGATGTTATTGATGGGTTTATTATGGGGTGAAAAGAGAATTTGGCTTTCTTTTTTAACTGCAACTTTGACCCCCTTATTAATTTTTTTATTGTTTGATTTCGTATTAAAAATTAGATTTCCAAGAGGAATTCTTATGGACATGTATTATGGTTAGGGAATTTTCAAATGTTTGAACAAGGGTTAATGGCAATGCTATCAGTTGCAACTGATCCTTATTTGCTTTTTTTAATTTTTGTTACAACAATTTTAGGAGTTGTAATTGGAGTATTACCGGGTTTAGGTGCGACTACTGGGGCTGCACTCCTATTACCTTTTACTCTAACTATGGACCCTGTTCACGCTATAGCAGTCCTTGCAACAATTTATGTCTCAGCAACTTTTGCTGGATCAATAACTGCTATCTTAATTAATACACCTGGAACTTCTGCGGCTGCGGCAACAACATTTGATGGATATCCTCTTGCTCAAAAAGGCGAAGCGGGAAGAGCGTTGGGTATTGCTGTGATTTCAAGTACCGTTGGTGGGGTATTTTCTGTAATAGTTTTGTGTTTTGCAGCACCTTTGTTAGCTAGAGTAGCGTACGAATTTCGATCACCTGAATATTTTGCCTTAACAGTTTTTGGATTATCAATGCTTGCGAGTATTAGTGCTGGTGGAGCCGTTAAAAATCTAATAGGTGGAATATTTGGAGTTTGGTTATCAACAATTGGAGCAGAACGAGTTACAGGAATTGAACGATTTATGTTTGGTAACTACGAACTCTATGAGGGCATTCATTTTGTTCCAATTTTTATTGGACTTTTTGCTATTTCAGAACTTTTAGTTCAATCAAAAACTGTTAATAAAATTGTAAATACTGTAAGTATGAAAGCTGTCAAACTGCCAACAAAAGAAGATTATAAGAAAATTTGGAAGACAATTTTGAGATCTTGTGGAATTGGGACTTTTATAGGTGTTTTACCAGCAGAAGGTGCCACTGTTGCATCAATGATTGGATATTCCGAAGCAAGAAGATGGTCAAAAAATAAAGAAGAATTTGGAAAAGGTTCTATTGAAGGCATAGCAGGTGCTGAAGCAGCAAATAATTCTGCAACTGGTGGTGCGATGGTACCAACAATGGTTTTAGGCATTCCTGGCAGTGGAACTACTGCAATCATATTAGTTGGGTTAATGGTGCATGGCTTAAGACCAGGTGTGTACTTGTTTACAGAACAAGTTGAAAAAGTTTATCAAATATTTGGTTCAATGTTTTTTGCAAATATTATGTTTATGTTAATGGGTCTATATGCTGCCAGGTTATTTGCCAGGGTTTCACTTGTACCTACAGCTATATTATGGCCAATTGTTTTTGGTCTTTCTGTTATTGGTGCATATGCTTTCCAAGGCCAACTCTTAGATGTTTGGCTTGCTTTAATTTTTGGAGTAATTGGTTTTTTTGCTCGAAGACATGGTTTCTCTGTGGCTCCAATAGCAGTAGGTTTAATTCTTGGCGAAATGGTTGAAACTAATTTACAACATTCTCTAAAAATGTTTGATGGAGCATGGTGGATGATCTTTACTCAACCTCTTGCACTAATGTTTTTAATTTTTGCATTTTTGGGATTGTGTGGACCATACATATATTCATTAATTATGAAGAGAAAGTAAAATCATAATTTAAAAATCCATTTAGTATTAAATATATTGAAATAATTGTTAAAATTGAGTTAAGAAATGTCTTAAAGTACTTTTGACCAAATTTAATTAAAACTTTTTTACCTATATATGTACCTATGAAACCTGCAATTATCATCAATAAAATGATATGAAAGTAATCTGAAAAACTAAATCCCATAAATCCAAATACTAAAACTTTTATAGAATGCTGCATTGACATCAGCGCTGAATGAGTTGCCGTATGACTTAGTGGATTTAATTTCATCGTCTTAACCATACCAGCAATAAAAGGACCAGTAGCTCCAAAAAACATAGTTAAAAAACTTGAAAAAATTCCTCCTATAATAATGTATCTTGATTTAATTGCAGGTATCTTTCCATAAACTGTCCACAAAATAAAAAAACCTACAATCAACTGAATAAACCAACCTGGAAACTGAATAAAAGTATAGCCTCCAAATAAACTCCCTATAATAGTTCCAATAAAAAAAGGTAAAATGGGTTTTTTGTAAACATCTTTAATCATAAGAAGCATTCTCCCAAAATTTGAAGCAATTTGAACAGAACCATGAACAGGCAGTAAAGCTATTGGATTTAGGAATATTGCTAACAAACCTAAAAACACAGCCCCTCCTCCAATACCAAATGCTGCAGATATAAAAGAAGTGAACATACTTGAGAAAATAAGAAAAATAATACTAAACTCAGATAACTCTTCTGGAAAAGTGATATAAAGAAGATCCATGTAATCTTTACTTTTCTGTAAAAGGTGGTGGTATAAAATATCTTGGTAATTCCCCAATACTATTTATATCAATTTCCAATAATACAGGGCCAGGTAAATTAAATGCTTTTTTTAAAATATTTTCAAATTCGCTTGAAGACTTTACAATTAAGTGTTTCATCTTAACAGTATCTGCAAGATCTTTGAAATTTGGGACTTGTAAGTCAGCAAAATTTCTTCTTCCTTCATATAAACTATCCTGAATATGTTTTATAACTCCATAACCTTTATCATTCATTACCATAAAAATTATATTGCTGTTCATTTCAACTGCTGTCCATAATTCAGAAACATTTAACATAAACCCGCCATCACCACACATAGCAATTGATTTTACTTTTTCTTCTGTTGCAACAGAAGCACCAATTGCAAGAGACATTCCAGGGCCTATCCCTGCTCCAACTGGATAAATGTTTTGATACCATTTTTGTACTGGCATTAACCTATTTCCCCAAGTACTATTGGATATGGTTACATCTCTAATCCATCTTGCGTTTTTAGGTAAATTTCTCTCTATTATTTCAGGGAATTCTCCGTAAATTTTAAGAAATTCTTTATAATCTTTTTTGATTTCTTTTTTTAAAGATTTCACTTCATGTATCCAATTATTATCTATATTTTTTATATCATTTAATCTTTCAAAAAGATTTTTTAAAACCTTTTTTCCATCACCTAAATGAAATATTTTTGAGGGATAAGTTCTATTTTCTGCATTTGGATCGATATCAATTTGTATAAGGTTATCAGGTAGTTTTAATGACATATCTTTTGTTTCATGTCCTCTTAATCTACTTCCAACAACAATCATTAAATCAAGAGAAGAATAAAATTTTTCAACTTTTGGAATTGCATTGAATGAACCTAAACACATCTCATGATTTTCATCTATAACGCCTCTTCCTTGAGTACTTGTTATGACCGCAAAACCCAAATCAATAAACTTTTCAACTTCAGAGGTAAGTTTTTTTCCACCATTACCAATCCATAATATTTTTCTTTTTGATTTTCTAATTTCTTCTTCGATAAGATCTAATGATTTCAAATTTCCTAAAGAGATATTTTTATCGTTCACAATTACTTTATTAAATATTTCTCTCCTATTAATAATTGTACGTTGAACATCTATTGGAACCTCAATTGATACTGGGCCTGTTGGAGGCGTCATAGCCTCTTCTAGAGCTTTTTCAAATACCTCTAAAACATTTTTAGACGATGATATTCTATAAGCATTTTTTGAAACAGATTTCATCATTTCAAGTTGATTTGAAACATCATGAACAGTACCTTGATTTTTATCCAAATTTTCGGTAGCAGTTTGACCAGTTATATGAAGTAACGGAGTTCCTGCAAATCTTGCTTCAACTAGAGACCCTACAACATTTGCTGCTCCGGGACCAGTACTTGTAATAACAACTCCTACTTTGTCAGAAGATCTAGCAAAACCATCTGCCATATGACCTGCTCCCATTTCACCTCTCGTTGGCACAAATTTAATTAAATTTCTTTTTGCAATAGCATCCAAAATGGGAATATTATGGACTGAAACAACACCAAAAACGGTCTTCAAATCATTCTCAAATAAAAAATCTGATATTAAGTCACCAACATTGTACTCATTCATTTTATCCTCTAATATGGAAAAAAATTTAAATTATTTTAAGTATAGTGAAAAAATATATTAAAGCAAAAGACGTTAAAAAGTTGTATGCAGGCAAATCTGAATTCTCTTTAATTGATATAAGAGAAATTGGACAACATACAGATGGACACCCTTTTTTTTCAATATCAATTCCATATAGTATTTTTGAAATCAGGATTATTGATCTTATACCAAGTAAAGAAACGTTAATAATTTTAATGGATCACAATGACGGTTTGTCTGAAATAGTTGAAGAAATTGCATCCAATCTTGGATATAAAAATATTCAAATTCTTAAGAATGGAGTTTTTGGATGGAAAAAAGCTGGTTTTTTTTTATTTAAAGGAATACATGTTCCAAGCAAAGCTTTTGGTGAATTAGTAGAGTTAAAAAAAAATACTCCTCATATTAAACCTTCAGAACTAAGAAAAAAAATAAACAAAAAAGATGATATCATTGTTATTGACGGAAGACCTTTTGAAGAATTTAAAAAAATGAATATTCCAACAGGTGTATGTTGTCCTAATATGGAAATACCCTTACGAATTCAAAATGAAATTAATGATAAAACAGAAATAATTATCAATTGTGCTGGTAGAACTCGTTCAATAATCGGAGCGCAAAATTTAATCAACTTTGGTATTAAAAATAAAGTCAGAGCTCTTGAGAATGGAACCCAAGGTTGGACATTATCTGGATACAAACTTGAAAACAATAAAACAGAAGCATTAAACTTAGATAAAATTAAATCTCAAAAAAGTAAGTATCAAAATTCAGCAAATAATATTATTAATAAATTTAATTTAAAAAAAATTAACCTTAGAACACTAAATTCTTTCCTTGAAGAAAAAACAAAAAATACTTTTATATTTAATGTAACTGCAAATCAAAATTTTTCTGAAAATAAAATGTATTTGAAGCATGCACCCGGTGGACAACTTATACAAGCTACTGATAGTTTTGTTGGAGTTTTAAATGGTAAAATTGTTTTGATTGATGATGGAGAACTATTACGTGCTTCATTAACAGCCTCTTGGCTGAAACAAATGGGTTTTGATGTTTATATTTTTGACGATGATATCAATTACTTAAAAAATTTTTTTGATCAGAAAAAAAAATTTACAATTCCAAAATCAAAAATTGTTGAAAATGATAATTTAACTCATTTTTTAAAATTGAATTTGTTAGATATTAGAACAAGTCATAAATTTAAAAAAACTCATATAAAAAGATCTAAGTGGATAAATAGAGCAAACTTAAGATTTCATAACTTTAATAGAAACAAGGATTTTTTGATAATTTATAATGATTTATCTAAGGCAGAATTAATTTATAAAGACATTACATCTAAATATAAAACTTCAATATATTTTTATAAATTTGATCAAAATTTTAAACGATTAAGCGAATTTTGTACGAAAAAAGAAACTTTTATGAAAAAAGAAATTTGTATAGATTTTGTTTATCATACCTACAAAAGGCACCTTGGAAATAGATCTCATGCCTTGGCTTACTTAAGTTGGGAAAAAGACTTATTAAATCATATGGACGAAGAAGAAATAATTAGATTTAAAGTTCTTTAATTTTTGACCTTTCTACATTATCCAAATTTTTTCCTTCAATTCTAAGCAGTCTTACAGGCTCTTTTCTTATTGGCGAATGAACATCGCCAACATTATAAAATTTAACATCACCTGGTTTCATTACATATTTTTTTATTTCTTTAACGAGCTTAATATCATTTTCTTGTTTTACGATTTCCCACTCTGTCATTTCTGTTTCTCCAGCAGCTTGACCGTATACAGCCCAACTTGATCCATGATCGTGAGGTGACCCGTTAGCCTCTTGATTATACACATGACCACAAACACAAAACCCTAGCTCAGGATCTTCATAAAGAATTTCTCTTGGGTTTTGGTCATCTCTATCTTTTAAATTATTTTGAATAAAATTTTGATCCATTAATGCTTTTTGAACATAATAACAAACTTTATCTGAACCTTCTTGAATGCCATGATCTTTTAAAATACCTTTAATATCTTTAGCTAACTCATCTAATGAATATGGCATAAAAGCCTCCTTATAATTATAATCCCCATTTCATAGCAATTAAATCGTAATTATTTGCTAAATCTAATAATCCCTTTTTTGTATTTTCATCCAAACTTGGGATTGGATGACGGCAAACGTCTGATTTGATTACTCCGCCTTCTTTAAATACTGTTTTGGTAGCTCTAAATCCACACTGTCTATTTTCATAATTTATGAGTGGAAGGACCCTATTATACTCATTCTCTGCTTCTTTTTTATTTCCTTTAATGTAATTTTTAACCAAAGGTCCTATCAAATCTGGTAACATAGCTGAACTCATATTTCCTTTTGCGCCAGCTTCCAAATCCGCAAATAATGTTATTCCTTCTTCACCATCAAATGGACCTTCTATAGCACTCCCACCTTTATCAATTAATGCCCTTAGTTTGTTTGCTGCTTGTGCACACTCTATTTTAAAACATTTAATATGCTCTATTTCTTTTGCCATTTTTACTAGAAGGTCAACTGAAAGATCAACTCCAGATAAAGGGGCATCTTGAACCATAATTGTTATTCCAGCTTTGCTCACTTTTCTAAATTGTTCGAAAGTTTGGTTAGCATTTCCTTTTAACAAAGCACCATGATATGGAGGCATCATCATGACCATATTTGCTCCAACATCTTTTGCTAACTTAGCTCTTTTAAACGCAATATCTGTAGAAAAATGGCTTACAGTTACAATTATTGGAACCTTTCCAGCAACATGTTCAATACATAGTTTTGTTAAAATTTCTCTTTCATCGTCAGATAACAAAAATTGTTCCGAATAATTTGCTAAAATACAAATGCCATCAACTTTTTGATCAATCATACAATCTAAAACTCTTTTCATTCCCTCAAGATCTAAATCTTCATTTTCTTTAAATGGTGTTGGTGCGACTGGCCAGCACCCTGTAAAGTTATTAGTCATAATACTTCTCTCATAGTTAAAGAGTAGCAATTAAAGATTATTTTTCCAAGTATCATTTGTAATGCCCTCAGTTCTTAATGAATGCTTAATAATTTTACCTGTTTGTGTTTTTGGAAAATTTTTCATAACACGTAAATATAAAGGTATTGCAAATTTTGCCAGGTCAGCACTTACTTTATTTATCCATTTGGAGTATTCAATTTTTGATCCTTTAATTATCATTAAAGCAACCATAACCTCATCTTCTTGTCCATGATCTTTTGCAGGCACGGCGAATGCCGCTGCCTCAGCAATCTGAGGAATTTTTAAAAAAGCTTGCTCGACCTCATAAGAAGATATGTTTTCACCTCTTCTTCTTATACAATCTTTAATTCTGTCAACAAATATTAATTGATTTTTTTTATTAAAAAAACCTGCATCACCAGTATGAAACCAGAAATTTCTGTAAGCTTCAAAAGATTTATCTGGCATACCTAAATAACCTTGCATGAAGCCAAATGATATTTTAGGTCTAACCATTATTTCACCAACTGCACCATTTTTTAATTTCTCATCTGTATTAGT